>JANXXE010000037.1 GCA_025350815.1 Myxococcales bacterium | reverse complement strand
CCGCCGCGGTGGGCCTTGGACTTGAACTGTTCGCCGAGCACCCGACTAGCTCGGTCACGGCTATCAAGGTGCCGGCGGGCGTCGACGGCTCGGGCATCGTCAAACACATGCGCAACAAGTACGGCGTCACCATCGCTGGTGGGCAGGACCACCTCAAGGGCAAGATCATCCGTCTGGCGCATATCGGCTACTACAGCGATCTCGATATGATTCTGGCCCTCGGGGCGCTGGAGATGACGCTGGCTGATCTGGGCTACCCGGTGAAGCGCGGCGCGGGTGTGGCGGCTTTCCAGACCAGCGTGTCGGCGGCCGTCGCAGCCGCCGGGGCGGGGCAGTAGTCATGGCCGCATCGGATCCGATTCGGGTGCTGGTGGCGGACGAGTTGTCGACCGCCGCCGTCGACATCATGACCAACGCCGGCCTGTCGGTCGACGTCAACACCGGCCTGCCGCCGAATCAGCTGGCCGAGATCATCGGCTCGTACGATGGGCTGGCGGTGCGTTCGGCGACGAAGGTCACCGACCCGATTCTCGAGCGCGCCACGCGCCTGAAGATCGTGGGCCGTGCCGGCGTCGGCGTCGACAACATCGACGTCAATGCGGCCACCTGGCGCAAGGTGCTGGTTATCAACACCCCGTCGGGCAATGCCATCGCCGCGGGCGAGCTGGCGGTAGCCTTGATGTTCGCCCTGGCGCGGAAGATCCCGCAGGCCACGGCCAGCATGAAGAAGGGTGAATGGGAGAAGAAGAAGTTCATGGGCGTGGAGATCACGGGCAAGACTCTGGGCGTTGTTGGCCTGGGCAACATCGGCCGCCAGGTGGCCGAGCGCGCCGTGGGCCTGAAGATGAAGGTCGTGGCACACGATCCGTACCTGGCCGCCGGGGCGGCATTGCCGGCCGGCGTGCAGGCGGTGGGCCTGGACGATCTGCTGAAGCAGGCGGACTTCATTACGTTGCACCTGCCGCTGGTCGCCGACACGAAGAATCTGTTCGGCGCGCAGACGCTGGGCAAGATGAAGAAGGGCGCATACCTCATCAACGCGGCCCGCGGTGGCGTCGTGAACGAGGCCGATCTAGAGGTCGCGCTCACGTCGGGCCACCTGGCGGGCGCCGCGGTCGACGTGTTCGAGACCGAGCCGCCGGGTGCGATCCCGCTGCTTGCCCTCGACAACGTCATCGCTTCGCCGCACATCGGGGCATCAACGAAGGAAGCGCAGCAGAAGGTCGCGGTCGAGCTGGCCGAGGTCTTCGTCGACTTTCTGAAGCACGGCAAGGTGCGGAACGCGGTAAATCGCCTCTAAGGCCTTGCCGCGGTCGTTGCAAATGATCGTCCCCCCCACGCTCCGTCTGCCCGCCGGGATGCGCGATTTCGCGCCCGACGCGGCAGCCGCCCGACGCGGCATTGCCGAGATCCTTCTGGGCGTGTTCGAGCGCTGGGGGTACGCGCGCGTCATCACGCCGGCGTTCGAGTATGAAGACGTCCTGGCGCTGGGCCTGGGCCCGGCGGGACGGGCCGCGGCGATTCGCTTCGTCGAGCCGAGCTCGGGCCAGGTGGTCGCGCTGCCACCGGACATCACGCCGCAGATAGCCCGCCTCATCGCGACGCGGTTTCGCGACGAGCCAGGGCCGCTGCGTCTGTGCTACGAGGGCACGGTCGTGCGTCTGGACCAGCGGGCGCACTCGCAGCGCGAGATCATCCAGGCGGGCGTCGAACTGGCAGGTGTTGCAGGACCGCGTGGCGACGCTGACGTGATTGCCCTCGGTGCCGAGGCGCTGGCCGCTGTGGGCCTCGGCGATGCGACCGTGGCGCTTGGGCATCTGGGGCTTGCGCGTGAGGTTCTGGATGCCCTCGGGCTGCCCGAGGACGCGAAGATCCTGGCGCGCGGTCGGATCGCCAAGCGTGATCGCGCCGGGCTCGAAGAGATCCTTCGGCAGGCTCGCGGACCGAAGGCCCTTGTGCGTTTTGCGGCCGAACTTCCCAGTTTGTCGGGTCCGCCATCCGTACTGAAGGACGCCCTTGCGCGCGCGCCGGGCGGGACGCCGGGAATTCGCGCGGCTCTCAAGAACTTGCAGCAGGTTGTCGCCGAGCTGTCGTTGCGTCGGATTCCGGCGCGGCTGCACGTGGACCTTGGCGAGGTGCGCGGCTGGGACTACTACACGGGCATTCGTTTTCAGGGCTACGTCGACGGCGCCCCCGACGCCGTGCTGGCCGGTGGTCGCTATGACGGCCTCTTGGCGCGCTACGGCCGGTCGTGTCCCGCGGTGGGATTTGCCATCGACGTGGAGGCGACGGCGGGCGCCCTTGAGGCCCTGGCCCCCGAAGGGGCGGCAGGCGCCCTGGCGACGCTGCCCCCGGGCAAGCATGGCAACGGCGGCGTGTTGGTCATCGGACCGCTTGAACAGGCGCTGGCGGTCGCCGAGAAATTGCGCAAACAAGGCCGCCGCGCTGCGGTCGACTGCGGTGAGCTGGCCGACGGCCAGGTCGATGCCTATGCGCGCCGCTGGCATTTCACAGAAGTCGTGCGTGTTCCCAGATCCAGGGCGGCCAATTCGCGCCGCCGTGACCGCGTTTCCTGAGGGTGTAACAACATGTCTGTCGTCGTGATCGTAGGAGCGCAGTGGGGTGACGAAGGAAAGGGAAAGGTCGTCGACCTTCTCACCGAGCGTGTTCAGGTCGTTGCCCGCTGGGGCGGTGGCGCGAACGCCGGCCACACCATCGTCGTTGGTGGCAAGAAGCATGTGACCCACCTGATCCCCTCGGGGATTCTGCGCAGCGGCGTCACCTGCGTGCTGGGCGAGGGCATGGTGATCGATCCGCAGACGCTGCTCAGCGAGATTCGCACCTTCCGCGGCGCTGGCTTCATGAGCCGCGACAGTGATCTGGTGGTGTCGGGGCGTGCCCACGTCACCATGCCGCATCACGCGGACATGGATCGTCTGCGCGAGCAGCACCCCGAAGCAATTGGCAGCACCAAGCGCGGCATCGGTCCGACCTATGAAAGCAAGGCCGCGCGCACGGGTGTTCGCGTGGGTGATCTTCTGCGTCCCGAGCGCTTCCGCAAGGCACTGACCCGCGATGTGGAATCAGTCGCCCCGACGCTGGAACGGCTTGGCGCCCCGGTGCCTGATCTCGCCAGACTCGAAAAGGACTTCCTGGCCATCGGCGACCAGTTGCGGCCCTTCGTAAAGGACGCGTCCCGATTCCTTCACGAACAGATCCGCGCCGGCAAGAATGTCTTGTTCGAGGGTGCGCAGGGCGTGCTGCTGGATATCGATCACGGCACCTATCCCTTCGTGACGTCGTCGTCGACCACGGCCGGTGGTGCCTGCGCAGGGCTCGGCGTCGGCCCGACGGTCGTCGACAGCGTGCTTGGTATCGTCAAGGCCTACGCCACGCGCGTGGGCCGCGGACCCTTCCCGACGGAACTCGACGACAACGTGGGCCAGCGCCTGCGCGAGGTGGGCGCGGAATTCGGCTCGACCACGGGGCGTCCGCGTCGCTGCGGCTGGCTGGACATTCCGGCGTTGCGGCTGGCCACGCGCCTGTCCGGCATCGACGCGCTGGCGTTGACCAAACTGGACGTCCTGGCGGGCCTCGACCCCATCAGGTTGTGCGTCGCCTATCGCCTGGGCACGCAGACTCTCGACGAATTGCCCTTGGACCCCGACGATCTGGCCGCCGTCGAGCCTATCTACGAGGACATGCCTGGCTGGGACAGCCAGGGCCCCGTCTCGCGCGAGGAGGATTTGCCGCCCGCCGCCCGCCGGTATGTGGCGCGGATCAGCGAGCTGGTCGGACTTCCGTTTGCGCTCATCTCGATGGGTCCGGGTAGGGAGGAAACCCTTCTCAAGCGGGATCCTTTCCGGCCGGCTGACGGGGCGCAGGCAGGCGGGGGCGCGGTCTAGCATGACCGCCCAGATGCGACCCGGCATTTCGCCTGCGCTGCAGCTTGCCTCAAGGGACGCTCCACCTGTAGTCTGCCGGGAGATCCCATGAAGATCGTCTGCGAATCCTGTCAGGCCAAGTATTCGATTTCGGACGACAAAGTCCGGGGCAAGGTTTTCAAGATCCGCTGCAAGAAGTGCAGCCATGTGATCGTCGTGCGGGGCGCCGATGAATCGCCCGCTGCCGTCGAGGACGTCGCCGTCGAGCCTGCGGCCCAAGGAGCCGCCGCCGCCGACTCGGCCTGGCACATCGTTGTCGATGGCGAACAGGTGGGACCGATGCCCGAATCGGACGTGCGCGCCCGCCTGGTGCGTCGCGAGATCTCCGGCGACACGTATATCTGGAAAGAAGGCCTGCCCGACTGGCTGAAGATTTCGTCGCTCCCTGAATTTGCGGGCGCAGGTGCCGCGACCTCCTATGAGGCGCCCGATGGCGGTGATGGCTTCGGGGCGCCCCCGCCCACGTCGGTCTACCCGCCGGGTACCGCCGAGGACGCGTTTGCCAACAGCACGGCCGAGGTCGACGTGTTTTCGTCACCGACGGCCGTCGGGTCGGTCCAGGGCAGCGCCGCCCTGTTCAGCAGTCCGGCCGCGGCGGAACCACCCCGCGCTTCGTCGCCCGCTTCGTCGCCCGCTTCGTCGTTCAGCTTCTCGTCGGGCCCATCGCCCACCCCCATCAGCCACGAACCCTCCCGCGGTGGCAACGGCCACGCCTCGCCGGCGGCCGTCGGGAGACCCGACAATTTGACCGGCCAGCGGCACGAGAATTCCGTTCTGTTTTCGCTCTCGAATCTGGAATCGCTGGCGGCCCCGCACGGCTCGTCCGCGTTCGCCCCGTCTCGCCCGGCAGGCTCCGCCGGCGGCACGCAGGAGGGCTCTGGCCTTATCGACATTCGCGCAATGGCGGCGGTCACCATGGGGGTGTCCAGTCCCGGTGAGCTGCGGCCCTCGCAGGATCTGCCGAACTTCGGCGCGCCCCAGTTTTCTCCCGTGGCGCCGGTGCTGCTGCCCCTCAATGCATCCAGCCGCCCGTCGACCATGGTGTACCTGGGCCTCGGGGCCCTTTTGCTGATCATCTGCGGCATGTCGGTGATCATCTACAAAATGCTGAACCAGGCGCCCCCGGTTATCGTGCAAGAGCACGCTGCGGCGCCTTCGGCCGAGCTTGCCGTGCCTCCGCCGGCGCCTGCCGCCGGACTTGCCGGCGGACTTGCCGCCGCACCAGTTGTGGCCGAGCCTGCGAAAGCGACCGAGCCACCCGCCGCTGCCGCGAAGCCTGCCGAGGCCCCCGCCGCAGAGGCTCCCGTTGCGGCCAGCGGAAAGCGCGAGCGCCCGGGCCGTCACGGCAAAGGCAAGAAGGGCGCGTCCCGTTCCGATAGCGCGAACGCCGAGAAGGCCGCCTCCGTTGCGGTCGCCGAAACGCCTCGTGCTGTCGAAAAAGCGGCACCAGAGCCCGCCGACAAGGGACCGGCGAAGGGCTCGATTGACGATCTCTTGCAGTCGGCGCTCGGTTCGAAGCCGCGGCCTGCGGCCAAGGCGCGGTCCGTCGAGGACGACGATTCCGCAAAGAAGCCGGCCGCCTCCAAGGCGCTTGAGAAAGAGGAACTGGTCAAGGGCATGATGTCCGTGATGCCCAAGATCAAGGAATGCTTCAACCAATACAAGGTTCCGGGCGTCGCCACCGTGAACCTGAGTATCGGCAAGAGCGGCAAGGTCAGCTCGGCCACGGTGTCGGGCAAGTTTGCCGGCACGCCCAGCGGCACCTGCGTCGAAGCCGCCGTGAAGACTGCGAAGTTCCCCCCGTCAGACGGTTTGAACGTTCCGTACCCGGTCTTCCTGCGTTAGCTGGTCGGACCGTGCGGGCTGCGGGGGACAACGACACGCCGCCCGTCGCTGGTCTAACCGCGGCATTGGCGCGCGAGGGGCTGCACGTGGTTCTGCCCGTGTCGCAGGCCGATCTCGATCTGAGGTCGGTGCCGGTTCGCCTGGACGCCTTGTTGCCGGGCGCGCTGTCTGCCGTCCTGATCGCCGACGGTGGCCGGGACTTCTTCCAGCGTTTCTGCGACGCCCGGTCGAGCCATCACCCTGATCCGCTGGACGCGTTTACGACCGGCGTCGTGACGGCCGTCGTGCGGGACGCCTTCGTGGACACCGGCATCGCCCACCGGACGATCTTTCCGTTCATGGCGATGCGTCCCCTTCTGCCGTTCGCGCGTATTGGTGAGGCGGCAGGTCTGGGCCCGCCCGGGCCTTTCGGCTTGCAGATTCATCCGGTGTTCGGTCCCTGGTGGGCTTACCGGGCTTTGATAGTCCTCGCTGCGCCCTGGAAGGCAAAGCCGCTGTCGGGCGCGGGCTGTGAGGGTTGCGATGCCCCGTGTGTCAGCGTCTGCCCCGCGCAGGCGGTACAGGTGCACGGTTTTCGATTGCAACTTTGTGTTGCTCATCGCCTCGCTGCCGCGGAATGCCGCCTGTCGTGTTCAGCTCGCCTTCACTGCGTGCGCGGCCCGTCGCACCGCTACAGCGAGGCCCAGCTGGCCTTCCACATGAAGGCCTCACTGGCCGCGATTGCGTCGCCGCCGCACGACTAGCGTCGTCACAACCACGACCAGCGCGGTGAGGCCAAGAATCGTGCGTCGCTCGCCTGCGGGTTCCCGC
>JANXXE010000036.1 GCA_025350815.1 Myxococcales bacterium | reverse complement strand
AAGGTGTACGCGACTGCGTTTCGCATCAAGGCCACCAACTGCAAGCCCTGTTCCCTCCGATGCCTGCTACGCGCATCGATCGACCAGCGCCCACGGGCGCATCCCCTGCGGAAATTCCGCCACAGCCCGCAAGACTTGCGGGAAATCCCGCCGACGGCCCACTTCCCCTAATGCGGAGGCTGACGCCAGTACGACGGCAGGCCGCGTTTGGTAGCGACCAGGATCTCGCGGATGGCTTGCCGGTCCGATCGCGACAGGTGCGCAAAAACGGCGGTTCCGTCCTTTCCAATCAGGATCTCCCACAGGCGCCGGTACACGTAATCCCGCGTCGCTTCGGGCAGATCGTCAAAGGCCCGCGAGTAGATAAGCGGGCTGCACGGGTACCGCAACAAGCGACGCCGCAGGTCCAGGTCGCGCAGCGATCGGCCCTGTCCATCGCGGGGGCCCCGCGCGGCGTAATCCTGCGCGAACGTTGACGTCCCGACAACGGGATCGCGCAGCGGCGTCTCGCCTGAAAACAGCAGGTACGCAAGTAGGGGTTCGGCGACGGCCTTGATCCGACTGTCCGTGCTCGGCCGCCGCGTCGTCACCTCAAGGCCCAACGCCTGGTTGATGGCCGCCTCGTCACGTAGGGCAAAACGCGTGGCGTACGCCGCCCGCGTGATGAGGTTGTGCATTTGCGTCTGGTGTTCCATGACCAACAAGGCCACCAGATCACTGTGCCCGCCGCCCAGGTAGCGCGATTCATCGATGCGGCCGCGCAGATTGGTAACGTTGGCTCCCGCCTCGCGGTCCAGATTCACCGCATCCTCCTCGGAACGCACAGTGACGTTTCCCATATGCCGCATGCGTCCGTGTTTGCCAGTCACATACCAGCCACCCCAGCGCTCGCCCATGGGGCTGGTTTGGTCCGTCACGAACGTCCCCGCCGTCAACACCGGCTGCCCGCCACCGTCGGGGAAAACCGAGCGCATCATCAAACCCGGCACCCCACCCGTCATCGACGCGGAATCATGGCATTGCAAGCATTCGTGCGCGCGGGCAAAACGCGGTTGATCAACCCGCTGCTGCCGCAACACATAGAAAATGGAACCCAGGCGCCCGTCCACCGAAGCGATCTCCACGACCTCACCGCCCGGCACCCAGCCCACGTAGACTTCGTCGTTGAAATACAGCGCGCGCGGCGACCGGGGCGAAATGATGTCGCGCTGTAAACTGGTCTTCGAGAACACCAGCACCTGCGACGAGACGGGCACGTCGAGGGCCCGCAGCACTGACGCCAGGTAGCCGTGCGCGCCGTCATACGCAAGCTGAACCTCGCCGCGCGCCACGCGTCGCTGCAGTCCGTCGACGGGATCGTCGACCGGCGCGGTGCTGTAGTGAATCGGCGATTCCTCGTACTCCACCGTCGCGCGGGCGGTCGACACTGTGCCCAGCACGACCAAGGGCAGCAGGCAGAATCTAGGCTGCGTAAGTCGTCGTGCCAGGTACATCGCGACCATGCGCGGCGATCACTTTGATCTTGGGGCTGAAGCCCGCCAACAGCAGCGACACGCCGACCACGGAGTCATTTACCAGCGTTGCCATTCCGTCGAAGAATACGAAATTCGACAAGGCAAGAACAGCGCCGCTGGCACCGACGATCTTGCGCGCCGGTGTCCACCACACCCCCAGTGGCGACAGAAACATGGCCACCAGGCCGACCGCAGCAGCGAGCGCGGCCTTGGCGGGTTGATGGGCCCACAACATCGGCGTGCATACCAACCAGGAACTGACAAGTGCGCTGAACATCATGAATTGCATCGCAGGATCCTTTCGACCCGGCAACACAGCAATTGGCGGGCCGCCGTCCGGGGCTGACACAGCCGTATCGGGCGGCCCGCATCGCGCAAGCCTTGCCATGACCAAGCAGAATGCGCGCGATTTTTTCGTTTCCTTGCCGACGCTCGCAAGATCCAACTCGTCGCGCGGCGACTCTGGGCTGGCGCGGCGCTTGCTGCCTTGTCGGAGCGAATTGCAGCCCCCGCACCCAGATATCGTCACCGATCTTGCGCGCCGAGGCGCCTACCCCACCCCACCCGATTCGATCTCGGTCAAGGGCACGCACGCCTCGTGGGTGTTCCTTGGCGACACCGAAGTCTGGAAGGTGAAGCGTCCCGTGAACTACGGCTTCCTCGATTTCTCCGACGCCGAGAAGCGCAGGCAAAGCTGCGAAGCCGAGGTCCGACTGGGTGCGCGCCTGGCCCCGGGCGTTTACCTGGGTGTCGCGCCGGTCTATCTCGGGGCCGACGGTCATTCCTTCGTGGGACCAGGCGAGGTCGTCGACCACGCCGTCCACATGCGCCGCCTTTCAGACCAGGATAGCGCGCCCGCCTTGCTTGCACGCAACGATCTGCTGCCGCAGCACCTTCGCAGTCTCGCGGCCCAGCTTGCCGATTTCTACGCGGGCGCACCCAAGACGCCCGGTCTTGGCGCGCCGGCACTGCTAAGCGCGAACATCGCCGAGAACTGGCTACAGACGCAGCCCTATCTTGATCGCTATGTCGACGGCGCATCTGTGGCGACGCTGTATCACTGGCAGGAAGGATGCGTCTTTGCCGACGAGGCCAGGCTGCGCGAGCGCCAGACCAGCGGGCGCATCCGCGAGGGTCACGGTGATCTGCGTCTGGAACACGTCTACTTCCCCGCGTACCTCGAAGGCCGCTCGCTGGTCATCGACCCCATAGAATTCAATCGGCGCTTTCGCTGCGGCGACGTGGCGCTGGATATCGCATTTCTGTCGATGGAACTCGACGCCATCGGACGACCAGAGCTGGCGGCGTTCTTCCTGTCGCAATTCGCGCGGGCGACCAACGACTACGAGTTCTTTCCTCTTGTTGACCTCTACAGTTCGTACCGGGCGTGGATCCGCGCGAAGGTGGCCTGCTTCGTGGCCGCTGATCCATCGACGCCGGCGGACAAATCCCGCCGCAAGGCGCGCGAGGCTTCGCGACTAATTCGCCTGGCGCTGTCGTACACAAAGGCCCGCCCCACCACGTCCCCTGTGATCGCCGTCAGTGGGCCAATTGCAGCGGGCAAGTCCGCCCTCAGCGAGGCGCTGAGCCTGGAGCTGCGCCATCCAGCGATTTCTTCGGACGCCACCCGAAAGGGCTTGGCGGGACTGCGCCCGACCGAGCCTGCGCCGACATCCCTGTACACCCCGGAACAGACGCGCAGAACGTACGCAGAGCTGGCGCGGCGGGCCCAGTGTGTCCTCGATTCCGGGCGGGGCGTGATTCTGGATGCGACCTTTTCCGATCCCGGGCTACGGGCTGTGGCCCGAGATCTGGCTCGCGCGAACAACAGACCGTTCCTGCTGGTCGAACTTTGTGCCAACGAGAAAACGCTGCGCGGTCGCCTGGCTCGCCGTGCGTCCCAGGTTACGGAATCCGACGCCCGGGAGCAGCACCTGACGGACCTTCTGCAGGCATTTCGTCCCCCTACCGAGCTGCCTCCCGACGAACGCCTGGTTCTCGACGCCGAGGCGCCACTGCCGAAGCTGGTGGCCCGCGTGAAAGCGTGCCGCCCGGCTGTCTTGCACGCGTAGTGACTGACCCGGGTACATAACTTGCTACAGTGCAGCCCATGTCTGTCTACGCCTTGACCTTCGTCGCATTCGTCGCCTTCGTCACCGTCTTCCCCGCCGCCTGTGCAAGTTCCGCCCGCACGAGCGAGCCGCCCCAGCAGAAGCAACTGGCCGCCGCCCTGACGCCGCCCAAGCGACTGGCCCCCCCCGAATCGCTGCCCGGTGTGGCGCGTGAAATCCTGCGCGCCCGTATGGTGTCGCATACGCAGGACATGGGCGCCCTGATGTCGGCCATCATGGTCCTGGAGTACGACGAGATCCAGACGCGCGCCCAGGCGATCGCGGGGGATGCAAACCTCGCCCGCCCGCTGACGGGTGACGCCACCGAACTCAACTCACTATTGCCGGCGAAGTTCTTCGACCTGCAAGACGCACTCAAGCGACAGGCAGGGATCCTGGCCGATGCCGCCCGCCGAACCGACGCGCTGGGCGTCGCCAATGCCTATGGGGCCCTGTCCGAGACCTGCGTGCAGTGCCACGCCACCTACCGCGCCGGCCGCTAGATTTCTGCTACCAACCGCGGCGGTGGGCTGCCGGCGATCAGGGCGCGCAGCAAGACCAACAGATCCGTCTCGGTCACGATCCCGACCACCTGCTCTCCTGTGCCTTCTACCGGCAGCGCGCCGATCTTCCGTTCCAGCATGATATCCAGCGCGTCCAGGATTGTCGTTCCGGGTGTCACCGCCGCCACCCTGCGGGTCATGATGGTTTCGACAGGATCCGACGGGTGCGCGCCGCCGGCCAGCCCCCGCCAGATGTCCCGATCCGAGATGATCCCGATCAGCAGTCCGTCACCGTCGACCACGGGCAGGTGCCTCAGATTGGCGATCTCCATCTCGCAGCGGGCGTCCGTGATCTGGCGATAGGCAGGCACCTTGAGGGGGACAAACGACATCACGTCGGCGACGGTGGCGTCTATAGAAATGCTTTGACGCTGATAGTGGTCCACTGCCCCGGATCGTGCACCGGCCGTGCCAGCGCT
The DNA here is from genome assembly GCA_025350815.1 of Myxococcales bacterium. Classification (GTDB taxonomy): domain Bacteria; phylum Myxococcota_A; class Polyangia; order Fen-1088; family Fen-1088; genus JANXXE01. Next base: position 5,241 of record JANXXE010000036.1, on the reverse strand, counting down.
CTAGCGGGTCACCACACCGCGCCTGGGCGTCGCTTCGTGGAAATAGTTCCGCAGGTGCGCGACAAGCTGCGGGCCCGTGGGGTGGTCCGCAGTCTCGACACCGACGATACGCCCATCAAGGTCCCGGTCGTGCTGATGCGCGTACCGCAGGAAATGCATCTTCGTCGTCGATGGGCCCACCACCAGGACCTGCGCATCTGCGCTCAGTGCCCGCGCCACCTCCCGAAAAAAGCGCGGCTCATCGTCAGGATGATTTCGGACACGCACCTCCTGGTCGACTGGATGGCGATGAATGTGCGGACCGGCTGCTTTGACGACCGCGCCCCCCACCTGTGCGGCGTCGACCTCAAAAATGCGTGCTTCCTTGTGATCAATCCAGACGACTGCGTGATGCATAGGGCTTCCCTTCCAGATGTTTTGTGAATTCTCGACTCTCACAGATCCGCTTCGTGCCGCGACCCCGTTACCTTCGGTGCTTGCCAAGAACACGAAACAGCGCCGGTACGATCTCCGCTGCGGCGGCGTCCGTCCGAGGCGCGTAGGCTTTTGCCACCAACGCCAAGAACTCCGCTTCTCGCATGGAACGCTCTGATGCCAGAGTGATGCCAACAACGCGCGCTGCGTGCGAGGGCTGTCTATGTCCCAGCCTTGACGCAAACACTGCGTGCGCGGCGGAAGGCGCCGCAGACTTTGCGCCCCCTACTCGGCGTGCGCGCCTATTCCAGTGCCGAGCCAACTGGAACGCCGCGTGCATCGTGCGGCATCGGTATCCGTAACGACACACAAGCCACAGGAGATCGGACCATGCTCATCAAGACAATCCGCACGACCGTCGCCACCCTGACCTTCGCGGCCTTCGCCGCCGCCGCGATCCCTGCGTTCGCGGACGAGGCCAAGATGCCCCAAACGGCCGCCGACCACGAAGCCCTTGCGAAGTCATACAAGGATCAGGCGGCGCAATTTCGCAAGGTCGCCGAAGATCACAAGCAGATGGCCGAGGCCTACGCAAAGGCCCATCCGGACGCCAAGAGCGGCAGCAAGAACCCCTGGAACACCAAAATGCAGAAGCATTGCCAGGCCCTGTCCAAGGACGCAGAGAAAGTGGCGGGCGATGCCGACAAGGCGGCCGAGTTCCACACCCTTCGGGCCAAGGAGTTACAGGGTAAGTAACCCACGACCCAGCGTCGTGCGCAGACGGCCCAGGCGGCAGTGCCTGGACGTCACCTGCGGCCAGTAATAATCTGGCACCCATGCGCACGACGCTGTTCACACTGGCCTCATTGTTACTGATCGCTGCATCGCCACGCGCCGGCGAGGCGCCCGTGTCGCTTTTTGACGGCAAGACCCTGGCCGGTTGGAGGGCGCCGGATATGAGTTACTTTTCCGTCGAGGACGGCGCCATTACCGGCACCGTCACCGCCCAGCATCTTCCGCCACGAAATCAATTCATCGTGTGGCAAGGCGGCCTGCCCGCGAACTTCGAACTGACCTTCAAGGTCCGCATGTCCGGCGCCAAGGCGAATTCCGGCATGCAGTTCCGCAGCGAAGTGCATGAACAAGGTCTGGTGCACGGCTACCAGGCGGACGTCGGCGCCGGCAAGATCTGGGGCGGCATCTGGGACGAATATGGAACGCGAAGTTCGCTTGCGGGTCGCGGCGAGAAAGTCGTCATCGACGAGGCCGGCAAACGCACCATCACGCGCTTCGCGACCCTTCAGCAGCTTCTTCCCGCTTTCGACCTCGCGAAGTGGAACGAGTACCGCATCACCGCCTCGGGCGCGCACATGGTCCTGCGAGTCAACGGCGTTGTCACCGCCGATCTCGAAGACCACGAAAAGGGCAAAGCCCACCTGGCCGGCGTGTTGTCCGTGCCCGTCGTGCCTGAACCCATGAAGGTTCAGTACAAGGACATCACCCTCACGACGCTGAAGTAGGTCGTCCCACCCCAAGCACCTCGTCAACGGCGATGCCGAGGTGCTTCTTCACGTTGAGCGCCTTCCACTTGAGGCCTGGCTGGTTACGGATGATCGTTTGCATCGCCGGATCTGCAGTGAGGATTTCGGGGACGACATCCCCCACGTCGTTGAGCCGGGCGAGGAACTCAATCTCGTGCTCTTCGAGGGGCAGGACGACGGCCAGAAGCTCGCGCGTTTCACGAATGAGGCCGGCTGCCCATGACGCGATCTCGGACTCCTTCGGGCGGACTTCGGAGCGCAGCATGGGCACCAGGTCTCGCTTGAGCTCATGTGCGTCGGCGGCAACATCTTCGATGCGCACGGTCCGCCAGTCCTTGCGATTGAGACCGCCATAGACCACGAAGGCGAGGCGCAGCTTGCTGGGTTCGAGGTCAGTGCGACGGAGGATCTCGCGGGCGTCGAAGGTGTCGCGGCTGGCGTTCCGTGAACACAGGGCGGCCAGCTTTCCCGCAGCCAGCTCGTGCCGATCCATGACTGCGATCCCCTTTGCCACCGCCGGACCAAGCGTCTTGGAATCCAGCGTGGTCACGGGCCACAGAGGGACGCGCAGCATGAAGTTCAGATCGATTTCGAGTTTGTCTGACGAGCCCGCGGTGTTCGTGTATGACAGGCGCCACTTGCCCCCCGCGTGTTCGCCAGGAACGCGTTTCACGGTCAGTCCCTCTCGGGAGCAGACCGCGGCAATGGCCTGTTCCACCTTTGGCTTGTCCGCCAGCATGATGGCGCGATCCCCCGAGCCGACGTAGTTGAGGTCGATGTCCACGGACAGCCGGGGCACGTCGAAGAGAAACAGGTTGAGCGCGGTTCCGCCTTTGAGCGCGACCCGCGGACGAAGGAAGGCATTCGAGCGCAGCGTCTCCAGAAGGCCGAGAAGACGAAACACCTTCTCCAGTGAGTCCGGGCGAAAGCCGAGCGCTGCTGCATTCTTCTGAATTTCTTCAGCGCCGAACTTCATGCGATCTCTGCCCACGCGCGTGCGAGCACCTGCTCCGGAACGATCAGGTTCCAGCGCGGAAGCAGTTTGCCGCCCTTGCGATGCCGTCGCTCGAAGTATCGGGGTTGCGCCGGCGCGCGCGCGCGCAGGGCTTCGAGGTGCCGCGCCTCCACCAGCAGTTCGTCCTTGTGCTGTTCGAGGTAGAAGCCCACGCGCGCGACCGTGAGGGCCGACTTCAAGCGCAACGCGTACGCAACGACGAAGTCGAGATCGACGAACTCGATCGCTTCGAGTGAACGCCAGATCTCTTCCCAGCCGCCACCGTGCTCCGGCACGTCGAGCACGTCGACCATGGTCCGCTCGTAGCCAGTGACTCGAAGGGTGAGCCCCTGGCGGTGCTCGTCCCGCACGCCGCCGCCGAGATCGGGCAGGGTGCGCAGGGACGCCGGCACCAGTACGGAGACGAATTCGGTGTCCTGAAACACGAATGGCTTCGCTCGGCGCCGGCTGAGATACGTCAGCCGCTGCGACTGCGAATGCGATCTTCCGAGAAGCTGCAGGGCGCTGTGGTAGGCGATCACCGCGTCCTCGGAGAGGCGGCTCGCCAGAAGGTAGGGATCAACCCGGAACGTCGCCGCCGTCGCGCCATCGGGCACCCGCGCATATAGACCCCGGCGCACGTTGAGAAGGTTCCCCGCCGCCACATGCTGCTTGAGGACCGATGCGGTGGTCTGCGGACTGCGGTGCCCCCCGGCCTGGTGGGCCTCCCGGAATTCCTCGAAGCGAAATACCGGGTTATGCACGAAAAAGTCGGTTGGCTTCATGGTTGCCGATATGGTATCTAATAGGCATATATACTACCCTTTAAGTATCTATACGGCAACTAGTACTTGCCGATATGTTTCTATAGAGGTATTACTAATGCCCCTATAGGATGCGGTGCAAGTGGTGTGAACCCGTCCCAGAACGAAAAGGAGCCGCGCGAGGCGCCTCTCCAAGTGGGAAATGCCACAGTACTCACAACGGTTTCGGGCGCGATTGGAGTTGGCAACTCCGCGTTCGCCGAGGAGCGCCTGGAGCGTCTGGCGAAAAAGGCGTGGGCCGCCCTCGGGGGAAAGCGCGCTCGACGGCCGCCTCGAACGGCTAGGCGCGGGGCGCTAGAACTCCAGGCCGTTCGGACACCATTCAGCGCGCCAGGCGCCGGCGGCCTTGCCGCTCGGGAGCGTCACGTCGATGGTTCCGTCGACGTACATATTCGTTTTGTAGTTCAGGAGGGTCACCGATCCGCCGGTCGCGGTGGTCTCACCCGCCACTCCGCCCAGGGCGAACTGGACCTCGACCTTGTTCACACCGGAGTAAAAGGACCACGGCAGCTTCGTGCCCGGATTGTGGGTCCCGATGATCAGCTCGAAAATCTGCACACCCATCGGGATGCTCGTGGTCCAGACAGTCTTCTTGGAGATATCTGCGCACGTCACGGATGAGCCGTCAGGCTTTGCCGTGAAGAGGTAAACCACCGGTCCCGCCGCTGCCTCCGGGGGATATCCGGGCTTTCCAATCCAGATGCCGTTGACGAAGGGCTTGAGTGGCGTGGTCGCGTTGACAAGACCCACGATGCTGAAACCTCCCATCGGGGCGGGCGCTCCGCCCATATCGGAACCGCCGTCCGCGCTTCCGCCGGCGTCGACTTTGCCGCTCATCATCCCTGATCCGGCGTCGCTCCCGCCGGTGGTCATCGAGCCCCCGCTGCCACCTGTCCCGCCGCTGCCGGCACCGCCGCCGCCCGTGCCGCTGGTCATGCCACCACCACTGCCGCCCGTCATGGCAGCCCCGCCGCTCCCACCAGTCCCAGCCCCGCCGCTCATTCCAGATCCGCCGCCACCGGCACTACCGGAGGTCGCCCCTGCGCCCTCGGGATTGTTACCCGCGCCCGAGCTGCCGCATCCGAGCGGCAACGCCGACAGCACCAGAAATCCCGCCAGGCTCATTCTCGAGGATGTTCTTGTGATCATGCCCCTGCTCCTTTGCGGTCGACTGCGCGGCCGCGATTCGGTGTTGGCGCTCGAATGTCGGGAGACGTCGCCAGCGTACGGCCGATGTGGCATCGGGGCTAGGACAAAGAAGGGCCGGTCTGCCCCAGGCCCTTTGTCCGATAAAATAGATTATATAAACTGCCTTACATCTTTAGTACGGCGAGTATACACATAGCTCGGGAAACCCATCGCGGGCCATCACGCCGCCACCCGGTGGTAGAAGTTGAGCAGTCCGCCGAGGCGAGCGCGGCACGCGACCGCACCAGCGGCGTTATCGTTCGCGGAAGTGGTGTCCGGG
>JANXXE010000005.1 GCA_025350815.1 Myxococcales bacterium | reverse complement strand
CTCGACATGCCGGTGCGGTCGGAGAGAAGCGTCAAGAAAAGAGACGTCAGCGCGAAGGTCGCGGCTAGGCCGGCGGTGAACTTCTTCATGAAGCTCGAGCCGCTGGGCGTGTTGATCAGGGAGTCTCCCCCCCCGCCGAACATCGACAGGCCGGCGCCGCGGCCGGTCTGCAGAAGCACAAATAGGATCATGAACAGGCAGGCGACGATGTGGATCGTCAGAAAAAGATGGTACATGTTGACTCGATTATACCTTTTCCCGTGCTAGGACGCCAGCGCGGCCAAGCCGGGCAGGACCTTGCCCTCGAGAAGCTCCAGGCTGGCGCCTCCGCCCGTCGAGCAATGGCTCATCTTGCCGGCCAGGCCGGTCTTGGCCAGAACCGCCAGACTGTCGCCGCCGCCCACGATGGTGATCGCACCCTTGCCCGTGGCCTCGGCCATGGCCTTGGCGATCGCGGTGCTGCCCTCGGCGAAGGCGGGGATCTCGAAGATGCCCATGGGCCCGTTCCAGAAAATGGTCTTGGCCTTGGCGATGACGTCCGCGAACGAGCGCGCGGTCTCGGGACCGATGTCCAGCGCCGCCAAATCTTCAGGCACGTTCATCGCGGAGACGACCTTGCCCGACTCCGCCTTGATGCCGGCGGCCGCAACGACGTCGCGCGGAAGGACCACCTCGATGCCGCGGTCCTCTGCCTTGCGCAGGAAGGCGCGCGCCAGGGCCAGCTTGTCGTCCTCCAGCAGCGAGCGGCCCAGTTGACCGCCCTTGGCCTTGAGGAAGGTGTTGGCCATCGCGCCGCCAATCAGCAGGGCGTTGACCCGCCCCAGCAGGTTTTCGAGGACCTCGATCTTGTCCGAAACCTTGGCGCCTCCAATGATCGCCACGAAGGGACGTTCGACCTCGCCCAGCAGGCGACTGAGGAACTTCACCTCGCGCTCCATCAAAAGGCCGGCGCCCTTGGCCGACACGAACTTGATCATCCCGACGGTCGAGGCGTGTGCGCGGTGCGCGGTGCCGAAGGCGTCGTTCACATAAACATCGGCGTAGCTGGCCAGCGCCCGTGCGAACTGTTCGTCGTTCGCTTCTTCGCCGGGCGAAAAACGCAGGTTCTCGAGCAGGGCCACGCCGCCCTCGCGCAGGTCGGCGACCACCTTCTTGGCGCCGTCGCCGACCGGCTCGTCGGCCAGAACCACTTCGCGACCGAGGGCCTCGGCCAGGTAGGCGGCGACCGGCATCAGCGAATACTCGGGGTTCGGCTTGCCCTTGGGGCGGCCGAGGTGCGAGGCCAGAATCACGCGCGCGCCGCGCTCGATTGCGTACTTGATGGTGGGCAGGCTTTCGCGAATGCGGGTTGCGTCGGCGACGCCCCGGGCGGGCGTCAGCGGGACATTGAAATCGACCCGGATGAATACGCGGCGCCCCTGAAGGTCGAGGTCCGTAATGCTCTTGATGGCCATGGAGGTCGGTGTTTTACACGGAAGCGTCACGGGGTTCCAGTGACCTGCGCGGAAAACAGCCGGCCTCGCGGGCGGCGCACTGTTGCGTCGGCGCCAGAAAAGCCAAGGGGGGCCATCAGCCCCCCAAGGAAAAACACAAAACTAATTCTAGTCGAGCCGGGCGTCGTCCTTGATGTCGGAGGTCACCTGGCTAATCAATTCGGTTGCAAGTGCCACAATCTGCTTCGGTTCGTACCCGTTCTGCCGAAGCTCCCTGTAAAGAGAGCGCGAAAGGATCCTAAGGGCCCTTTCCTTGTTCGGTGTCGGTGCCGACGATGGGCGGGCTGCTAGTGCTTGAGACATATTGGAACCCTCCTCCCAGAAGGTCGCGGCCATCTCTAGCATGCCCCGTGCCAGCGACAATATTGTGTAAGATATTGAAAATATTAGACCATATGGAAATGTAGGTCCGGCAAACTGCGAAGGGATTTACGCACATTGCGCCACGGAGGGCCTTCGCTCTCCATCCAGCGCCACCGTCGCGAACGTGACAGATTTTCACCAGTGCCCTGAAAAACAGCGGGAAACGGCGGTGCATAGGTCGTTTCGCACCGCTGCTGCCTGCGGGCTGCGTGCGCCCGAGCCGAGTCAAAGCGGGCCATATGCCTTATACTGGCCCCGCCCAACCTCGCGGTGTCGCTTTACCGGTGAGGATTAGGTGCGGAGCATGACGCACGAATCCCCGGAGAAAATGGACGACCGGACCGTCGTGCTGGTCTCGGTGGCCAAACGCCAGTGGGAGCGGACCTTCGATGCCATCTCCGAGCCCCTGATGATCATCGATCCCGACTACGTCATCCGGCGGGCCAACCTTGCGCTGGCGGATGCACTGGGCGTCGCGATTCAGCGCGTGGTCGGGCGCAGGTGCCACGAGGTCCGGGCGGAATCCGCGCAGGCCTTTCCGCGAGACGCGGCGACGGCGCCCTGTCAGGGCTGCCCCGTGGCGCAGGCGAAAGCGAAGGGCACCGTTCACGAAGGCGAGCTGCGATCGACGAAAGGACGCGTGTACCGCATGCGCGCCTACCCGCTGGAAGATGAAGCGACCGCGTTGACCGTGTGCAGCTACCACGACGTCACCGAGGAGCGCGAGATGACCCGGCAGCTGTCCAACGCCGAGAAGCTGGCGGCCATCGGGCGCCTGGCGGGCGGCGTCGCGCACGAGATCAACAACCCGCTGGGCGGCATTCTGGCCTTTGCGCAAATCCTGGTCAGAGAAGACGTCACGCCCGACGAGCGCAAGGAGTACCTGGCCGAGATCGAGAAAAGCGCCCTGCGCTGCAAGGCGATCGTGGAATCGTTGTTGCGCTTTTCGCGGCAAAGCCCGCAGGTCCAGCGCCGATTGCTGTCAATGAACGAGATCGTGCGCGAGGCTTTGCAGTTCGCGAACTACAAGTACGCGGTCCGCGACGTCGAACTTGCCTGTCAACTGGGCGAGAACCTGCCGCCTGTCATGGGCAACGCCAATCAGCTGGAACAGGTGCTGGTCAATTTGTTGTCGAACGCCTTCGACAGCATCACCGGCGTTCGTGGCCACAGCCGCGGCAAGATCAGTGTTAGCACCGTGATGCGCGATGGCTGGGTCGAGCTGGAGGTTGCGGATACCGGCGGTGGCATCGAGGAGGCGCATATGGCGAAAATCTTCGATCCGTTTTTCACGACGAAGGAAGAAGGCAAGGGCACGGGGCTGGGCCTGGCGGTGACGTACGCCATCGTGCGCGAGCATGACGGCCGGATTGCGGCACGGAACCGCCCGTCGGGGGGCGCGACCTTTACCGTTGGACTGCCGGTCGCGCGCGCGGACGAATCTTAGCGTTGCGAGCGCCACCGGCGCGAAGCTTCGACGGCACTGCGATAGGCGGCCACGCTGCGTTCTTGCCGGGCGCCGGACCAGCCGAATTCCTGGGCAAGGATCGCGCCTGCGTCGCTGGCGATCGATAGCCCCTGGTCGTGCATGTCGCGGAATATCGGTATCCTCCGGCGAAGCGCGTCTTCCACTTCACAGGCGTGATCGTGCCGCGCAGCAAAGACGATCTCGGCGCGGAGATAGGGCAGGTCGGCGTCGATGCGGTCCGCCAGCGTCGGCGACCCGCCGGCCAGGGCCAGCACCTGGGCCGCGCGACCGCCATAGGTCGCCACGAGGTGCTCGCGCACGTCGCTCGCAAGCTCGTGCGTGGCCAGGGGCCCAGGGGCGGCGCCGCCGGGCAGAGGGCGGTCGCGGGTCTGGCAGCGCTGCACGGTGCGGTCGAAGCCGCGATCACGCAGAACCTCAATCAGGCGGTCGACCGCTTCTTCGGCCATGCGCCGGTAGGTCGTCAACTTGCCGCCCGCCACGGTCACAAAGCCACGCCGGTCGAGCCAGATCTCGTGTTCACGCGGGGTGGCCGAAGGGGTGGGATCGGGACTGGCGATAAGGGGTCGCAGGCCAGCGAAGGTCGAGATGACGTCGTCGGCGCCGACGCGCGCGGCGGGAAAGGCGTGGTTGGCGGCCTCAATCAGGTAGTCGACATCGTGGGGGCGCGCGGCTATCTCGTCGTCGGGGCGGGGCGGGTGGCCTGGCGACGAGCCGTTCCAGTCGGTGTCGGTGGTCCCGACGATCGTACGGCTTGCCGCGGGCAGGGCGAAGAACAGGCGCCCATCGCGGGGTGAGCGCAACACCACCGCGCGGCCGCCCGTGGGCAGCCGGTCAGCGTCCAGCACCAGGTGCACACCCAGCGTCGGCCGCAGCGCGGGGGGACCGCCCGAAATGGCATCGGAGAAAGGCCCCGTGGCGTTCACGATAACGTGGGCCTCGATGTTGAAGGTGGCGCCCGATGCGCGATCCCGTGCCTGGGCGCGGCGCCATCGATCTTTCGAGTCGGGTGGCGGTGCGGCGATGTCGACGTATGACGCCACCGTGGCGCCGCAATCCTCGGCGTCGAGAATGTTTTCGAGCACCAGGCGTGCGTCGTCGGTCTGGCAGTCGGTGTAGACCTGTGCGCCCTGCAGGCCGGCCGTGCGCAGCAGGGGTAGCAGCGAATAAAGATCGCTGCCGGCGACACAACGACTGGCCGCGGGCGGCCGCCACAGTGCCAGCGCGTTGTAAAGGGCGACCCCGGCGCCAAGGGCGCGCAGAGACGGCCGCTCGCCGTGGTACGCGGGAAAGACGAATTCGATCGGCCGGCACAGGTGCGGGGCCGATGTCATCAGCCGGCGCCGTTCGGTCAGACCCTCGAAGACCAGTTCGAAGTTGCCGTATTGCAGGTAGCGCAGGCCGCCGTGGATCAGCTTTGAAGACTGACTGGAGGTTTGTCCGGCAAAGTCACCGTGGTCGCACAGGGCGACCCGCAGGCCGCGCAAGGCGGCATCCCGCGCGATGCCCGCGCCTGTGGCGCCGCCGCCGATGACCAGGACATCGAAGGTCTCGCGGGCCAGGCGCGAAAGTGCGGTGGTCCGCCACAGGGGACCGTCCGTCATTACGGCGTAGAACGCAGGGTGATGTGCAATTCCTCAAGCTGCTTGGGCGAGACCGGCGACGGCGCGTCGGTGCATAGATCGACGCCTTTCTGCGTTTTCGGGAAGGCGATCACGTCGCGCAGCGAATCCGCCCCGCACAGCAACATCGCCAGGCGGTCGACGCCGGCCGCGATGCCGCCGTGGGGCGGCGGGCCGTACTTGAAGGCGTCCAGCAGGAAGCCGAATTTTGCGCGGGCGTCGTCGTCGGACATACCGATGGCGCGGAAGACGCGCGACTGGACCTCGGGACGGTGAATCCGGATCGAGCCGCCGGCGATTTCATTGCCATTGAGGACAAGATCATAGGCGCGCGCGCGCACCGTGACGGGATCGCTTTCGAGGCGTTCCAGATCCTCGGCGAAAGGCGAGGTGAACGGGTGGTGTGACGCCACCAGTTTGCCGTCGTCGGTGGAATCGAAAAGCGGAAATTCCGTGATCCAGCAGAATTTCCACTGATTCCTGGGGATCAGGTCCAGCTTGGCCGCCAGGTGCAGGCGAAGCGCGCCCAGGACGGCGTTGACCAGCTTGGGGGCGCCGAACTGCAAGAACACCAGATCGCCTTCCTCGGCCCCGGCGGCGGCGTTGATGTCCGCGCGAAGGGCGTCGGTCATCGTCTTCATCCCCGACTGCGTCCAGATTCCGCCGGCACCCAGACGCGCGCGCGCCAGGCCCCGGGCGCCGAAGCCCTTGGCAAAGTCTTCCAGCTTGTCGACCTCGCCGCGCGAGATCTTGGCGGCATGGGCGGCGGGCAGGCGCCAGCCCTTAACGATGCCGGCGTCGTGACCGGTGCGCGTGCCCAGCGCGGCCCGCAGCATCTCGACGTTGCCGCCGTCATGCTTGCGCACAGCCGGCGTCGCGTCGAACAGTGGCAGGTCGAAGCGCAAGTCGGGCTTGTCCGAGCCGTAAAGACCCATCGCTTCGGCGTAGGTCATGCGGCGGAAGGGTGTCGGGACGTCGATGTTCAGAACGTCCTTCCACAGCGCCGACATCAGACGTTCCATGATCTGCTGGACGTCGTCCTCGTTGACGAAGCTCATTTCAAGATCGATCTGCGTAAATTCGGGCTGGCGATCCTGGCGCAAATCTTCGTCGCGGAAGCAACGGACGATCTGAAAGTAGCGATCGAAGCCAGCGACCATGAACAGCTGCTTGAAAATCTGCGGCGATTCGGCCAGCGCATAGAAATGACCGGGGGACTGGCGAGCGGGAACCAAGAAATTGCGCGCGCCGCCCGGCGTGTACTTGACCATGAAGGGCGTTTCGATCTCGGCAAAACCGTTGGTCGCCAGGATCCGGCGCGTCGTCTGGTAGATGGTCGACCGGGTCAGAAAGTTCTTTTGCAGGGCCGGGCGCCGCAGATCGAGGGCGCGGTACTTGAGGCGCAGGGTTTCGTTGGCGGTCGTGTCATCGCTGATGTCGAAGGGGGGCGTCTCGGAGCGTGAGAAAATCGTCAGTTTGTCGCAATGAACCTCGACGTCGCCGGTCGGCATGTTCGGGTTCTTGCGCTCGCCTCGGTCAACCACGGTGCCGGCGATGCCGATGCAGAATTCCGAGCGCAGCTCGCCGGAGAGCGTGTGCGCCTCGGCGCTGAGGCTGGGCTCGAACATGACCTGTGTGCTGCCGCCGCGGTCGCGGAGATCGATGAACACGCAGCCGCCGTGGTCCCGCCGGGACGCCACCCAGCCGAACAGCACGACGCGTTTGCCCACGTCGCCGACGCGCAGGGCGCCGCAATCACTGGTTCGCTTCAGATCCTTGAGAAACTCTGACATGGGCGGGAACTTACCCGCTGCGCCCGGCCGCGTCGAGGGCAAGACGTTTGGATGACGCCTGGATCGGGACCTTTACTGCTTGCTGTCTGGCGCGTGGTCCCCCAAACTTCGCCGCATGCGGCTTCGGGTGCTTTATCACGGCAACTGTTTCGACGGATGCAGCTCGGCCGGCCTATTCGTGCGTTTTTACCGTGAACAAATCGCCAGGGGCGAGCTGTCAGTGGGTTTTTCACCCCTGGAGCACAAGGGCAATGGTCCGGCAATCCCGCCGGCGCTGTTCGACGGGGACGAAAACGTCTGCGTCGACTTTCGATACTCGCAGGACCCGCGCCTGACCTGGTGGTTCGACCACCACATCTCGGCGTTTCAGCAGCCGGGCGACGAGGCGCACTTTCGCGCTGATTCATCGGGACGGAAGTTCTACGATTCGACAGCACGTAGCTGCGCGCGTTTCCTGGCCCGGACGGCCGCCGAGAAGTTCGGCTTCGACATGGGGCCGGTGAAGGAACTGGTCGACTGGGCCGAGATGATTGACGGGGCCCTGTTCCCCAATCCGCAGATGCCCGTCGAATTGAAGGAGCCCGCGTTGCGGCTGATGACGTGGGTGGAGAACAACCGCGACCCTGCGCTGTCCGAGCGGTTCATCATGGATCTGGTGTCGCGGCCCCTCGGCGACATCGCGCGCGAGCCCTACGTGACAGAACCGCTGGCCCCGATTCTGGTGCAGCACGCGGTCAATATCGAGACGGTGCGGAAAGAGGCGCGGCTGGACAAAGGTGTGGTGGTGTTGGACCTCGCCGAACATGGCGTGGCGTCGCTCAACAAGTTCATCGTCTACTACCACCACCCTGACGCGCGCTATGCAGTGGTGGTGTTGGCGACCGACAACCGGATCAAGATTTCTGTCGGATCGAATCCGTGGAGCGCGACGCCGCGCACGCACAACATTGCAGCGATTTGCGAAAAATACGGCGGCGGCGGACATCCGGTGGTGGGCGCCATTTCGGTGCCGCACGAGAAGCTGGATCAGGCGCGCACGATCGCACGCGAAGTCATCGACCTGTTGCAGAGTTCCTGACGACCTACAACGCTGGGAAACGCAGGGTGCGGCGGCGGGCCCGTCGCTGGCGCTTGGTTGCCACGGCGGTAGCGCGGCGCTCGACCAGTTCGGCGGGCGGCTTGCGGCCCCGGAAGGCGGCTTGTTCGCGCAGGGGCTCGTCAAAAGTGCCGGGCAGGGTGCCCAGTTCAAAGATGGTGACCTCGCGCTTACCGCGCTTGCCCAGGCGCAGCGGAATGATGGCGGCGCCGATCCCGGCCCCGACGTAAACAGCGCCGCGCGGGTCGGTCGCGTGTGGGTGGCCGGGCTCGTGGGCGGCGCGCGAGCCGTAAAGACCATGGATGTACTTGTGGCCGGCAATCTTGCCGACGGAGATCTCGTGCAGTCGGGCGACGGTCACCTGGCCCGCGTGGGTGTGGCCCGCCAGCACCAGCGGGACGCCGTGGCGCCACAGGCCGTCGGCTTCCTCAGCGATGTGCGACAGGGCCAGCACGGGAAGGTCGAGTCTGAGGCCCCGGACGGCCTTCTCGCGATCGGCGTGTCCCGTGTATGCGTCGTCGAGCCCCAGCACCTGCAGGCGCTGGTGGCGCAGGGTGATGGTGCTGTGCTGGTTGGTCAACACCTCGACGTTGGCGCGCGTGAGCGCAACGCGCACCTCGCCGGCGCCTGCCCAGTGGTCGTGGTTCCCCAGCACGGCCATCACCGGCACCGTGAACATCTGCATGAGCTCGGTCAGCTGGTCGAGGTAAAGCTGGCTGTGGCAGACGAAGTCGCCCGTGATGACCACCAGGTCGGGATTTTGTGCGCAGGCGAGGGTCACGGCTTCGCGCTGGATCGCGTAAGGTGTCACCCGACCAACGTGTTGATCAGTGAGGTGGGCTATGCGCAGGTGATCCAGCTGGCCAGCGTAAGTGGCTGGCCCGGCGAAACGGCGCAGGCAAATGCGTTGTCGCGAGACCGGGTCGCGTTCCCGCGGCTTGGCCCCAAGCAGACCCCAGCCGAGGTTCGGCAGACGCATCGTTCTCCGAGTGTAACCGCCGGGAAGAACACAGCAAGACGTATTGGCCGGGCAGCGTGTAAAATTGGGGTGTGTCCGTGGACGTATTTGTAGCGCGCCAGCCCATCTTCGACCGTCGAAACGCGGTTACCGCCTACGAGCTGCTGTTTCGGGCCGGGCTTGAGAATGCCTTCCCCTTCGGCACCGATGGCGATGTAGCCTCTTCGCGGGTCATCAACGACACGTTGATGGTGTTCGGTTTCGATTCGCTGATGAGCGGCAAGAGCGCGTACGTCAATGTGACGCGCCGGGTGTTGATCGAGAGGCTGTACGCCGTGCTGCCCCACCGTCGCACGACGCTCGAACTTCTGGAAAGCGTGAAACCCGACGCCGCGGTGGTCGCCGCGTGTCGGGAAGCCAAGAAGGCGGGGTACATCCTGGCGCTGGATGATTTTGTCTACCGTCCCGAGATGGAGCCCTTGCTGCAACTGGCGGATGTCATCAAGGTGGACTGGCTGGCCACGGCGCCCGACGAGCGGCGCGCGCTGCCCGAGCGGCTGTCCCGTTTCAACGTCAAGCTGCTGGCCGAAAAGGTCGAGACGCCCGAGCAGTTCGCGGACGCCGTCAAGGAAGGCTACAGCTACTTTCAGGGTTACTTCTTCGCGCGGCCCGAGATCGTTTCGCGCAAGGACATGCCGGCGTCGAAGCTGGTGCATTTGCAGTTTCTGCGCGAACTGCAGCGGCCCCAGCTGGATTTCGAGAAGCTGGAGCAGGTCATCAAGCTGGACATCGCCCTGTCGGTAAAGCTTCTGCGCTACCTGAATTCGGCGGCATTTGGTTGGCGCAGCCGGGTCACGTCGCTGAAGCAGGCCATCGTCATGCTGGGCGAGCGGCCGTTTCGGCAGTGGGCCTCGCTGGTCGCGATCGTCGCCATTGCCGCCGATCGACCGACGGAACTTGTGGGCCTGTGCCTGACGCGGGCGCGGTTCTGCGAACTGATGGCGCCTGATGTCGGGCTGGGCGGGCGGCAGCTGGATCTGTTCCTCGCAGGACTTTTGAGCTCGATAGACGCGATGGTGGGGCGGCCCCTGGCCGAAATTCTGGCCGAGCTGGCGGTCAGCAAGGATGTTGAACGGGCGCTGACCGGAGATCGCGAGTCGCCCATCGGACAGTTGCTGGAGCTCATCAGTGCCTACGAGCGCGCCGAATGGACGGATGCCAGTCGGCTGGTTGCTGCGCTGAAGTTGCGCGAGAAGGTCGTGGCGCAGACCTACCGGGACGCGCTGGACTGGTCGGCGCGCGCCCTGGCCGAGCAGTAGGGCACCGTGGCCATCAGCGAGCTGCGCGGGGACACGGTCGGGGTCCGGGGGCCAGGAACGGGACGACCGCCGCGCAGAAGGCGTCGGGGGCCTCCAGATTGGGCAGGTGCCCGCAGCCGGGGATTTCCACCAGTGTCGCGTTGGGGATGGCTGTGGCCATGGCGCGGGCCTCGGCCGGCGGGGTCAGAACGTCGTCGGCGCCGACCATGATCAGAGTCGGGCACGAAATGGCTGGCAGCTCGGCCCGGCGATCCGGGCGATCCCGCAGCGCCGCGAGGCCCGCCATGATGGATTCAGGCTGCTGCCGCCCCAGCGTCCGAACAGTCTCGCGAACAGCCGGGCCAGCAGCGGGGCCCAGCAAGCGCGGCAGTTGCTTTTCGACGTAGGCGGTGACGCCGTCGCTGGCGACCAGTGCGATCGCGTCCGCGCGGGCGTCGCGCGCCTCGGCGCTGTCCGGTCCCGCCTTGGTGTCGGCGAGGATCAACGCCGTCAATCGCGCCGGAAATTTCTGCGCGAAGGCCAGCGCAATGTAGCCGCCCCACGACACGCCCACCAGCGTCACCGACTGCTGCCCAAGGGCGTCCAGCAATTCCGCCACGTCGTCGGCAAGATCCGCGACGGAGAAAGCCACCGCGCCCCGGTCGGATTGTCCGAAGCCGCGCAGGTCGGGGACGATGACCGTCGCGTGGTCGCGCAGCCTTTCGACGGTGCCATCCCAGAAGCGTCCGTCGAAAGGGAATGCGTGCAGCAGGACCAGGGGCTGGCCGTGGCCGGCTACCTGGTACGCCAGTCGGCGCGATCCAAGCTGCACGTGCATGCGAGCGCTACTTCGGCGGGGGGCCGCCGGCCTGCCCCATCTGGCGCATCACGGCCGCAGCGTCGAAGGGCTTGGGGGTTTTGGTGATGCCGGGCTTGGCGTTGGTACCCCGCCCAATCAGCAACATGGTGACCGCGCCGCCCATGCCCGGGGGCCCGTTCGAGATCTTGCCCTCCATCTTGACCAACCCGAAAGGCGGCACGTCCTCGCTAAGCCAGTAGTCGAAGCCGTCGCCGGTCGGCGTCTTGTCGCGGTAGTGCTTGGTCTTGAACGTTCCTGCAGGGACCGTGATGTCTTGCTTGTCCACGAACTTCTTCGGGTCGACGGGGCCGAACTGATCCTTGGGGATGTTCGCGCCGCCCGCCGGCATTTCCATGGGATCACCGGCGCCGATCTGCATGACCATCTTCTTGATTCGGTCAGCCTTGGTCAGATCGTTGCCCAGCACCAGCTGGATGACGGCCTTGCTGGTGGGGCCCATCATGCCGCCTTCCATGCCCAGCTCCAGCGTGTAGCTGCTGGCGTTCTTGCCGACCAGCGCGAAACGCTGCTTCATCGGCGGCATCTTTCCGGCGGCCAGCGAATATTCACCCCAGGCGCCGACGGCGGTCTTCTTCAGGTCGGCGCCCATCGGGATGGCCGGGCCCGACGGGCCCTGGGCGAATGCCACGACGGGGACAATCAGGACGGCGGCGGCTGTCAGTGCGCGTGCGAAAACGGTGCGGTCGAATCGAGGCATTCGGGGCTCCTTCCGTGTGGGGCGCACCATGCCACGGGCCCGCCGGAAATGGGAAACTTGCGCGCGGGACTATCATCAGGTGGTGGGGGCAACGACGCTTGACCAGGGCGTGCAGCAGTTTCTCGACCACCTGAAGGTCGAACGCGAGCTGTCGCGCGCCACCTTGCAGGCCTACGGTGCCGACCTGGCTGTGTTCACGCACTTTGCCGCCGCGCGATCGGTGACGGCGGTGAATCAGGTGCGTGGGATCGACATCCTGGATCACCTGGTCGGCCTGACGAAGGACGCGCTGTCGGCGCGCTCGCAGGCGCGGCACCTGATTGCCTTGCGCCAGTTCTTCAAGTTCTTGAAGGCGGAACGCCTGTGCGAGGTGAACCCGACGGAAGACGTCGACCTGCCGCGTTTTGGCCGCCGCCTGCCCGTGTTCCTGACGATCGACGAGGTCGACCGGTTGCTGGCGGCCCCTGATCGCAACACCAGCCGCGGCGCCCGCGACGGCGCCATGCTGGAAACGCTGTACGCCACGGGCCTGCGCGTGTCCGAGCTGGTTCGCTTGCGGCTGCCCGATGTGAATTTCCAGGCGGGTTATCTGCTGGCGTTCGGCAAAGGCAAGAAGGAACGGCTGGTCCCCGTGGGCGAGGTGGCGCTGGCGTCGATGCTGCACTATGTGGAGTCAGTCCGCGCGACCTTCCTGCGTGGCCGGGGCGCCGCGCGCGCGGGCGACTCGATGTTTCTGACGCGCCTTGGACGGCCGATGACGCGGCAGGGCTTCTGGAAATTGCTGTGCGGCTATGTGGTGGCGGCGGGAATCAACAAGGCCATCTCGCCCCACAAGTTGCGTCATTCGTTCGCCACCCATCTGGTCGAACGCGGCGCCGACCTGCGCGCGGTGCAGGCCATGCTGGGGCACGCCGACATCGGCACGACCGAGATCTACACGCATCTGTCCCGTGGCCACCTGCGGTCGGTGTACGACAAGTTCCACCCCCGCGCGTGACGGGCGTGCCGGGCCCCGATCCGCATTGACGGTCGTGCGCCGTCAGCGATACGGTGGGGCGGAGGTTCGAGTCCGTGTCCATCACCATCGATCAGGTTCGCGAGGCGATTCTATTTCTGATCGCCCTTGTCCTGTCGATCACCGTGCACGAGTTCGGCCATGCGTGGGCGGCGACCAAGCTGGGCGATTCCCTGCCGCGGGCGCAGGGGCGTCTGACGCTGTCGCCGATTCCCCACGTCGACCCCATCGGGACGCTGCTGTTGCCGCTGATCATGCAGCTGACGCACGTGCCGTTGCTGGGCTGGGGCCGGCCGGTGCAGACGAATCCGCGGAACTACACGAAACGCGTCTCGCAGGCCACCGGCCAGATGCTGGTCGCCATCGCCGGGCCGTTGATGAACCTGTTGCTGGCTGTCCTGGTGTCGACGGTGGTCGTGGTCGGCGGTCGGTCGGGTGCGCTGTCCGAAACGCTGGCCCTGGGCTTGATGGACCACCTGGTCCGACTGAATCTGTTTCTGATGTTCTTCAACCTGTTGCCCATCCCGCCGCTGGACGGGGGGGCCGTTCTGGCGTGGGTTCTCCCCCGCTCGCTGCAGGGCGTGATCGCCTTTTTGGGACGCTGGGGCAGTCTGATTCTTTTTGCGATGGTCATGAGCCCGTTGCTGCAATTCCTCATGTATCCTGGCGCTGTCGTGGCGGCGTTCTGGCAGGACAGCGTTTTGCGGGGGGCGGGGCTGTGAGTATCAGCGAAGGGGGCGAATCCAGCAGCGACATCCCGCAGGGGTCGGCCTACCGCGTGACCCTGCCCGAGTTCGAAGGGCCGCTGGATCTGCTGCTGCACCTGTGCAAGTCGCATGAGCTGGACATCCTCAACATCCCGATTGCGTTCGTCGCGTCGAAGTACCTCGAATATCTGGACACGATGGAATCGTTGTCGGTCGAGGTGGCCGCTGAATATCTGGTCATGGCGGCGCATCTGGCGTACCTGAAGTCGCGCGAGCTGGTGCCGTCGCCCGAGCCGCTGGAGACGCTGCAGGAGGAAGGCGAGGAAGTCCTCGACCCGCGCGAAGAACTGATTCGCCGCCTGCTGGAGTACCAGAAGTACAAGAACGCCGCCGAGCAACTGGGTTCGCGGCCCATCGAGGGACGCAACGTGTTTCCGCGTGGCATGCCGATTCAACTGGACGGCGAGGGGGGCGCGACGTCGGAACTGGCCGAGCATTCGCCGTGGAAGTTGATCGCCGCCTTCGGGGATCTACTGAAGAAGGCGGGGCCCAAGCTGACCCACGACGTCACGGTCGATCGCGTGTCGATTGGCGCCCGCATCAACGAAATCGTCGACAGGCTGGAGGCGGGCAACGGCAGCTTTCGCTTTGACACGCTGATAGACACCAACCTGCCCGAGGAAGACCTGCGGCATCAGCTGGTGGTGACGCTGCTGGCGATTCTCGAACTGGCCAAGCTGCGGGCGATCCGCGTGCTGCACGATCCGCAGTCGGAAACTTTCATTATCGCCCAGTCGACCGACGGATCCCTGTCGGAAGCGCGGCGCGTGCACGCGACGGCGGATGGGGACGAAACGACGCAAGACAAGGAGTCCGATGGCCCGACGGAACAAGCCGACAATCCCTGACAGCGAGCCCATCGTGGCAGCGACCGACTTGGTCGCGCTGGCCGAGGCGGTGCCCGACGAGATCCTCGACACGCCGACCGAGCCCGTGCCGGTGGTCGGCGACGAGCCGCCCGGCGGGGAAGTGGTCCAGGGTGCCGACGAGGCCGCCGTTGATGGCGAGCCCGACGTCGCATTGCCACCGGCGCGCATGGAATCGATCATCGAGAGTCTGCTGTTTGCGTCGGACAAACCGCTGGGCGTGGTCGAGCTCAAGCGCCTGCTGGGCGAGCGCGATGGCAAGAAGATCACGGCGGTCATGGAGGCCTTGACGCACCGACATGCCACCGCCGGCGTCCAGGTGGCCACGGTGGCGGGTGGTTGGCAGTTGCGGACGGATCCGGAAAACGCGCCGTGGGTGGGCAAGTTGTTATCAGGTCGGCCCGTGCGGCTTTCCCGTGCCATGATGGAGACCGTGGCCATCGTGGCGTACCGGCAGCCCATCACCCGACCCGAGATCGACGAGATCCGGGGCGTCGACTGCGGCCCCGTGCTCAAGACGCTGCTGGACCGGGGTCTTATCCGCATCATCGGCAAGAAGGAAGACGTCGGTCGGCCGATGCTGTATGGGACGACCAGTGATTTCTTGAAGACCTTCAGTCTGAACGATCTGAACGATCTGCCGACGCTGCGGCAATTCCACGAGCTGGCCGCCGAGGAGATGGCGCGCGTCGACGCCCAGACGGGAACCAGCGCCGAGGCCTCTGCAAGCGCTCAGCCTTCGGGTGTGGTCGGCGAGGGCGTGCATCCGTCCTTGATCGTCGATCCCGAAGAGAACGACAGCCTGCTCGAAGAGCTTGACCGGGCGGCCAGTGCGGCCGCGCGCGTGGGCGTGGGCGTTGCCGAACCCGAGCCGACGTCACCAGGTTGATGCTGTCTTGAGGTTGCAACAGTTTTTGGCGCAGTCAGGGGTGGCCTCGCGCCGCCGTGCCGAGGCGCTGATCGCCGCCGGGTCGGTGCGCGTGAACGGCGTCGTGGTGACGGCGCTGGGCACCCAGGTCAGCGCGCGCGCGGATCGGGTCGAGGTCGATGGCCGGCGTGTGCAGCCCGAGGAATTCGGTTACCGCCTGTTGCTGAAGCCGCGTTCCTGCCTGTCCACCTTGACCAAGGTCGTCACCGGCGAGGGCGCGGGTCGGCCGTCGCTGGCGCGCTATGTGGGGGCGCTTGAGCCCGGGTGGCAGGTAGTGGCGCCGCTCGATTTTCCGTCGGAGGGCGTGATTCTGCTGACGACGGACGGCGATCTGGCCCAGCGCATGTCGAAGGGCGGCGGCAAGGCCCCGATGACCTACCACATCAAGTACCAGGGCATCGTCAACGATCAGAACGTCCAGCGCCTGCTGCGCGGCTGGAAGGTGGAAAGCCGCACGGTGAAGCCGCTGAGCGTCGCCATCCTGGCGACCACCGGGAAGAATGTGTGGGTCGAGATGGTGGTGGCCGAGGCGCGGCCGCGGGCGCTGAAGGTCAGCGGCGACGTCATCCGGCATTCAGTGCTGAAGATCTCGCGCGTGAAGCTGGCCGGCATGTCCTTTGAGGGATTGGCCATGGGCGGCTACCGCGAATTGAGCAAGTCCGAGGTCGTCTCTCTGCGTCGCATGGCGGGCACGTAGATCCCCGGGGCCCGTGGTAAAAGGGCGCCGTGAAAAAGATGGCGCGCGCCCTTATCTCTGTCTTCGATAAGACCGGCCTTGCCGAACTGGGCCAGGGCCTCGCCAAGCTGGGTTTCGACATATTGTCGACGGGCGGAACGGCCCGCGCCCTTCGTGACGATGGGCTGATTGTTCGCGACGTCAGCGAGTTCACGGGCTCGCCAGAAATTCTCGACGGCCGCGTCAAGACGCTGCACCCGCGCGTTCATGGCGGCCTGCTGGGCCGGAACACCGAGGCCCACCGCGAGCAGATGCGCAGCAACGGCATCGAGGCCATCGATCTTGTCGTGGTGAATCTGTATCCGTTTCGGCAGACGGTGGCGCGGGGCGCGCCCTTTTCAGACGTCATCGAGAACATCGACATCGGCGGCCCTGCCATGATTCGTTCGGCAGCGAAGAACCACGAACGCGTGGCCGTGCTGGTGGATCCGGCCGACTATGCGCGCGTGCTGGCCGAATTGCGGGCGACGGGCGAGGTGTCAGAGGCGCTGCGTTTTCTGCTGGCGCGCAAGGCGTTTGCGCACACGGCCGCTTATGACGGCGCGATCGCCGGGTACCTGGGGCGTCTCGAACAGCCGGCGGCGCCCCTGGCGGATTTTCCCGTGACGATGCATCCGGCGCTGCACCTGGAACGGGTGTTGCGCTACGGCGAGAACCCGCATCAGAAGGCCGCGTTTTATTCGATCGAGGGTGCCGAGGGCCCGTCGCTGGCGCGCGCCGACGTGTTGCAGGGCAAGGAGCTTTCGTACAACAACATCCTGGATCTGGATGCCGCCATGAAGTTGTGTGCCGAATTCAGCCTGCCCGCGGCGGCGATCATCAAGCACACCAATCCCTGTGGGGTGGCGACTTCCACCGAGGACGTGGGTGCCGCGTACCGGCGCGCGCGCGAGACCGATCCGGTGTCCGCCTTTGGCGGCATCGTCGCCGTCAATCGACCCGTCGACGGCGCACTGGCCAAGGAGATGGCCGAGACCTTTTTGGAGTGCGTGATCGCGCCCGGGTACACGGAAGAGGCGCTCGGCGTCTTGTCGGCGAAGAAGGGATTGCGGCTGCTGCGCGGTCCCGTGTCGGCCTTGCCGCCCGAGTTCGAGCTGCGCAGCGTGGCGGGTGGGGCGCTGGTGCAGACGCGGGATGTGACCACGGCGGCCGCGGCGGCGGGCAGGGTCGTGTCGGCGCGACCACCGACCGCGCAAGAGCTGGAAGATCTGGATTTTGCCTGGCGCGTGGCCAAGCACGTGAAATCGAATGCCATCGTATTTGCCGGCGGGGGCCGGACGCTGGGCATCGGTGCCGGGCAAATGTCGCGCGTCGATTCGGTCCGCTTGGCGGTCGCGAAGGCGCGCGCGCCACTACAGGGATCGGTCCTGGGCTCGGACGCGTTCTTTCCGTTCCGCGACGGCGTCGACGAGGCGGCGAAGGTCGGTATCACGGCTATCATCCAGCCCGGAGGGTCGGTTCGAGATCAAGAAGTGATTGCGGCGGCCGACGAGCGTGGCATCGCCGTCGTCTTCACCGGCGAGCGGCATTTCCGGCACTAGGCGCCCGGGCGGGAAATGGGCCACAGCATTCTTCTGGTTGGATCGGGCGGGCGCGAGCACGCGCTGGCGTGGAAGCTGGCAGCCAGTCCCCTGTGCGACCGCCTGGTGGTGGCGCCCGGCAATCCCGGCATCGAGGCGCTGTCGCGCGGTGATGTGGCGGGCGCGCGGAAGATCTCGTGCGTGTCCGTCGGGGCCGAGGCCATCGAAGCCTTGGTGGCGCTGGCCGCCCGCGAGCGGCTGGATTTTGTCGTCTGTGGCCCCGAGATCGCACTGGTGGCCGGCCTGCAGGATGCGTTTGCGGCAGCTGGCGTGCGCTTCTTCGGTCCCTCGCGCGCGGCGGCCGAGATCGAGGGTTCGAAGGCCTTCGCCAAGGATTTGATGAAACGCGCGGGCGTCCCCACCGCTGCCTTCGGATCCTTCGACGATGTGGCGGCGGCGGATGCCTTCATCGCGCAGCAACCCGGCGACGTCGTCGTCAAGGCCGACGGCTTGTGTGCGGGCAAGGGCGTGGTCGTGACTTCCTCGCACGATGAAGCGCGCGCGGCCGTCCGGCACATGCTGGCCGATCGGGCCTTCGGTCTTTCAGGGGCGCGTGTTGTCATCGAGGAGCGTCTTATCGGGCGCGAAGTTTCGATGATGGCCCTGTGCGACGGGACGCGTTTCGCGATGCTGGCATCGGCCGAGGATCACAAATCGGTCCTCGACGGCGATCGCGGTCCCAACACCGGGGGGATGGGCGCGTACTCGCCGTCGCCGCTGGTCGACGATGCGCTGACGGCGCATATCGGTCGAACGATCTTCGCGCCCACGATCGCGGCAATGGCGGCGGCGGGACGGACGTTTCGCGGCTTGCTGTACGGCGGGCTTATCCTGACGCCGGATCGTGGCCCGATGGTGATCGAATGGAATTGCCGTTTTGGCGATCCCGAAACGCAGGCGGTGCTGGTGCGTATGCAGGATGATCTTTTGCCGTGGCTTGTGGGCGCGGCTGACGGCCAGTTACCGCCCGGCGGGCCGGTTTGGCGGTCCGGGCTTTCGCTGTGTGTGGCGTTGGCGGCCGAAGGCTATCCGGGCCAGGTGCGCGCGGGTGACAGGATCGAGGGCCTGGCTGACGACGGTCAGGTCGCCGCGACGGACGCGATGGTGTTCCACGCCGGAACCAGGCGCGCAGGCGACGGCTTCGTCACCGCCGGGGGCCGTGTCCTTGGTGTGACAGGCACGGGGGTCTCGCTGGTCGAGGCGCGACAGAACGTTTACGACACGATTGGTCGGATAAGATGGCCGGGCATGCACTTTCGCAAGGACATCGGACTAAGAGGACAATCATGAACAGCACACAGGTCAGTGACGTCGCCATCCTGATGGGATCCAAGTCGGATCTCGAAACCATGCGGCCTGCGGCCCAGGTACTTCAGAAACTGGGACTGCGTGTGGCCGTTCGCGTGTTGTCGGCGCACCGGACACCCGAACAGGCGGCGGCCTTCGTGCGCGAGGCGACGGCCCAGGGCACCAAGGTCTTCATCTGTGGCGCGGGCGGGGCGGCCCACCTGGCGGGCGCTGTCGCCGCACACACCCTGCGTCCGGTGATCGGCATCCCCGTCGGGGGCGGATCATTGGGCGGGCTGGATGCGCTGCTGTCGACGGTCATGATGCCACCCGGTATGCCCGTGGCGACAGTGGCGATCGGCGGCGCCGAGAACGCGGGATTGCTGGCGGCGCAGATCATCGCTGTCGGCGATCAGGACCTGGCGGCGAAGGTCGCGGCCGAACGTGAGGCCCGGCGCAAGAAGGTCCTCGACAGCGACGCCGAAGTTCGCGCGCAGTTTCCTTGAGGGCGACTGTGGCACCGTCGCTGTTGCCCGGGGATCTTGCGCAGGCGGTCGCTGTCCTCGAACGGGGCGAGGTGTTGATTTATCCGACCGAGACATTCTACGGTCTTGGCGTCGACGCGCTGGATGAAGTCGCGCTGGCCCGGCTTGGCGCCCTCAAGGGGCGGGGCGCCGACAAGGCGATATCCGTCCTGGTCAGCGGGCCGGCGATGCTGGACGGACTGTGCGCCGAGATCCCGGATCTGGCGCGCCGGCTGATGGCCGCGCACTGGCCTGGGCCGCTGACATTGGCGTTGCCTGCACGCGCCGGCCTGCCCGCCGCGCTGATCTCCGACGGCTGCGTGGCCGTGCGGCAGTCGCCACATCCGCTGGCCCGGCAACTGGTGTCGCGCTTCGGCCGTCCCGTCACGGCGACCAGTGCCAATCGTGCCGGCGAGCCTGCGACCACGACAGCACAGGCAGCCTTCGCCGCGTTCGATGGCCAGTGCGTGGCGCTGGACGGTGGTGCGACGCCCGGCGGTGCGCCCAGTACCTTGGTCAGGGTGCGCGGGGACAACCTGGAAATCCTGCGTCCTGGGGCCTTGAAGTTGGACCCGCCATGACCGCCGCCGTCGACGATGAAGTCACCCATGACACCTTGCTGCGCGGGCAGATCAAACTGATCCAGCCGCTGCGGGGCTTTCGTTCCAGCCTGGATCCGGTCTTGCTGGCGGCCTTTAGCGAACCGCCGTACGGACGATTCCTCGATATCGGCAGCGGCACCGGGGCGCTGTCCTTTTTGCTGTTGGCCCGCGATCCCGCCGCGCAGGGCGTGGGTGCCGAATTGCAAGACCGACTGGCGGCGCTGGCGACGCTGGCGACTGCGGAAAACCATTTCGAGGCGCGCTACCGGGTCATGTCCGGCGATGCGCGTAGGACGGTGCGCGCGCTGCCCGCGGGATCGTTCGATTTGGTCGCGACCAATCCGCCGTTCCGGCCTCTGGGCACAGGGGTTCTGCCCGCGGATCGCGAAAAGGGCATCGCCCATCACGAGGTGGCGCTGACCCTGGTGGAATGGATCGGCCTGGCGGCGCATGCGTTGCGGCCCGAAGGCCGTCTGGTGGTGATTTTCCCGGCGCAGCGTGTGGTCGAGCTGTGCGCGGGGCTGACAGCGCGCGGACTTTCGCCCACGCGGCTGCGCGCGGTCCACCCGCAGGCGGGGCAGCCGGCGCAGAGGATCCTCGTCGAGGCGCAACGGGGATCATCCCGCGCCGCCCGCACGGTGGACCCGCTCATCACACATCAGGACGGCGGCTTTTCTGCTGAGGTACTGGCCATGCTGGCCGGTAAGACACCGTGAGGCCGCCCTGGTGGTCGCTGCTCAAGCACCAGGTCGTGGCCATCGGGGCGACGGCGACGGATTTCAGCATCATGATCGCCTGCGTTGAACTCGGTCGCCTTTCTCCCGTGGCGGCGACGGCTCTGGGGGCCGCAAGCGGCGCCGTCACCAATTTCACCATCGGCCGTCGCTGGGTCTTCCGCGCCACCGCCCGCCCGTTCAAGAATCAGGCGGCGAAATACGGCGTGGTGTCGGCCGGCAGCCTGGCGCTCAATTCCCTGGGCGAGTACGTCTTTCAGGGCGTCGTGCACATTCCCTACGTCGCCGCGCGGATCTTGGTGGCGGCGCTGGTGGGCGTGTTGTGGAACTTTCCCATGCAGCGCTACTTTGTCTTTCGCGTAACGGCGGGACAGCCATGACCGGCGGCGCGGTCAGTCGCCTGGCGTACATCCTGTCGATCTGGTTTGGTTGCGGTCGTGTGCCCGTCGCCCCGGGCACCGCCGGAACGGTGGGGGCGTTGCCCCTGTATCTGTTGCTGGCGCCATCGGGCCCGTGGGCGGTGGCGGCCGCGGCTGTGGTCATGACGGTCGTTGGCATCTGGGCGTCGTCGATCGTGGCCGCGAATCTTGGCGCCAAGGATCCGCAAATCATCTGCATCGACGAGGTCGCCGGCGTGCTGGTGGCCTTGACCGCTGCGCCGCCGGGGTGGAGGGGGACGCTGGCGGGCTTCGTCCTGTTTCGGATCTTCGATCAGGTCAAGCCGTGGCCGGCGCGCGCTGCCGAAAGGCTTCCGGGCGGCTGGGGTATTGTCCTCGACGACGTCGCCGCCGGCCTCTGGGCGGCGCTGCTGCTAGTCCTCGCGCGCTTCGCAGGATGGCTCTGACAGCGTGCCCGAAGACCCCGGAAGCAGGACGCTGCCCGGGCGTGCGCGGCGGCGACCCCACAACAGCAGCGCGGCGGGTAACACGGCCAGCGCCGTGACCAGGCAGGTGATTTCGCCGATGACGGCCACAAGGCCGAACAGAAACAGTCCCTGATTCTTGGCCAGCAGCAGGGACGAATAGCCGATAATGGTGGTCATCGAGCACAGGCCGACAGCAGCGCCCGTCGAGCGGATGGGGCTTTGCACATCCAGCGAGCCGTCCTGCACGTAGCGGGACATGATGTTGACGGCGTAGTCGACGCCGATGCCGAAGGTGATCGGGAAGGCGATGAAGTTTACGAAATTGATCTTCACGCCCAGGAAATACGTCGTCGCCAGCAGCCACAGCACGCCCACCACCAGGGCGCCGGCCACGAACACGGTGTAGCGGCTCCACCGGAACATCAGCACCACCAGGGCCATCACGCCGACGAAGGCGATGGCGCTTGCCAGTGGGCCGTCGCGCCGGATCGACGACACGATGTCGGCTGACAAGGGCAGGGCGCCAGCGACGCGCCCCGGGTGGGCCGCGCTGGAATCGGCGGCGATGTGTCGCAACTGGCCCACGAAGCCGGTCAGGTTGTCGCCCTGCCACGTCGCCCGGGTCAGCGCCGGGAAGACCAGCACCGCGCGGCCAAGCGATCCGTCCAGTTCCCGCATGCCCGCCGTGAACGACCGCGGTAGATCCTTGCCACTGATCTGGCCCGCCGTTCCGTCGCCCAGTATGCGATCCAGCGTCGCCAGGCGTCCGGGCGGCAGCTCGGCGCGCGTGGCGGGGGTCAGCAGTCGGCGGATGGCAGCGACCTCTTTGAGCTTCTCCGGTTGCTGCGGCGGCAAGACATCGTCAATCGCACGCACCTCGGAGACAAAATTTTCCAGCGGCGGCCTGTGCATGGCCGCCCGCAACTCGGTGGCGATGCGCGTGGCCTGCTCGGGCGTGTCAGACAGAATCACTGTCGGGGACAGATATCGTCCCAGCAGATCGTCCATCTTGCGGCCCCAGTAGCCTTCGCCCACGGTCCAGGTGTCGCTGCGGCGCAGGCGCGAAAAGTCGCTTTCCAGACGCGACGAATCGAGGCGGGGCAAAACCAGCACGGCAATGATCGTGAAGACAGTCCCCAGCGTCGCGACGACGACGGGTTTGCGCGCCACCCAGCGGGCCAGTGGCCCCATCAAAGTTCGGCCGGTGTACGGCAGCGGAGCTGTGCGTGGTCCCCGATCCAGCCATGCGACCAGCGGCGGCATCAGTAGGAAGCTGGTGCCCCAGCACAGCAGCATGCCCAGCCCACCGATCACGCCGAACTGTCGAAAGCCGCGAAACTGGGTGATCACCAGCGATGCGTAGGCGACCCCTGCGGCCATCGCGGCGACGAAAGTGCCCAGGCGGGCGCCCCAGACGGCCTCGACCAGCGCGTCTTGCACGGCGACGCCGCGACGGCGTGCCTCCACATAGCGGGCCAGCAGGACAATGCCGAAGTTGACGCCGTTGCCAATGATGATCGAACCAAGAAAGGCCGTGTTGGAATTCAGTTCGGTGATGCGAAAGGGGGGCAGCGTGGTCAGCGCGAATGCCAGGGCCGTTGCCACCAGCAGCGGCAGAAATAGCGCGGGCACGCAGCGCCACCAGCGGAAGTACAGCAGCAGCGCCAGTACGACGGCGACGATCACCAGCACCGAGGCAACGGTCAGGTCGGCCGCCAGGGCCGAAATCTCCTCCATCGAGACGGCCACGTCACCCGACAGCCCCAGTTGCATCCCCGCTGCGTAGTGCCCCGGACCTCCGAGCGAGCGGATGTCGTCGTTGACCCGATTGACCAGCGTACGTGCCGCTTCGATGCCCGTCGAGAATCCGCCGACTTCCACCAGCAGCAGACTTGTGGGCGGGCTGGTGCCAGAGAATCGACCGCGGGCCAGGCGGCCAGCGAGGCGAGCCCTATCACCATACTTCTTGGTGATGTCGTCCAGTTCCAGCGAAGGCGCCGGCGTGTCGTCCAGCAGCAGGTCCAGCTTCTTGGAGATCTCCCAGCGCTTGCGTTCGGCGATTCGCTGGCGCACGGCGACCAGATCCGCGAGATCGGCATAAAGCGCGCTGTGTTGGGCGATGAATTGTCGTTCTTCCTCGGCGCCAGTCTTGACCGAGCGGACCAGCGCCGCCGGATAGGTGCGAATGCGCGCAGCCAGATCGTCGAGGAAGTGTTCAGCGGCGGGCAGATTGCGCGTGTCCTTCGCGTCCACCACCACGCCCAGGTACTGCAAGCCGCGCATGCGCGAGCGCAGTTCGTCGATGGCCGTAACGCTGGCGGAATCGCGGGGCAACAGTTGTTCGACGTCGCTGTTCAGGCGCAGGTACAGGCGCGCCGTCACCACCATGGCCGGTAACGCCAGCAGCACGGCGGCGATCCACAGCTTGCCTCCGTGGCGCAGCGTCCAGCGCACGAAGGCCCGGCTGCGGGGGGCGAAATCGGTCACGGTTTGATCGCGGCTGCCGTCGCGTCCTTGGCGGCTCGCCACAACCGGTCCTGCTGCTCGGCCGACAGGCTGGCAAGCGCCTGACCCGCCTCGGCTGCACTGGCCTCGACGTGGCGAAAACGCCGACCGAAGCGGGCCGTTGCCTCGCGCAGGGCGGACTCGGCGTCCAGGCCCAGCTTGCGCGCCAGGTTCACGACTGCAAACAGCGTATCGCCCAGTTCCGCCTGCATGGCCGCGCGATCGCCATCCGCGCAGGCCTGGTCCAGTTCGGCCAGTTCTTCATTCACTTTGGCGCGCGGGCCGGTGGCGTCCGGCCAGTCGAATCCGACGGCACCCGCCTTTTCGCCCGCTCGGCTGGCCCGGATCAGCGCGGGCGCGCTGCGCGGAATGCCGTCGAGGGCGCTGGCATTTTCGGCCTTCTTGGCGACCTTCTCCTCGGCCTTGAGCTTGGCCCAACTGGCCAGCGCCTCGTCGGCGTTGCCCGCCTTCACGTCGCCAAAGACGTGCGGGTGCCGACGGACCAGTTTGGCGACGATGCCGTGCGCGACGTCGTCGATGCCGAAGGCGCCCTCGGCCCGGCGCAGTTCGGACTGAAAGACGATCTGAAGCAGCAGATCGCCCAATTCTTCGCAGTGCTCGTCGACGCTGCCGTCGGCCAGCGCGTCCACCACTTCGAAAGTTTCCTCGATGAGATACGGCACCAGGGTTGCCAGGGTCTGCTCGCGATCCCAGGCGCATCCATCGGGCGCCAGCAGGCGCTGCATCAGCCCCACCAGCTGGGTCAAGGCGGCGCCGGTCTGCGTGCCCGGCAGCGGGGTGAAATCGGTCGGGGCGTTGGGCATGGTGCGATGTGGTCGCGGCGTTGAACCGCAGCGACGCGCATGCTATCTGAGAAACCAAGTTGAATCATCGATTTCCCGGGGCCTCGGGGGCGAAAGACATCGAGGTCACCGTGCGCCTTACCCTTGATGACAACGGGGTGGCGGTCAGCCTGTTTGGCGAGCGCAACGTCAACCTCAAGCGCATCGAACGCGAGACCGGGGTCCAGGTGCACACGCGCGGCAACGAGCTGACTTTGCTGGGCCCGGCCGAAGCGGTTGCGATGACCCGCCGTTTGATCGAGCAGCTGTACGGCATGTTGCGCGCCGGTAAGGCCTTTGGGCCCGAGGACATCGGCCGCGCCGCTGAAGTTTTGCGCAGCGACGGAAATGCGAACCTTTCGCAGGTATTTTCGGACACCATCCTGGTGGCCAGCCGCGCGCGTCCTGTTGCCCCCAAGGGCCTGGCGCAGAAGCGGTACGTCGATGCCATTCGCGAGCACGACATCGTTTTTGGCATCGGTCCGGCGGGCACAGGCAAGACCTACCTGGCGATGGCGCTGGCCGTTCGCTACCTGATGGAGAAGCGGGTCAAGCGCATCGTGCTGGCCCGTCCGGCCGTCGAGGCGGGCGAGCGTCTGGGTTTCCTGCCGGGCAGCATGGAGGAGAAGATCTCGCCCTACTTGCGGCCGCTTTACGATGCCCTGCACGACATGCTGGATTTCGACAAGGCCGACCAGCTGATCAACAACGGCATGATCGAAATTGCGCCCATTGCGTTCATGCGTGGCCGCACGCTGAACGATTCCTTCGTGATTTTGGACGAGGCTCAGAATACGACCGGCGAGCAGATGAAGATGTTTCTTACCCGCCTCGGCTTCGAATCGAAGGCGGTCATCACCGGCGACGTCACGCAGATCGACTTGCCCGAGAATCGCCGTTCGGGTCTGACCGAGGCCGAGCACATTCTGCGCGGCATCGACGGCATCAATTTTTCCTACTTCACCGAAATCGACGTTGTGCGGCATCGGCTGGTGCAGGAGATCATCAAGGCCTACGACCGGGCCAGCCCGCGGGCCGCCAGGCCGTAGTATTGTCGCCGCGGGACATGGACGGAAAAGCCGGGGGGCAGGACGACAGCGCCGAGCGTTTTCGCTACGAGCTGGACGAGTTATTGGCGATCTCGCGCGCGCTGTCTTCCGAGCGCGACATCAAGGCGTTGCTGACGCTGATCCTTTCGAAAAGCCGCCTTGTCACCGGCGCAGACGCGGGCAGCGTCTATGTGGTCGAGGACGATCCCGACGAGCCGTCGTCGACGGGGTTTCGCCCGGGCACGGAACGGGCGCCGCGGAAGAAGCGCCTGCACTTCATGCTGTTGCAAAACGATTCTCTGAAGATCGATGTCCAGGAATTCACGTTGCCCGTGGACGCCGAATCGATCGTCGGTAAGGCCGCGCTGGATCGTCGCCCGATCAACATTCCGGATCTGGACGCGCTGGCCCAGCCCGGTGGAAATCCGTGGTCCGTGCGGCACAACCGCACTCTGGATGACAGGACGGGCTATCGGTCGCGGTCAATGCTGACGGTGCCCATGCTGTCCGCACACAATGAAGTCATCGGTGTCATTCAGCTGATCAACAAAAGGCGCGCGCCCGCGGACATTGTCCCGTTCGACGAACGGTCGGAACAGCTGGCCCTTGCGCTGGCATCGCAGGCCGGGATCTGCCTCGAGAACGCCACCCTCTACGATGAAATCAAGAAGCTGTTCGAGGGTTTCGTCGACGCGTCCGTCAGCGCGATCGAATCCCGCGACCCGACCACATCGGGCCATTCGCGTCGGGTGGCGACGCTAAGCGTGGCCCTGGCCGAGCGGGTGGATGAGATTCCATCAGGTCCCTTGCAGTACGCACGCTTCAGCCGCGACGATCTGCGCCAACTGGAATATGCCGGCGTGCTGCACGATTTCGGTAAGGTCGGCGTTCGCGAGAATGTTCTGGTCAAGGCAAAGAAGCTGCACGATCCGCAACTGGTCGCGATCGAGTTGCGCTTTCGTTATATCCGCAAGGCGCTGGAGGCCGACAGTCTGCGCCGGCAGCTTGAACTGGTGTCGGCGCGCGGACGGGCGGCGCTGACCGAGCTGGCAGCCCTGCAACGGGCGGCCGAAATCCAGATGGCGGAAGTCGATGAATGCCTGCGCTGCGTGTACGAGGCCAACGAGCCGGCGTTGCTGGTCGCGCCGGTCATCGAACGTCTGTCGCGCATGGCGCGCATGGAATTCGTCGACCTGGACGGCACGGTTCGTCCGTACCTGACGAACGACGAGCTGACAGCGCTGCAGATCCCGCGTGGATCCCTGACGGTGGCCGAGCGCAAGGAGATCGAGCGCCACGTCAGCCACACCATCGCGTTTCTGGAAATGATCCCGTGGAGCCGCAACCTGCGCCGCATTCCCCGCATCGCCGGCGGCCACCACGAGTCGCTGAACGGGCAGGGCTACCCGCACGGGCTCAAGGGCGACGAGATTTGCATCGAATCGCGCATTTTGACCATCGCCGACATCTTCGACGCCCTGACGGCGTCGGACCGCCCCTACAAACTGGCCGTGCCGACCCACCGGGCCCTCGACATCATCGGCGGCGAGGTAAAGAACGGCCGCTGCGACCCGCTGCTGTTCGAGGTCTTCGTGCAGGCCGAGGTCTACAAGAAGGTTCTGTGACGCATGCCCGTCGATGTTTTGCTGCGGCCGCAAGTCGCGAGGCTAGTTGATACGGCGACCCGCAAGCGGGTGGCGACGTTGCTGCGCGCGGCCTTGCGTGCGCTGGGGCGATCCCGCTGCTCGGCGACGCTGCTGTTCACGGACGACAGCGAGATTCGCACGCTGAATCGGGTCTACCGTAAGCACGACCGCGCCACGGACGTGCTCAGCTTTCACCTGCAAGAACTGGCCGGTCACGAGGATCCCGCGGGCAACGGCGTCGCGCTGGGTGACATCGTGATCTCGGTCGAAACCGCGCGGCGGCGTGCGTCCCGGGGCCAATACACCCCCCTACTCGAACGCCTGGCCATCCACGGCCTGTGCCATCTGTTCGGGCACGATCACCAGCGCGCCCGCGACGCGCGCGTGATGTTCGCCCTGGAGCGGCGGCTGCGGCGCCTGCGGCTTCTTCCCGCCGGCACTCACGCGGCCACGCGCCCCGGGCGAAAGGCGACTACTCGTACTTGATCTCGGACGCGGTCAGCATCTTCTTGCCACCTTCTTCGGCGACGGTGCCCTTGACGGTGGCGGCGGCGGTGCCCCCGCAGACCTTGCCGTGGCCGTCCTTGGCGACGGGGTTCTGCACCAGGTAGTACTTCACATCCTTGCCGCCCTCGCTGGCCTTCAGGACGTTCTGGCAGGCCGTCGTCTCCTTCAGGCTGCACTTGGCGCACATCATCGTCCCCTTGACGGTGACTTCCTTGGCGGCGG
The DNA here is from genome assembly GCA_025350815.1 of Myxococcales bacterium. Lineage (GTDB taxonomy): Bacteria > Myxococcota_A > Polyangia > Fen-1088 > Fen-1088 > JANXXE01. The sequence continues at coordinate 11,792 of JANXXE010000005.1, read as the reverse complement.
GTGCCTCCTTCTTGTCGGCGGCGTGGCTGGTGTTGACGCCAACGGTGAGAGCAACGAAGGCACAGAAGAGCGCGGTCAGCAGGGTCTTGGTCATGTGTGAGTCTCCTTGAGACCGGTCAGCATAGCGGCGATGGATGGCAAGAACAACACGGGTCTTGGATCGTTCACCCTCGCAGCCAGTCCAGGCCCCCCGTGCCCTGGTTGCCGAAAGTGTCGATCTCCGTCAGGCCGGCATGCTGTATCAGGGAAACAAACAGGGAATGCAGCACCAGGGCCGACTTTTGCTGCGGATCCTTGGTGGCGTACAGGCGGCCAGGCTTGAAGGCGCCCTGGCTGCTGCCGAATAGCACCACGGGAATGTTGAAGTTGGGGTGAGGCTCCAGGACGTTGACCTCGCCGCCGAGTTCCGAGGTCCACAGCACCAGGGTGCTGTCCATCAGGGGCTTAGCGTTGGCGTCCATGGTCGACTTCAGCTTGTCGATCAGCAGGGCGACCTTTTCGGCATACCAGTTGTAAAACGATTTTATGGCCCCCCGTTTTTCGGGGCTCATGTTGTAGGTGTGGGTCCAGGCGTGGTGCTGCGGGCCCGAATCCCCGCTATCGACCTGTGCCGCACTCGGGACGCCGTACTTTGCGGGGATGGCGAAACGCGCTGACGTGTCGCCAAAAGAAACGCCGATGACCCGCGTGATGTCGCAGCTGAAGGACAGGGCGACCAGATCTGTAAACGCCTTCATGATTTCGTCGCGGTTGTCCGCCTGTTCGAAATTCGCAGTGGCGGCCAAGGTCGTGTTGGGTTTGGTCGTCTCCACGCACCCCGGATTGGCGACGGACACGGGGCTTACCAGTGATTTGGCGACGCTTTTTTGTAACGCCTCGATATTGCCGCAATGAAAATCAAGCAGGGCCTTGGCGTCCGCGCCCAGGCCGCCCGCCAATTCGACGCAATCCTTGTATACCGCGTCAAGGACGAAGTTCTTTCGCAGCAGCACCCTATCCACCAGCGGCGTCTTGTTGCCGCCCGCGGCCGCCGACACCTGGGGCAAGATATCTGCCAGGATCTTGTAGGGATCGATCATCGGCAGGGCGGGTTTGCCTGCAGTCTCGTACCAGGGACCCCAGTTGCCGACGTTCTTGTGCAGACCCATCAGCAACGAACGCTTGGGGGTGACAATCCCCTTCTTTTGTAGTTCCTGGCCGATGAATTGATCAAGCGAAGGACCTGTCGAGTTGTTGGTTCCCTCGGTGGTGCGCGCGGTCAGGGCGCCGGTGCCGGCCGATTGGTGCCCGTATTCGTTGTGTTTGCCGAAGGGCACCCCCGCCTGGTGGCAACCGGTGAAGAAAAACGCGTCCGCCTGGTGTCTGGCCAGGGGCGACCAGAACTCGTTGACCGCAAACGCGGTCTCGGTGCCGGCGGCGGGTCCGCGTTCCATGATGGGGCCGTTGGGGCTGAAGATGATGACCACACGTTTTGGTACTGTCGCACCCGCCGCGCGTGCAAGCCCGTGTTGAACCAGCGGCCACAGCAGGGACCAGGCGCCTGCTTGCTGGATTAACTGGCGTCGCGATTGGAGGATCATGTCATCATCCTTTCTTCAACGGCCGCGCATTTGGGCAAACGCGGGGTCCGCGACGATTTGTTGCAAGATCTCGACAACACCGGCGCCAGTTGTCACGGCGGCATTTTCAACGGCCGACAGGGCCGCTGTATCGGCGCCCGCCTCGAAACGGCCATAAGCCCAACGGAACATGCGCCGCGAAATGCAGCCAAGGGCCTCGGGCCGCGCGGCCAGCTTCGCGCTGAGATCCGCGGCCCCGCTGAACGGGACTGCAGCGACGCCGCCGAGAACCAGTACACCTGCTGTGTCGTAGGCCTGCCCGCGGGCGTCGCTGTTCTTGAAGCGCCCGATGGGATCGAAGGGCAGGAAAGCAAATCCAGGTGGACCGATGCGGACGTGGCACGAGGCGCAGGGTTGGTCCTTGGTCAGTGATTCAAGCTTTTGCCGCAAGGTGGTGACGGCCGCGGCGCTGTCGTCGATCTTGGGAACGCTGGCCGGCGGCGGCGGGATGACCTCGCACAGAAGATTCTCGTAGATGAACTTGCCAATCGGGAAGGGCGAGGCGCCACTTTCCTTGCTGTGCGCGCCGATCACCATCGGATGCGTGAGGATTCCCAGCCTGTCGCCGGCGGGCAGTGTGACTTTCTGCAAGGCGGAACCGGCCGCGTTGACGCCCAGAACGGTTGCCAGGGCGGCATTGGCGTAAATCTGGTTTGTCTTCAGCAAATCAGAAAAGCGCGAGGGCGTGCGCGTCGTCAGTACGTCGTCCACCAGCAAATCAAAGGATCGTGCCGCCTGTTGTGGCAGGTCGGGCGGCGTGCCCATCAAGACCGTCGCCGACTTCTTGCCCAGATTGTTGTCGAACAGCCCCATCCAGTCGGCGACGAAGGCGCGCAAGCCATTCTGCGCGCGTTTGTCCTTCAACATGCGTTCAAGTTCGACCTTGCGGGTCGCGGGATCCAGCAAGGTCCTTTTGTCGGCCGCGGCGAACAATTGGGCGTCCGGCATGGATTGCCACACCAAATACGAAAGGCGGGACGCCACCTGGTACGCATTTAGCGTCCGCACCCCGGGATTGCCGGATACTACGGCGGCGCCCAGTTCCTTGCGGTACAGGAAATGCGGCGACGTCAGGACGGCGGCCAACAGCGCTGTGACACGTTCGACCGAGGTTCCTCCCGCATCTGCGGCGCCAAGGATGGCGGCGTACCTGTCAATAATGGTTGGCGTCGGTGGTTCACGAAACGCCCGCAACAAGAAGGCCTCGGTCCAGGCCCGGCCGCACGCGGCATCCACGCATTTCATGTCGGCATCGATCTTGGCGGCCGCGGCGGTGGCAACCTTGTCGGCCAGGCCCAAGTACTGGCTGGTGTCTTCGTAGCCAATCTTCTGGGCGCCGGCAATTTCGCTGTGGCCCTGTACAAGCAATTCTTTCGGGCGGTCCTCGGCGCTTAGATCCACGCCCAGTAGATCGAAAACCGTATTGGTGTATTCCACGCGCGTGAGACGACGAAGCTCCGCGCTGGTAGTGAAGTCCGACTGCGGCGCTGCGGGGCCGGCGCCGGCGGTATCGGACGCAGCGCCCGCGCCGGCGGAGCCACCTGTCCCGCTGGGCCTGGCCAGATCGCCCGCCGTCACGGGGCTTGAATCTATATTTCCGGTGCAGGCGGCGAGGCACAGCACCACCAGAGCGGGACCCCAGGACCTGGTGACAATGTCTTGTGTCATGTCGCCCTTTGAAACGGAATCCCAGCATACACCGTTACTGGCGGCGATGGGCGTCGAGATCCCGCCCTAAGGACGTCTCGCTGCACCGTTCGTCACGTCCGGCCAAGCTGGTCCGCCACCACCCGCAGCGAATCCAGCGTTGAGACTTCGTTGGCAAACAGCGGAACGCGGGTGACCGTCGCGTCGGGCGCCGCGTGTTGCAGGCGCGCCAGCTGCTGGGCGTGTGACGCGGCGGTGTCGCGTAGGTAGCGGGCGGCGAATGCCAGCCCATCGCTGGCACGATCAAGCACGGCCGGCGACAGCGCGGCCAGTTGGGGCAGCTTGCCCAGGCGCGCGCGCAGCGTGTCGGCGTCGTGCAGCCCCGGGGCCGTCAGCACGCGGTTGGCTATGAAGCCGCTCAGTGCGATGCCGCCGGCGCGCAATCGCTCGCGGAAGTACAGCGCCTCGTTGACGGCCGGGATCTCGGGCGCCAACACCAGCAAAAAGGCCACCTCGGGCTGGCGCAACAATGTGTCGATGGCGCGGGCGCGATCCAGAAAGCCACCCAGTACCGCGTGAAAGTCAGCGAGAAAGGCACCCAGATCGTCGAGAAATTGATTGCCCACGAATTTCCCCAGCCGCCGCAGGGCCAGCGCCCCGCCGGCGCGGACGCGGCGCCACGAGAACAGGCCCGTGTCTTCGCCGGATCGTGCGAACCAGCGGATGGCGGGGCTGGCCACCGCCTCGGCGATGCGGCGGGGTGCATCCAGAAAATCGAGTGCGTTGGCCGTCGGCGGCGTATCCAGAACAATCAGGTCGTACTCGCCCCGCGCGTGCAGGTCATACAGCGCCAGCGTCGCCGCGTATTCCTGCGACCCCGTCAGCGTGGTTGTGATTTGTCGGTAGATGGGATTGTCGAAAATGCGCCGCCTCATTTCGGGATCGGCGACCTGTTGTTGCACCAGGTGCGCAAAGGCCCGTGTGGTGTCCAGTCGCGCGGCGTACAATTGCCCGTCGCCGTCGATGCGCAGGGCCGCGTTGGCGGCCGCCGACAACGGCTGCGGGTCGGCACTGAGCGCGGGGACGCCCAGGGCATCGGCCAGTCGCGGCGCCGGATCGATCGTGCACACCAGTGTCTTGCGGCCGGCGCGCGCGGCCAGCACACCCAGGGCCGCAGCGCTGGTGGTTTTTCCGACGCCGCCCGGTCCGGCGACGACCAGGATGCGTCGGGTCTGCGCCAGCGCGTTCAGCATCAACCGACGCGCACCAGCAGGGCCGTCACGTTGTCGGGGGCGCCGGCCTCGTTGGCCGCGTCGACCAGCGCGTGGCAGGCGGTTTCGATTTGAATCGCGCCCGTCAGCATCTGCGCCAGGCGCGCGTCGGGGAGGACGCCCCACAAGCCGTCGGAACACAGCAGGTACAGATCACCGGGCAAAAACGAATTCACGTACACCGTCGGCTCGACGCTATCGCGGATCCCCAGGGCCCGCGTGACGACGTTGCGGTGCTGGGCGGCGGGCAAGTCTTCGGTGCCGCCCTGTGGTCGTGCTGCCAGCATCTCCTCGTACAGCGAGTGATCGCGCGTCAGGCGGCGGAAGCTGTTACCGCGCACGCGATACGCCCGCACGTCACCGGCGTGGGCGATCACAATCTGCGTGACGCCGACGGTGAGGGCGGCGAAGGTGGCGCCCATGCGCCGGGGGCCGGCCTCGGCACCGACGGCCGCGCAAATTTTCTGATTGGCGACCTGCAACCCGACCCGCAGCAGGTTCGCGCCCAGCGACGTCCCCCGGTCCATGGGAAAAGGCCACGGTGCGCGCGGGTGGGCGTGGCGCTCGCGCACGAAGATCTCCAGCACGTCGACCGCCATGCGTGCGGCGATCGCGCCGCCGGTGCGCCCCCCCATGCCGTCGGCCACCGCGAACAGACGCAGGTCCTGCCACACGCCGAAGGCATCCTCGTTTTCGCCGCGCGCCTGCCCGGGGTGCGTGTGTCCACAGGCGACCAGCGGTGGCGCCTGGGCCGCGGTGCGGGGGGAGGGGCCGGGGGATGCGGGCTCGGATGACATCGCAGCTTTCTGTCAGGCGCTCGGGCCTATGCCTTGGCCACGGCGGCCTTCCATCGTACCAGCCGTTCTTGCCGTTCGGCCTGGGACATTTGTGGCGAAAAACGCGTGACGCCCTTGTCAGTGGCGGGGCGGGCCGTGCGGGCACCGGCGCCCCGTGCCGCCAGGCGGGCCGCGCCCAGCGCCGTCAGCTCGACGAACGCGGGCCGTAAGATGTCCACGCCCAGCAAGTCAGCCTGAAGTTGCATCAACAGATCGTTCGCCGTTGCGCCACCGTCGACCCGTAGCGAGGTGATCACCGTGCCGGCGTCTGCCTCCATGGCGCGGACCAGTTCGACGTTCTGCAGCGCCATCGCCTCCAGCGCGGCGCGCGCGATGTGTCCGCGCGTGGTCCCACGTGTGATGCCTGTGATAAGGCCACGCGCGTCCGGCCGCCAGTGCGGCGCCCCGAGCCCGGCCAGCGCCGGCACGATGGTCACGCCGCCGGCATCCGGCACCGACCGCGCCAGTGTCTCGACGTCGGCGGCCTTGTCGATGATGCCGAGGCCATCGCGCAGCCACTGCACCAGCGCGCCCGAGACAAATGCGCTGCCTTCCAGGGCGTACGACGTCGTTTCCCCCAGTCGCCACGCCACCGTGCCCAGCAAACGCTGTCGCGAGATGACGGGCCGCGCGCCAACGTTCATCAACAGAAAGGATCCCGTGCCGAAGGTGCATTTGGCGTCGCCCACCCCGGTGCAGCCCTGGCCGAACAGCGCCGCCTGCTGATCGCCCGCCATTCCCGTGATGGGCGTGCCGTCGGACAGGCCGGGCACGTTCAAAGTCGTGGCGAGCTGCCCTGCCGACGAACAGATCGCGGGCAGCACGGCGCGCGGCACGCGGAACAGCGCGCACAGGCGGTCGCTCCAGTCCAGCGTGTGCAGATCAAATAGCAACGTCCGCGACGCGTTCGATAGGTCGGTGATGTGCCGACGGTGGCCAGACAGGCGCCACGTCAGATAGCTGTCGACGGTACCGAACGCGATTTCGCCGCGCTCGGCGCGCGCGCGCAGGCCGGGCGTGTGGTCCAGCAGCCAGGCAATCTTGGTGGCCGAAAAATAGGGATCGATGACCAGACCCGTGACGTTCCGGACCTCGGGTTCGTGACCGTCGGCCTTCAGCGCCTCGCACACCGGCGTGCAGCGGCGATCCTGCCAGACGATCGCCGGGGCTACGGGCTTGCCGGTGCTGCGGTCCCACAGAATGGTGGTTTCGCGCTGATTGGTAATGCCGATGGCGGTGATCGATCCGTCGCCCGCGGTTGCGCGCGCGGCGCCCAGGGCCGCCAACACCGACGACCACAGCTGTTCCGGATCGTGTTCCACCCATCCCGGGGCGGGGTAGCTTTGCGGGATCTCGCGATAGCCGCGGCCCAGTACCGTTTCGTTTTCGTCGACCAGCAGAACGGTGGTGCCGGTCGTGCCCTGGTCGATGCCGGCGATCATGTGGACACCGCCGCGGCCAGATGCGCGCCGAAGAATCGCCCGACAGCCTCGATCAGCGTCGCCCGTTCCACGTCGAGGGCCAGCAGGTGTCCGGACTGCCGCAGCCACAGCCGTTCCACGACTTGCGACCCCAGCGAGCCCAGGACCTCCAGTGAATCTTCGATCGGCACCGTGTGGTCCTTGTCCCCGTGCGCGACCAGCGTCGGCAGCGTCAAAAAGGGCAGGTCCCGCCGAACGACGGTGCCCAGTTCCAGCAGGCTGGCCACGCCGACCAGGGGAAGGGCGGGCAACCCGGGGTTCCTTCGTTTCATGTCCTCGTCGGTGACGTCGAATCCGTCGCGCTTGGGCAGGAACGCCAGCGGGCCCCGGCGCAGGGCCGCCGGAAGATGTTGAATGGCCGCCATCGCGCGGGTCTGAGTCGGACCCAGGCGCAGCGGTGCCGCCAGAATCGCCAGGGCCGCGACATCATGTGGTCGCAAACGCGCCAGCCGCAGGGCCAGCAGCCCACCCAGCGAAAATCCCGCGATTGCCACCGGCCCGTCGACTTCGCCCAGCAGTCGGTCAAGCGCCGCCTCGGCGGACGCCAGCCAATCTTGCCACCGGGTCAACGCCAGCGCCTCGGCGGTGTGGCCGTGTCCCGCCAGTACGGGGGCAAGTACCGTGAAGCCCTGCTGCTGGGCAAGTCCCAGCGCCAATGGCCGAACCTCGAACGGCGTCCCCGAAAAACCGTGCAGGCACAGCACACCGGGCCCCGCGCGGCCCGGCTGGGGATTCTTGATAAAGACCGCACTGGCGTCGCCATCGCCGGGCACGGCTTGCTGGGCTCCGTGCCCGCCCAGACTTAGCAGCTTCGCCAAAGAATCGGCCAGACTCACGACGCAAAACATAGCCCCGATTCGCGGGCCCCGCGACATTCGCTAGCGGGACAAGCGGGGAGACAAGACCCGAAAGATGGCCGAACCGATCCATGATACTGTGGCGCCTGGCAAGGACAGAGGCAGAACCATGCGCCGGGTGCTAGTGGTCGACGACGAGGAAAACCTTCGTCACATGCTGCAAATCCTTCTTCGACGAGAGGGCTATGAAGCCGTGGGCGCAGCGTCGGTCGACGCGGCGCTGGGCGAGCTGGACGCGGGGCCGTACGACATCATTTTGACCGACCTGCGCATGCCGGGTCGGGGCGGGCTGGAACTGGTCGACGAGGTTCGGCGTCGGAACCTGGACACCACAGTGGTCGTGATGACCGCGTACGGCAGCCGCGAGGTGGCCATTGAGGCGATGAAACGCGGCGCCTATGATTACCTTTCGAAACCGTTCGAGGCGGACGAAGTCGTTCTGCTGTTGCGCAAGGCCGAGGAGCGTGAGCGCCTGTCGCGCGAAAACCGCCAGCTGCGGACGCAGCTGAAATCAGGTGGACGCGAGCCGGAGACGGGCCTCGGCGAGATGGTCGCGCGCAGCGCGCCGATGAACGAGCTGTTTCGCACGATTCGCAAGATTGCCGAATACAAGACCACCGCACTGGTCGAGGGCGAGTCGGGCACCGGGAAGGAACTGGTCGCGCGTGCGCTGCATCGTCTGTCGCCGCGCGCGTCGGCCCCGTTCATCGCGGTCAACTGTGGTGCGATCCCCGGTCCGTTGCTGGAATCCGAGCTATTCGGGCACCGCAAGGGCGCGTTCACGGATGCCAACCGCGATCGGAAGGGCCTGTTCGAGGAAGCCACGGGCGGTACGCTGTTTCTCGACGAGATAGGCGAGCTGCCGCTGGGCTTGCAGGTGAAACTTCTGCGCGTGCTGCAAGAAGAAGAGATCCGGCGGCTGGGGGATACTCAGGACATCAAGGTCGATGTGCGTGTCGTGGCGGCAACCGCGCGGGATCTCGCCGCCGAGGTCAAGCGTGGCGGCTTTCGCGAGGATCTGTATTACCGGCTGAACGTGCTGGCCCTGCACATCCCGCCCCTGCGCGAACGACGCGAGGACATCCCGCTGCTGGTCGACCATTTCATCCACCGGATGAACGCCCGCATGGGTCTGGCCATCACGGGGACGTCTCCCGAGGCGCTGCGCGTGCTGGTGCAGTTCGACTGGCCCGGCAACGTGCGCGAGCTGGAGAACACCATCGAACGGGCCATGGTGTTGTGCGAGGGCGCGCAAATTGACGTGGACAGCCTGCCCGACCGGACGAAGATGGCGGGGCGCGACGCACCGACGGCGGCGCCCGTTGACGGCGATCTGTCCATCAAGCGGGCCTCGCGGCGATCCGAGGAGGATCTCATCCGTCGGGCGCTGGCCCGGACGGGGGGAAACCGAACGCGCGCCGCCGAATTGCTGGAAATCAGCCACCGGGCGCTGCTGTACAAGATCAAGGAATACGGCATCGCCGGGGAAGCCAAGGCCAGTTGAGCCAAACTTTTTTGACGCATTCGCAGGCCGTCTTACAGTGTAGGTAACGATGGCCCGGGCTGACTGATGGCGAAGAACTGCATAGGGCTGGATATAGGATCAAGCTCGATCAAGCTGGTCCAGCTCAAGGAGACGGGCAAGGGCATCCACCTTGTGAACTTCGGCATCGAGCCGTTGCCGTCGCAGTCCATCGTCGACGGGTCGATCATGAACCAGACCGCCGTCGTCGACGCCATTCGCGCGCTGAAGACGACGCTGGGACTGCGCGGCAGGGACGTGGCCACCGCGATATCGGGGCATTCGGTGATCATCAAGAAGATCAAGGTGCCCCAGATGACCCCCGACGAGCTGGAGGAACAGATCCCCTGGGAGGCCGAGCACCACATCCCGTTTTCGAAGGACGACGTCGAGATCGACCACGAGATCATGGGCGGCGACGGGGGCGAGGCCGGTCAGATGGAATTGATGCTGGTCGCGGCGAAGAAAGAGGTCGTCTCCGACTACAGTATGGTCATTCGCGAAGCCAAGCTGCAGCCGGTGGTGATGGACGTGACGGCGTTCACGATCCAGAACGCCTTCGAGGTCAATTACACCCTGGCGCCCAATGAATCCGTCGTGCTGATCAACGTCGGCGCGGCGCTGTCGAACATCAATATCCTGTCAGGCGGAACCAGTGCGTTCACGCGCGACGTGGCGATTGGCGGTAATGCGCTGACCGAGGAAATCCAGAAGCGCCTCAGCGTCAGTCAGGAACAGGCCGAGGCGTGGAAGATTGGCTCACGCGGGGGCGATCAGGCCAGCGAGGTCGTCCCGAACGAGGTCGAGGCCGTTGTCGCCGAGGTGGCCGACAGCATGGCCGGCAAGTTTCAGCGCTCGCTGGATTTTTTCCTGGCGGCCAGCGCCGAGGCGGCCGTCGTGAAGATCTATTTGTGTGGGGGGTCGGCCCAGGTGCCGGCGTTGCAAAGGGCGCTGGAGGAAAAAGCAGGCCTACCGGTCGAGGTCATGGACCCGTTCAAGCGCATCATCATCGACGACAAGAAGTTCGACATGACGTTCCTGCACCAGCACGCGGCCGAGGCCGCCGTGGCACTGGGGTTGGCGCTGCGGCGCCCGGGTGACAAGTCATGATTCGTATCAACCTGCTGCCGGTCAAGAAGGCCAAGCGCCGCGAAGCCGGGCAGCGCCAGATCCTGTACATGGGGATGGCCATCCTGGCCACCATTGGCGGCGTCATCTTCGTGCACATGACGTACACAGGCGAGCGGGACGAGTTGTTGCGCGGCAACCGGGTCTTGCAGTCGGACATCGAACGCTTCAAGGCCGAGATGGGTGACTACGACAAGATCAAGGGGCAGCGCGAGATCTTGATAAAGCAGAAGAAAAGCATCGAGGCCCTCAAGACGGGGCGCACGGGGCCGGTCTTCCTGCTGCGCGAGCTGTCGGAGATCTTGACGCCCGGCAAGGGCCCGACTTTCGATCACGTCACCTACGAGCAGACCCTGCGCCGGGATCCGAATGTCGGTTTCAATGCAACCTGGGAAACACGGCGCCTGTGGCTGGAGTCGTTCGAGGAGGAAGGCAAGAAGGTCAAGATCAAGGGCGTGGCCAAGTCAGCCGAGGACGTTGCGGAATTCGTCAAGCGCCTGCAGATCTCGGTCTTCTTCGCCGACGCCGCCTTCGAATCGGTTGAGCGTGTGCCGGGGCCCGCAGGGTCGGTCAAGCAGAACAACTTCACGGTGACGGCCACGGTGATCTACTGACATGAACGAGCTGCTCGACAAGATCCTGCGCCTGAAACTTGTGGCGAAGGTCGGCCTGACGCTGGGGGTTATGGCGGCCGTGGGCGGCATCTACAACTTCATGTTTCTGGCCGATTTGCAGGACGAAATCTCGGCGGCGCAGACGCAAAAGACCCAGCTGACCACCGAGCGCGCGTCGTACGAGAAACGCAAGACAGAGTATCTTGCCTACCGGAACGAGCTGACCAAGTTGATGGAAGAGCAACGGGAGATCTTGAAAGTGTTGCCCAACAAGGCCGAGTTGCCGACCTTCCTCAACAGCCTGCAAGAGCAGGCGGAGCTATCCGGGATCGAGGTGCAAAGCACGGTGCCCCAGGCCGAGGTGCCCGAAGATCTGTACGTGCGCATTCCGGTCAAGCTAGAGGTTGTGGGTAGCTACCACGGCGTGACCAAGTTTTTTCGCAACATCAGCGAGCTGCCCCGCATCGTGAACCTCGAGAACGTCAGCTTGCTGCCCGAAAAGCCCGGCGCAGGCGAGCCCGATTCGTCGGGGCGAATGCGGCTGCGGGCAAAATTCGTCACGGTCGCCTATCGATTCCAGGATCAGCCCGCCGCGGCGCCCGGCGCGGCGCCGGCACCGGGGGCCACGCCGTGACCTGGCTTGGCAGGGGCGGGTGGGTTGCGGGCGGTTGCGGCCTGTTGCTGGCCGCGGGTGTCATCGCCCGCGCCGCGGATGGTCCGCCACCGCCGACCGCCAATATGAAGACTCTTGTCGGGGATGCCGTGAAGGACGCCGTCAAGGGCGTCGTCGGCGGTGCGGCCGCCAAGGCCGGCGTGC
>JANXXE010000211.1 GCA_025350815.1 Myxococcales bacterium | reverse complement strand
TTTGTGGGCGTTGAAGGGATTGAACCTTCGACTTCCACCGTGTGAAGGTGGCACTCTGCCGCTGAGTTAAACGCCCGAGGCCCGTAAACTAGCGTCCAACCCTCATGCGGGTCAACCATTCGTCGGTCCTTTTTGCGCGCGTCGCTGCGACGGTCGGGGCCGTCCTGGGCTTCGCCGTGGCCTGGGTCGGCAGCTCGCCCGCCCTCGGGATGGGCATCAACTGGGACGCCGCCGGTTACCTGGCTGATATCGCCAGCGGCAGGGCGGGGTGGTCCGCGCCACCGTGGAGCTCGCACTATGCCCTGGGGCAGGTCTATGTCCTGTGCGTTTGGCTTGCTCGCGTGTTCGGCGGCACCGTCATCGACGGCGGCCGGTTGCTCGGCGCCCTTAGCCTCGGCTGCGCCTGCGCGACTTTCTTCTTCGTCGCGAACACGCTGTGCCGCGCGCGCCTGATCGCCGCGCTTCTGACCGCTGTGTTCGCGACAGCATGGGGCGTGCTGCTGCTGGTGTTCACCCTTGAAGACAACCTCGTCTTTCTTCCGGCCTCCGTCGCTGCGTTGGCGGTCGCCGTGCGAGGCCTTTCCGGCTGGCGCCCGCGCCACAGTGTACTGGCCGGTGCCCTGGTCGGCCTGGGCACGCTCATGTCGTGGCAGGCGGGTCTGTACCTGTTCATCCCGCTTTACGTCGCGGTCGTCCTTGGGGGCGCCGGCCGCGGGATGCCCGCGCGCGCGCGCGACGGCGTCCTGGTGGTGGTCGCAATGTTCGCCGCCCGTATCGCCTGGGCGCTGCTCTACTGGACGACTTCCACCGGTCTGCCTTTACGCGCCCTCATGCGCACGCTGTTCGCGCGCCCACAGCCCAGCTTCTTTCCCAGTGGCCTTGCCGGCTGGCTGGACGTGGCCACGCACTGGCCGACGCTGCTCCGTCGCATCGGCGGTGGCGTCGTGCAGGAACTGGCCCCCGGCGCGCTGGATTCGCTGTCCGTTCGCGGGGCGACCTTCGGCATCGGCGTCGGCATCTTGCTGGCCCTGCTTGCCCTTTGCATCCTGTCCGCCCGACAGGCCGCGCGCAGCAACCACTGGCAGACGCATCTTCTGGCTGTTTGCCTTCTTGCATTCACCGCAGCGACCGCGCTGTACGTCGACTTGCCCGAGGATCGCTTCAAACGCTACGACTATCTTCCCGTGCTGCTGCCGCTGCTTGCGGCGGCCCTCGTCGGCGCGATCGATGCCAGCCGCGCCTGGTTGCAGCGCATGGCGGCGCTTGTCACCGTTCTGATCGTCATTCAGGGCGCCGCCGCCCTTCGGCACAATCGCATCTGGCACGCGCAGCTGCCATCGGCGCGGCCCGCGAACTATGTCGCCCACGGCGGCGAAACCTGGTTCGCATACATGCGGCGCCTGCACCAGTCGTCTCCTGGGATCTGTGTTTTCGTTTTCGGCTTTGACGAACTTTCACACGCGCGCTTTCAGCTGGAAATCGTCGCTGCGCTGCGGTCCGAACTGCCCGCCGCCGTGGTCCTTGGCGATCCCGCGCTGATGAAAACCTGGGATCGCCCGCTGCCAATGGTTTCCCTCGCCAGTGCGGGCGCCTCGCTGCGCGGTTGCGAATGGCTGTCGGACGGCGCGCGCGGCCTGTTGGGTCGCTGACCGGCTACTTGAACGAAGGTTCCAGGACGCCGTCTTCGTCGATGGGCTTGCCGCCCGGCTTGTGCCCGGTCTTGGCAGCGTGATTCTTGCCGCCTGATGTCTTGCCGCTGGACGATCTCGCCGCGGGCTTCCGCGTTGCCTCGGCCGCGATTGGCTGTGCCGGTGCGGCTTCGCCCTTCAACGCGGCGGTTAGCTGACCAGGACTGTCGGGCACCACGGTTGCCCGCGTCTCCTCGAAAGATTCTTTCTTGAAGACAAACTCGACCGGGGCGGTGCCGTGGGCCAGCTCAAGGTCGAACGGCGTCGTGCCCACGATCTTGCCTGTGTCGACCCGGCTGACGGTGGCGCCGGCAGGCTCTGAGGTGAAGGCCACCTTGACGGTCGCTGGCGCGGGCGTCGGCACGGGCACAGGTGCAGCGGCGACGGGGGCACGCGTCGGCTCGACCGGCGCGCTTTTGTGCGTGAAAAACAACGCAGCAGCGCCCGCCACGATGACAGCCCCCAACGTGCCCGCGATCAGGCCCTTACGCGATCGGGGCAGCTGCGCCTCGCCGCCCAGCAATTCGCCGGCGTTTTCGCGAAAGGTCGACGGCATGGGGCTGGATCGCGCGCCCAGCGCCGGATTGGCGCCGAACACAATCTGTCCGCTGGCGCCGTCGTCACCCATTTGCCCCGGCGTCGCCCCCTGCGTGTCCGCGTAGGCGGACCCCGGTGCCCGCACGGGCAGGGCGGGCGCGTTCTTCGCGTAGCGCTCGGGGTCGAGGATGGCCTCGCGAAACTCGGTCATGCTCGGGAAACGATCGTCGCGGTTCTTGGTCAGCGCCCGTGCCACGACCGCCTCCTGCGCCGCCGTGACCATCGGGTTGATGGCCCGGGGCGACGGCGGCGGCATCGTCATGTGTTTGACGATGATTTCCCCGTAGCCTTCGCCGCCGAACGGCACCTTCCCGGTCAGCATCTCGAAAAGAATGATGCCCAGCGAATACAGATCGGCCCGGTGGTCAATGTTCGCCTTGCCCTCGCATTGCTCGGGCGCCATGTAGTACGGCGTTCCCATCACCGAACCGGTGCGCGTCTTGTGCGAAACCTTTTCTTCGCCCTGGGTCAGCTTGGCCAGGCCGAAATCCAGGACCTTCACGAAATCCGGAATGCCGCCGCGGTTGATGAGGAAGATGTTTTCGGGTTTCAGGTCGCGGTGAATGATTCCGTGGGCGTGCGACGCGGCCAGCGCGTCGGCGACCTGCGCGGCAATCTGTAACGCCAGCGGCGGCGCCAGCAGGTGCTGGTGCTTCAGGCGATCAGCCAGGGACTCACCCTGGAGAAATTCCATGATGAAATAAAATTCCCCCTCGGTCGTGGTGCCGAAGTCGCTGATATCGACGATGTGATCGTTGCCGATCTGGTTGACCGACTTCGCCTCGGTCATGAAGCGCGACACCACCTCTGGGTTGCGCGACAGTTCGGGGTGGATCGCCTTCATCGCGACCTTGCGCCCGATGACGGGGTGTTCGGCCAGGTAGACCACGCCCATGCCCCCCTCGCCAAGCTTGGCGGTGATCTTGTAATTCCCGATTATCTGCCCGACTTGCATGCTGGGCCAAGCTACCGGTTGGGCACTTTTGCCTTGGGTGTCAACTACTTACCTTTGATGAACCTTGCGACATTTCGACCGCACCGTCAAGCTTCCGACCGGCCCGCGCTGGGGTGCCTGCCCCTGTTAGACACGGCAGCGGCGAATTTCATCCAAAAATAATTGAACGGCGCCGGCTCAGA
Source organism: Myxococcales bacterium (assembly GCA_025350815.1). Lineage (GTDB taxonomy): Bacteria > Myxococcota_A > Polyangia > Fen-1088 > Fen-1088 > JANXXE01. The sequence continues at coordinate 4,678 of JANXXE010000211.1, read as the reverse complement.
AGGTCGGCAATCATCTGGTCGATGCGACCGCGCACCAGTTCGGTCACGGCCAGTGCGGTGGTCGTGACGCCACCGTCCTGCGGCGGCACCTCGATGGGCTCGCCGATGCGAATGCTCCATTTTGTCGGCAGCGGCAGCAGCCCCAGCGGGCCCAGCAGGGGAAAGGTCGGGGTGATGGGGATGTACGGCAGGCCCAGCGGCTGGGCCAGGCGGGTTAGCTTTCCCAGCAGGGGGTGAATCTCCTCGGCGCCCACGATGGCGACCGGGATGATGGGCACGCGCGCGCGCCGGGCCAGGCGGACGAAGCCGCCGCGGCCGAAATGCGCCAGGCGGTAGCGATCCCGGTAGGACTTGCCGACACCCTTCAGGCCCTCGGGAAAGACGCCGACCAGATTGCCCCGTTCCAGCAGCGGCAGGGCGTTCGACATCGTCGCCCTGACGCCGCCGATGCGGGATATGACCCCCATCATCCAGCGCGAACGGAAGGCGAAATTGGCGACCAGGGTACGAAGCGGACGGTGTTGCGGGTGCTCGCGCAGAAAACCGTGTATCAGCATGGCCCCGTCGTAGGGCAGGCCACCTGAATGGTTGGCGACGATCAGCGCCGGGCCCGTCGCCGGCACGTTTTCGATCCCGGTCAGCGCCACACGGAAGTACCTGGACCACAGGAACTCCAGCAAAGGGGCTGTGCGTTCCATGAATGCCGGGTCGTAGCCACCGTCGGGCAGGGTCGCCGGGTCGGGCCCCGCGTCGCGCATGGCTTCATACACGGCGGCAAGGGCGGATCGGATACCAGGACTGTCGGGGATCACGGCTGCGACTCTGGGCGCTGTTTCAGACGTGCAATCTCGGCTGCGAAATCATCGGGCAGGTCGGCTGAAAACCCAAGTCGTTCCGACGTCACGGGGTGGCTGAAGCCCAGGGTGGCGGCGTGCAACAGCAGGCGCGGGCAGGGCAGGGGCGTACGACCGGCCCGCAAAAGATCGCGGATGTAAACGGTTTCCCCCACCAGGGGGTGGCCGCCTTCGGACAGGTGAATGCGAATCTGGTGTGTTCGGCCGGTCTCCAGGCGCAATCGACACAGGCTGGCCCGCGCCAGCTTGTCGACGGACAGGACGTGGGTGATCGCCTGCTGCCCTTCGTTCGGGCGTGTGGTGCTGCCACGAATGCCGTCGCCCCGGTCGGGGACAATACGGGACTCGAAACGCCGCTGGGTCACGTGCCCATGCGCGACGGCCAGATATTCGCGGTCCGCCAGGTGTTCCTGGAAAATGCGGTGCAGGCCGCGTTCACCGAGGCGCGTCTTCGCGAACACCAGCAAGCCCGACGTGTCCTTGTCGATGCGATGAACGGTGTAAAGCGGTGTCACCGTCGCCTTCCGCCCTTCGCGGCGCCAGTGCGCCCGGATCAGATCCAGCGCGGTGCCGGCTTCCTTGCGCTCGTAGGGGACGCTGGAAATTCCGGCGGGCTTCTCGATGACGATCAGATGCGCGTCCTCGTGGACGACACGAAAACCGGTGGGCAAGGGCGCCTTGGGCGCCGGCGCGTTCATGCGCACCTGGATGGATTGCCCGGCCCGCACGCGCGCGGCGGGATCCAGCGCCGGCGCACTGTCCACCGTGACCTTGCCCGTCGTGCACAGGCGGCGGACGTCGTTCCAGCTGTGCGCAGGCAGTTGGTCTCTCAAGGCGGCAGCGATGGTCACCTCGCCGGTGGCGGCAAAGCTGAACTCGGCCGGCACGCGCGCGCTGCCGGACTTCACGGCGTGTGCGGGCCGGCGGCTAGCCACTGCCGGGGCCGCTCGACATCATCGCCCGCAGCTTGTCCCGCCAGCCGGACACCACGGCGTCCAGGGCGTCTGGCTTCGGGCCGCCACCTTGGGCCATGTCCGCGCGACCACCGCCCTTGCCACCCAGGCTTTGCGATAGATCGCTGACGATCTTGCCGGCGTTGAAACGCGCCACGGCGTCCTTCGTGACGGCGGCGACTACCTGGACCTTTTCGCCCTCGATCCCGGCCAAAACGATCACCCCTGGGTTCAGGCGATCCCGCAACTTGTCCACCGTCTCGCGCAGCGTCTTCGGATCGCCCACCGCCACGCTGGCCACCAGCAGCGACATGTCCCCGACCTTGATGGCCTGCGCGCCCAGATCCTGGCCGCCCCCGGCCGCCAGCTTGCCCCGGAGGCGCTCGATCTCCTTGTCTCGCTCGCGCAGATCTCCTTGCAGCCGTTCGACCTTGGCCGCCACCTCGAAGGTGCCGCCGCGCAGGCGCGCCCCGGCGTCGCGCAATTCGCGCTCCAGGCGATCCACGAAGGCCTGTGCGCCCGCACCTGTGACGGCCTCCAGCCGCCTGACCCCCTGGGCGACCCCGGCCTCTTCGGTGATCTTGAAGAATCCGATGTCGCCCGTTCGCGACACGTGCGTGCCGCCGCAGAATTCTTTCGATTCGCCCATCGTCATCACCCGCACCGTGTCGCCGTACTTTTCGCCGAAGAACGCAATCGCCCCGGCCTTCTTCGCCTCCGCGATGGGCAGCTCCTCGATCAGCGCGCGCACGTTCTTGAGGACGCTTTCATTGACCAGGACCTCGACCCGGTGCCGCTCCTCGTCGGTCAGCGGCGCGAAATGCGAAAAATCGAAGCGCAGACGATCGGGGGTGACCAGCGACCCCTTCTGCGCCACGTGATCGCCCAGGACCGTGCGCAGCACGCCGTGCAGCAGATGCGTGGCCGAATGGTTGCGCCGGATGGCATCGCGGCGCTGTTCGTCGACGGACAACGCGACCACGCCGCCGACGCGCAGTTCGCCCTGCGTGATTTCGCCCAGGTGAACGTACAGCGTCGGCACGGGCCGTTTGGTGTCGGTGACGGTCATCGTGCCGACCGGGGTCGTGGCGGTGCCCGCGTCACCGACCTGGCCGCCTTGTTCACCATAGAACGGCGTCTCGCGGCAGATCATCGCCACCGGGCCGCGGGTTGGTCCCACGACCACGTCGACATCCTTGCCCTCGTAAACCAACGCGACGACCGCGCTGTGCGTCCCCAGGGTTTCGTAACCGACAAACTTCGTCGGCCCGACACGCTCCGCGATGGTCTTGAAGACGCCTTCGACGGCGACTTCCCCCGAACCCGAAAAATCCGCACGGCGCCGCTGCTCTTGCATATTGGCCTCGAACCCCGCCTCGTCGATGCCAAGGCCGCGGTTCTCGGCGATCACCCGGGTCAGATCCATCGGGAAGCCGTAGGTGTCGTACAGCTTGAAGGCCAGGTCGCCCGGGACTGTCTTGCCGACCAATTGCTCCGATTCCTCTTGCAGGATGCGCAAACCGCGGTCCAGGGTCTCGCGGAAGCGCCGTTCTTCTTGCTCGGAGACCTCCAGAATGACGCTGCGGCGTTCACGCAGGTCGGGATACACGTCGCCCATTTGCGTGATCACGTGGTCGACGACCGGCGCCAGGAAGGACTTCTTGATGCCCAGCAACCAGCCGTGATACACGGCGCGCCTCATGATCCGGCGCAGCACGTATTCGCGTCCGGTCTTGTCCGGGAAGACGCCGTCGGCCACCAGAAACGCCGTTGTCCGGGCGTGATCGGCTATGGCGCGCATCGAAACCGAATCTCTGCCGTCGGCATAGTCCGAGGGCGCGAAGGTCTTGCCCGACAGCCCCTCGACAATGGTGATCAGCGGCCGCAGCAGATCCGTTTCGTAGTTTGACCGAAATCCGCCCAGCACCGCGCACAGGCGTTCCAGGCCCATCCCCGTGTCCACCGATGGCCGGGGCAGGGGACGCCGCGTGCGATCGGGCAGCTGTTCGTACTGCATGAACACCAGGTTCCAAATCTCGATCCACCGATCGCAGTCGCACGCCGGGCCCAGGCACTTGCCCCCGGCTGCCGCCTCGGCGCAGGGAACGTCGTCCCCCTGGTGGAAATGGATCTCGCTGCACGGACCGCAGGGCCCGGTTTCGCCCATCGCCCAGAAGTTGTCCTTGTCGCCCAGCGAGATGACCCGGCTGTCGTCGACGCCGGCGATTTTCTTCCACAGGGCCCGCGCTTCGTCGTCGCTGTCGTGCACCGTATAGACCAGGCGTTTGGCATCGATCCCGAATTGCCCCACCAGCAATTCGTGGGCGAAGCCGATCGCCTCGGGCTTGAAGTAGTCGCCGAAAGAAAAGTTCCCCAACATCTCGAAGAAGGTGTGGTGTCGGGCCGTGCGGCCGACGTTGTCGAGATCGTTGTGCTTGCCCCCGGCGCGGACGCATTTCTGCGACGTCGTGGCCCGGTTGATGGCCCTTTTCGCCTGTCCGGTGAAGACATCCTTGAACTGGTTCATCCCCGCGTTGGCGAACAACAGCGTGGGGTCGTTCTGCGGCACCAGCGATGAACTCGCGACCCGTTCGTGGCCGCGGGCCGCGAAGTAGTCGAGGAAGATGCGACGAATGTCCAGGGAGTGGATACGTGTGGCCGACATAGGCGGCAAAGAGTAGCTTGCCGCGAATAATTGTCGATATCGACGCTGCGCCCGGGTCCCGGGCGGTTGCTATTCCTTGAAGCGTTCGATCTTGAAGTTGGGGTCGCCCGCCGGGGCCGCCGCGGCCTGGGCTGCCGGCGGCAACACGTCCTGGCTGGCCGATCCCCCCTTGCTGACGCCCCGGAAGAACAGCGCGAAATCGTCGG
>JANXXE010000187.1 GCA_025350815.1 Myxococcales bacterium | reverse complement strand
GGTGGGAACGCCGCGGTACATGGCGCCCGAGCAGATCGAAGTCGGGGGTGTGGTCGACGCGCGCACCGACGTCTACGCCGTGGGCGGCATTCTTTACGAACTTCTGTCGGGACGCGCGCCCTACGACGGCGACGACGCGATGGAGGTATGCCGAAAGAAACTCGACACGAAGCCGGTGTCATTGCGGCAATGGCGGCCGGAAATCCCCGAGAAATTGGATAACCTGGTGCTGCGCTGTTTGGCCGCCCCACCGACAGAGCGGCCGCAATCCGCAGCTGATTTGGCGCGGGCGCTGGCGGTCGGTCGCGAAAAGGCGGCACCGGTGCGGACGCCGAGGCCGTTTTTGCGATCCGCGCGGAACAGCCAAGTCCCGTGGATTGTCGCGGCTTCGGTGTTCGTGCTGGTTGTTGCCCTGGTGGCAATCCTGGCCGGGCGGCACGATCCTGGCGCTGCAAGCTCTGTGGGGCCCGCGCCACCCTCGGCCGCCGTTCCGCTGGCGCCGGTAAAACCCGCGCCGCCGCCCACGCTGCCGCCGCCGGTGCGCGTGGTGACCAAACGACCGCTGCCCGCGCCGGTCACGACCGTCCGCAGGGCGGCGACGGAACCGGCCCGCCCGGAACCCGCGAAGGCAGACGTCTTGGTGGCGGAAGGCGAGGCCGCGTTCCGCAAAGGCCGCCTGCTGGAATCGTTGGTGTTTGCGAAGAAGGCGATCAACGCCGGTGGCGGTGTGCGCGCCCTGTTACTGGCCGGTGTCGCCAATCTGGGCATGGACGAGCTGGACGAGGCAAAGGTCGCGTTCGAGGCAGCCCTGGCCCATGAGCCAAACAACGAGGTCGCGCAACGTGGGCTCGACGAGATCAGCCGGCGGCGCCCATAACCATCACGCCCCTCGGCGGCGGCGCGGGTGGCCCTGCCGTCGCTCCGGTACTGGCCGTACAAGTTCCGGGCGACAGCGGCAGGCAAGTCCGCACCACCGACACAGCCCCCGGCGCTATCCACCCAGGGCGGCAGCCAGCGCGCGCAACATCTTGCCGCCGTCGCCGTGCCAGGCGGATCCGTGCATGCAGGCCAGCGTCGTCGGGGCCAGGTCGGCCAGGCGCGCCAGTGGGCCCGCGGCCTTCTTGGAGTGCGCGTAGTAGTCCATCACGGACCGAAACGCCTCGGAGGGACCGACCAGATCCGTTTCGACCAGCGGCGGATGGTCCGCCCCGCCCTGGGTGAACAGGTCGCCGCAGAACAGGGTGCGGGTGGTCGTGTCGTGAAGAAAGCCGTTCTCCCATCCGTGCGGCACATGGGGGGCGTCGATCCAGCGGACCGTGTGCTTGCCCAGCGACATCGATTCGCCGTCGGCCAGGGCGCGCGCCGGCCGATCGGCCAGATCGTTGACCGACACCAACGCGGCCACCTGGCCACACAGGGGCTGTGCGCCGGGCGCCATGGCCAGTAGATCGTTGAGGCCCCCGCATTCATCGGCCTCGACGTGCGAAAACGAGATCCAGCGCAGACGGTCCGGCGGCATCACCTTGGCGATGGCGTCGCGCACGGCCGGGAACATCCGCCGTGGCCCGGTGTGGAACAGCAGCGGCTGGTCGTCCACGACCAGATACTGGTTGAAGCTGAAGCCGCCGGGCATGTCCCGGATGGGCGTATGGATGCGATAGGTTCCGTCGGCGATTTCGTTGATGGTGGTCATGCGGGGATGTGTAACGACCCGGCCCGGCGTTACACTAATTTCTTGGATGATGAAGCCTCACTGGTGCGACGCTTTGCGCTGCGCGTGCGCCTGTACGGGCTGCGGCACCTGCGATCGCCCGCGGCCGCCGACGATCTGGTACAGACCGTGATGGTGGTGATGATCGAAGCCGTGCGGGCGGGAACGATTCGCGACCCGGAAAACCTGGGATCGTTCGTGCTGGGGACCGCCCGGCACGTGGTCGGTGGCTGGCGCCGCGGAGAATCGCGCCGGCAGGGGCTGCTGGATCGCTTTGCACCGGATCTGGAACCCATCGCCGAACAGACGCCGGCGGTCGATCACGAGCGTCTGGCCCACTGCCTGGGCGGGTTGCCCCGGCGCGAGCAACTGGTGGTGACGTTGACCTTCTACGAAGACCGCGACGCCGAGCAGATTGGCGCGGCCCTGGGCATGACGACAGGCAACGTACGCGTGGTCCGCCACCGGGCGCTGACCCACCTGGGCCAATGCCTGGAAGGGGCCGCATGAACACCTGTCCATCCTTCGACCAGGTCGTCGACTACTGGCTGGGCGAGCTGGCGGACGCCGACGCCTTCGAGGACCACCTGTTCGGCTGCGACGATTGCCCGCGCAGGCTGGCCAGACTGGCCGCCATTGGTGCGGCGGTCCCGGACGCGATCCGCCGGCGCGGTGGCGTGGCCCTGGCCCTGACCGGCCAGATGGCCGCGCGCCTGGAGCGTGAGGGCGTGGTGATGCGGCACTACCGCCCCGAGCGAAACCAGGACGTGGCATGCACGGTGGCCCTGGAGGATGATCTGTCGGTGTCGTGGCTGCTGGCCGACCCACGGCCGGGGGAACGGGTCGACTACGTGGCCTACGGCCCGGACGGCGCCTTGCGGGGACGCATCCAGGATGTGCCCGTCGATCCCACCATCGGGCGCATCGTCTTGGCCATACCGTCCGAATCGCTGCGATCGCTGCCGGCTTGCGAGCTACGCCACGTGGTCATGGCCGTCGGTCCGGCCGGCGAGCGCCCGCTGGGCGAATACATCTTCCGGCACACGCCGATGCCGCGCTGACCGAGATCCGCGACCAGCGGCACAGTCGGTCGACGTGCAGGCCCCGGTGGGGTCCGCGGGCACTTTTCCTTACCTCGCACCTCGCAATTGCAAGCTCGCAATTGCAAAAACTCATCTTCGCCGCCGCAAAGACGTTGACGGCCGTCTGATGAATGGGCTCAATCGGCTCGCGCAACGTTTTCACGCTGGTCAACCAAGGAGCCACTCCGACATGAATACCGCTTCCCGGACAGTCCTCGCCCTCGCCTTGTCGCTGTCACTCGGCGCCGTCAGCCTGGGGTGCGCGCATGCGCCGCCGGCTTTCTCTGCCTCGGATCTGGCCAGCAACAAGGAAGCGACCCTGAAGAAGTACGTCGACGTCGACAACGAGGATGTCTTCAAGAAGATGGGCAGCAAGGTCTATATCGGACAGTTCCAGGTCGAATACATCAGCTCGTCTGCGGCCGCGGCGTCGTCGTACTCCAGCTCGTCGGGGAACTCGACGTCGGTCGGCGTGACGTACAACCTGAAGGACGTCGACGCCTCGATGTTCCAGGCGTTGACCGACGGCCTGTATCAAGGGTTCGTGGCCGACCTGAAATCGCGCGGCGTCGACACGGTCAGCATCGACGAGCTGAAGGGCAAGGACCAGTACCAGAAGCTGATGACCAAGAGCGAAGTCAACGGTTCCGAACAGCCCAGCCGCCTGCAGGCCGAACAGAGCGCCAAGGCCCTGGTGTTCGCGCCGACGGGAATGCCCGTGCTGTACACGAACTTCAACCCGCGCCTGACCGTGGCATCGATCTTCGGCGGCATCTCGGGCGACCAGCCGGAAAACTTCATCGCCAACCTCAGCGACGAGATGAAGGTCCCCGTTGTGGCCGTGCAGATGATCGTTGGCTTCGCGCAACTGAAGGCATCCGGCAGCAATGGCAATTCATCGGTGGGGGCGACGTTCCGATTCTCGATCGCGCCGAAGCAGACCGTGATGCAGGTCGTCCTGGCCGACAACATGAGCATCGACAGCAGCAAGAAGCGGTCGGGCGTGAAGTGGAACAAAGGCGCCAAGGTGTGGCTGAAGGAGCCCATCTTCTCGGACAAGGGCTTCGACAAGAGCGTCACCGACGCCACCGCGACCAGCACCAAGGTCGTCGAGGGCGTGGCCAATGCCTTTAGCGCGCTGGCCGCCCTGTCCACCGGCAACGGCAGCCATTCCAGCAGCACCAAGATGTACGACCTGCACGCCGATCCCGCGGCCTACAAGACGCTGGCCGACCAGAACCTGGGCTACACGCGCACGATGTTCATGTTCATGGTCGACAAGAACAAGTAGCGCCCGCGTCCTGTCGTACGCGGCAGTCACCGTCGCGGTGTTTCGTGTCGTCTCAGAATCTCCCTGCGATGGCGACCCCGCCCGGGGTGACCGCGACGGTTGTCTGCAACATCCACACGCCGGTGACCATCGACGCAACACCAAGGCCGACCGACAGCAGGCCCAGCGTCTTCGTTTCCAGCCGTCCGTAACAAATATTCCGCGGGCCAACCGTTTCGCAGTCCACCAAATGCCCGTCGATTGCGTACAGCACCGAGCCGCCGGCCGCCAGGGCACCCCCGGCGAACACCGCAAGCCACGGCCACGACCGGTCCCCTTGCCGCCCGATCGCCGCCGGTGTGGGCGTTTGATTCGACGGCGACGGGACGGCCACCGCCTCGGGCGGCCGGGCCGGGGCCACAGGCGGCGGCGGCGGCAAGGCGCGAACCAGCGTGTGTCGTACCAGTTCCTTTGCGCTCAAACGCGCGAAATCGGCCGTCGAACAGGTCGATGAATCGCACGCGTTGGATTCGCTGCCCAACGACCGACCCGTCGCCGATTCGAAAAGCTCGAACCTGACGACGTAGGCGTTGGCCCGATTCGGCCCGTCGATCATGCCCAAGACGAAGTAGGTCGTGCCCAGCGCCTCGCCGACGCCGGCCCAACACCGACGGTCCTGACACAGATCGGGCCTGGGTTTTCCCGCAAGCTTGCCCAGGATCGCCTGCGGACCCTCGATCAGACGCCCCGATGTCGCCAAACCCTTGGAGACCGCCTGCTCGATATCGGGGCGATTCGCCTCCAGGGTACGGGGCAGCATCATCGACAGCAACGCGATCGTTTCCTCGGCCACCGCCGTTGCCGGTCGGGCAACTAGAACGGTCAGGGCCAACGCAGACAGCGACGCCGTGCTGGCAGCGGCCCGAAGTGATCTGCGTGCGGTCATTCGGGCGGTATCTGACGACTGGCTGTCAGTCGAGTCAAGAACGCCATCCTGGTGCAGCCGCAACGGACTGGCCGCCTTCGGCGTGGGTGTCGTACACTGCCGACCGATATGCTCGACCTTCGACAGATTCGCGAAAAGACCGACGAGGTCCGGGACGGATTCGCCCGCCTTGGCGTTGCCGTGGATCTCGACGCAGTGCTGGCGCTCGACGAACGGGTGCGCCGCCTGAAGAACGAATCGCAAACCATCGCCGCCGAACAAAACAAGTTGTCCAAGGATATTGCGCGCGCGCCGTCGCCCGAGGCGCGCGAAGCGGCGAAGGCCGTCGGGGCCGCCCTGAGACAAAAGATCGAGGGCCTGGTCGCAGCCCTGGGCGTGGCCGAGGGCGAGTTGGAAACCAAGCTTCTCGAATTGCCCAATTTGCCGCACCCGTCGGTGCCCGTCGGCAAGGACGACGGCGACAACAAGATCGTGCGCGAAGAAGGCGTCAAGCGCAGCTTTTCGTTCGCGCCCGTGCCGCACTGGGATTTCGGCGCCCAGGCCGGGATCATCGATTTCGATCGCGGCGTGAAGGTATCGGGCTCGCGCTTTTATCTATTGAAGGGATGGGGGGCGCGTCTGCAGCGGGCGCTGATTTCCCTGATGCTGGATCTGCACACGCAAAAGCACGGCTACACCGAAATTCTGCCGCCCTTTATGGTCAGGCGCGAGTCACTGGTCGGCACCGGCAACCTGCCCAAGTTCGGCGACAACCTGTACCGCGACGCCGAGGAAGACTTCTGGTTCATTCCGACGGCCGAGGTTCCCGTCACCAATATGTACCGGGACGAGATCCTCGACGGCGCCGACCTGCCCATCAAGCACGTGGCCTATTCGGCCTGCTTTCGGCGCGAACAGATGGCGGCGGGGCGGGACACCCGCGGCATCAAGCGGGGCCATCAATTCGACAAGGTCGAGCTGGTGAAATTCGTGCGACCCGAGACCTCGCTCGACGAGTTGACCGGCCTGCTGGCCGATGCCGAGGACGTACTGAAGGTTCTGGAATTGCCCTACCGCGTGGTCCAGATGTGTACCGGCGATCTGTCGTTTTCCGCGATGGTGAAATTCGATCTCGAACTGTGGGCGCCCGGCTGCAACGAATGGCTCGAGGTCAGCTCGTGCTCGAACTTCGGCGAGTTCCAGGCGCGTCGGGCAAAGATTCGTTTCAAGGACGGCAAGGGATCTGGCAAGGACGGCGGCAAGGACAAGACCCGTTTCGTGCACACCCTCAATGGATCGGGGCTTGCGTTGCCGCGTACACTGATCGGCGTGCTGGAAACCTACCAACGCGCGGATGGCAAGCTGGACCTGCCGGTGGCGCTGCGGCCATACTTTGGCGGCGACGAGGTCGTGGGTTAGATGGAGGGCCGATCGCTGGCGATGGGGGTGGCGATGACGGGCGCGGTGGCGATCTGCGTCGGTATCGCGGCGCTGTTCGGCTTTAGCCCGCCGCCTTCGCCCGACCGGCCCAAGCCCCCGCCGCCACCCGACACCACCATGAATTCCGAACTGCGCTATTCGCGCACCGTGTACCAGGGCACCTTGGCGCAGGACGCGCGGGCCTTTCACATCGCCATCCCGACCTTCGAGGACATGGCCCGGCCGAATCCCTATTTCGAAGAATTCAAGGGCAAGCGCCGCCTGAAGACCGGCGATCCGATGGACACGCCGCACCTGAAGCTTTCGGTCGAGGTGACCAAGATGCGCGCGTCGATCGACGGCCAGGCCGTCGGTTCGGATCACGTCGTGCTGAAGATCGAGAACAAGACTGGCAAGTACCTGGCGTACCGCGCGGAGACCACCATCAGCGACAAGGACAAGTGCGCCAGCAAGGGCGACCTGCCCCAGAACGCCATCGTGCTGCGGCCGAACCAGACCATCAGCCGGACCGAATGTCTGTACCGGAACGACGGCGTCCTGGATGTCACTCACGTCGAGGTGATTGAGCTTGCGGCCCTACCGGCGTACTACGTGTCGCGCCTGCCGGCCACGTCTGTCCTTTACGACCCACGCACGGCCGCAGGACACGAGCCGCTGGCCGGCAAGGTCTGCCCACAAACTTTTTCCTGGCGCGACATCCGCGAGGGTCTGGACGGCCGCGAAATCGGCTGGCGCGACGTCATCGACTTTTACGCCCGGCACAACTGCGACGAGTATTCCTTCTTCCGCAGCTACCGTTACCGGACCGACCCCGCCGCCCCCCTGCCGGTCAGGCCCCTCGACTAAATGGGCGATATTCGATAGATTTTACCCCCTCGTCGCCATGACCAAGGCCGATCTCATCGCCATCGTCGCCGAAAGGCTGAAGTTCCCCTGGGGGCGTGCCGAGCTTGTGGTCGATCAGATCTTCGAATCGATGGTCGAGGTCCTGAAGACCGGTGAAGGCATCGAGATTCGCGGTTTCGGCAGCTTCACCATCCGCCAGTACAAGTCCTACGAGGGGCGCAATCCCCGAACCGGCGAGACCGTGCACGTCAAGCCCAAGCAACTGGCGTTCTTCAAGGTCGGCAAGGAACTGCGCGAGCGCGTGAACAACGGCGGCCAGGCACCGGCCGCGCCGTCGTCCGGTGCTGCGGCGCCGCCCGCGGACGGCGCCGAATAGCGCCTCAGGATTCGGCCGGACCGAGGCGAATCACCAATCCGCGATCCGCGTCCACCAGGACCAGATCGCCGTCGGTCAGCGCGGCGACGGCGCCCGCCACACCGACCACCGCAGGAAGCTGCCGTTCCCGGGCCTGCGCGGCCACATGGTCAAGCGCGCCGCCGGTTTCCGTGACCAGGGCCGCGGCGGCAAGCAAGGGCAATTCCGTGGGTAGCAAGGACGTGGCAACCAGGATCGCCCCCGCAGGTGGCGTGCGGCCGTCGCCACGGTGGTGCAGAAATACCCGGCCGAGCGCGCGCCCACCGGTGCCGCGGCCGCGCAAAATCCCGGCCGAAGCCAGCCCCGCATCGGGGGCCGGCGGCGGTGCGGCCAGCGCCGCCTGGTGGGCCCGTCGCCCTGCGGTGGCAAGGGCCCTAATTTCCGCCCCCGCGGCGACGCCCGCGGCCAGTTCACGCGCTCGCTCGAACGGCAGGAAGAAGACATCGTCCGCTTCGTGAAGCTGATCTTCCCGCGCCAGGCGCGCCCCCAGATCGCACAGCGCCCGTCGCACCGGCGCCGCCACGCGGGCGTACAGCCAGTCATCGTCTTCGCAGATGCCGGCGCACGCGCGCGCGGTGGGCAACAGATCCTTCCACGCCCGCCGGGCCATGCGCGGAAGCTGCGACAGGATCTGGCTGGCCTCGGCCTGCCAGTTCGGCCCCGTCGGCGCGAGGCCCGGACCTCGGCCTGCGGCCCCGGCGCGCGACAGCCAATCGCCAGAACTGCGCTCGCGAAAAGTCGGCACGGCCACGTCCCAGGCGGGCGATTCGTCCCCGAACAGGTCCAGGTAGGCCCGCACAAATTGATCGCGCGGGTCGGCGGCGGAGGCGATGGCATCGGCGCGCCGGCGGCGTTCCTGCGCCAATGATTCGACGCCGCCCAGCAAAATCGGAAGTCGGGACACGGCGGCGGGAAGATTGACGTGCAGAAAATCTGCCAGCATTTGCCGTCCGCGGCGCGCTGCCGGCTGCACCACGCCCAGCAGCGGCTCGTAGACCGACACGAAAAGATCCAGCGCGGCTTCCAGCGTCGGCGTCGGCCCCAACTGCAGCAGACGCCCCTCGGTTTCGACGCGCAGCCGTCGAAAGGCGTCGGCGGCCTGGCTGGGCGAAATCGTGGCTGGTGCCGGCGACCCAGCCGCTGACCAGAACAGATATCCCGCCAATGTCAGCTGACGGATACCAATGCGACAGCGGGCGTCCACCAGCGCGACCAGCCCCTGCTGGGCTGGTGAAAGTGGCAGCGGATTGTGGGCAGCATCCCAGCGCCAGGTGGCGGCGGATTCGCCCGCTGGCAACTCGGCGTGACCTTTCCACGCGCGTCTCGGTGCCGGCGCCTGGTACGGGCGCAGTTGTAGAAGACAAAGGGATTCGCCACTGGCGACCCATTCGACCTCGACCGGTCCGTGGGCGGCGGCCAGCGTTTGCAGGGTCCCAGCCAAACGGCGTTCGAACGAGGCCGACAACTGTCCTTTAGCCCGGTTCGTCTCGATGACGGGCGCCGGCGCACGCGGCGCGTACGGATCGAACGCCGCGACGCCGGCCGCGTCGCCCTTCACAAAGGCATGCACCAAAACAGCCACCGGCGGCGCCGCGGGCTTTATCCCGTGCGCGGCCGCGTAGGCGATGGCGGCTGGACTTATCGCCGATCCCAGAACCCCGCGCAGCGCCGCCGGGACCGCATCTGCCGCGACATCGACACGTGATTCGTACACGCCCGCCGCCAGCCCGGTTGCATCGTCCTCGGCCAGAAACGACGAGCGCACCGCAAACGATGACGCGCCCAGGGCGGCCAGTCGATGTTCAAGCTCTGTCAGGAACCCAACCGGCCAGGGGGCCCCGGTCAGCCGCACGACCGCCGCATCCAGTTCGGCAAACGCGCCAGCATCCAGACGTGTCGGAAGCGACAGCCCAGGCAGAAGTTCGCGAAACAGGGCGTCGGTCACCACGAACCCCGAGGGCGTCACACAGCCCGCTGCGGCCAGGCGGGCAAGCGATCGCGCCTTGCCCCCCAGTTGCGGGTCAACTGGCCCAAGCTTCGCGAAGAAACGCACCGGCGCCACCCACTTTGAACTATATAGTCCCGGCGAAATGCGCGGTCCGCTTCTTTCAGGCCCCATCGGCAGCTCGGCTGCACTGGAACGTCTGTGCGCGCTGGCTCGCGACGGGGGCCCCACGGTGGTGCTTTCCTCCCTGTGGGTGGCCAGCGCCCTGGCCGAAGAGATCCCCGTCATCGTTCTGGTCGAACCGGATGTTCGCCGCGCTGCCCGCCGGGCCCTGGCGCGTGGGTCGGGGACGCCCGGCAACCTGTCCGTGCTAACGGCCGCCGAGGACGTTCCCCTGCGTCCGGGCTCTGTCGGCACGTTGGTCGTCGAAAGTTTAACCGACATCGACGACGCCGATGCCCGCGCCTTTGTGGCCGGTCTGGTGCCGGTGCTGCGCCCCGCCGGGCTTTTGGTGTCGCTCGATCCCACGAAGGATCCGACGGTCGAGGCGCGCGTGGCCGGAACGTTCCTGTCTGCGGCGCTGTACGACATCGCGCAAGAGCGCCCGCGCGAAGGGGCCCTTTTGACGCTGGGCCGCGCGCAGCGGACTAAATAAACAGCGCCCCACAACTGGTCTAAGTTGGGTGGTGGCAATGCGCCGACCCCTGCTTGCTTTCGGTCTTTCGGTGGCGATCCACGCCGCCGCCGCGGCCATGGTGGTCGGCTTTGGCCTTTGGCAGGGTCTGATGATCCAGCGCCCGGTCGAGTTCGAGGTCGTGTCCGTGACCCCCGAGGTCAAGGATCTGCCGCTCGGGCCCCAGCCCGGGGCGCCACGTCGGGACGGCCCCCCGGCCGCGCGGCCGCACCGCCGCTTCAAGGATGTGACAGGCGCCGGCACCGTGCCCACACCGTCAGCCGACGCGGGCGCCTCCGACGCAGGCGCCCCCGACGGCGCTGGCCCCGACACCGGGCGGCCGAAGCCGGGCGATCTGCGCGCGTACGGCCCCGAAGGCTCGCGTCTGACCGCGCTGCTGCGACTGGATCGCCTGCGGGCGGTCCCGGAGGCCGCCGCGTACACCGCCGCCGTCGACCAGTTGCTGCAACTGCTGCCGGATCGCCGCCGCCTGATCGAGGGCACCGGTCTCGACCTGTATCGCGACTTCGACGCCTTGCTGGTCGCGACGCCCAATCCGCTGGACGATGCGGTGACGTTTCTTGCTGCGCGCCACCATCTGAAGGACGACGAACTGCAGACGGCGCTGCAGCGAGGCGGATCGTCGGTCGGCCGTCCCATTGTGTGGGGCGAACAAGGCGGCCGCCCGGTCGCCACGCGCGGGGTGCGCCCGACGACAGCGACGGATCCCGTTGCCGTGCCCGCGAGGGATGATCGCATTATCGTGCTGCCGCAGCCGGGCCTGGCCATCATCGCGCCGCCTGCGTACGCGCAATTGCTGCTGGCAGGTCACGCACCGGGCGCGGCCGTCGCTGACGGCGGCCGGCCGGGGCCAGATTGGCGGCAACTGGTCGCACGCATCGACGCTGAAGACGGCGCCATGCCCGGGGACGCGGTTGTCGTCATGACGGCGGCGAATCTGCTGCACGGCACGGCGGCGGGGCCGCAGACAGTGCCCACGACCCGCGGAACCGTGGACGACATGCCGATTGCGCTGGGGACGACGGGAAATGGCGGCCTGCCCGCCGTCGCGTCGCTGGTCATGGGTCTGGCGCCAGCCCCGTATATCGAATTGACGGCCGAGTTTGCCGACGAGAACGCCGCCAAGGCCTGGGAGGTCGAGTGGCCCTCGCTCAAGCGCAAGGCTCTGGGGAATCCCTTGTTGCTGCTGGGGGGCCTCGCGCCGCTGGTGGCGCGGGCCGAATTGCGCCGCGAGGACCACATCATCATCGTGCGCACCACCTCGACGACCGAAGAAGCACTGCGAATTCTACAAATGGCGGCGACGCTGACACGCGGCCGGGCGGGCTTGTAGCATTTTTTGACGTGCGCGGCGGGTGCCCTTAGCGTCGTCGCCCATGAACTGCTCAAAGTTAGCGTGCAAGGCGTTGGTGTTGTCCCTGTTCTTCTTTCCGGCGTGTGGCGGCGGTGACTCGGCCAAGCCTGACGGGCACGCGACGGACACAACCGCCAGCACGGACGGCGCGGGCGCTGCGAAGGATTCCTCCGCCACGGCAACGGCCGACGCAACGGTCGGCGCGACGGTCGACGCAACGGTCGACGCAACGATCGGTGATGCCAAGGCTGGTGATGCTTCCGTGGTCGCAGACTCGGCCCGCGCTGACCAGGCCGCCGCGGACGGTTCTACCGCTGATGGTCCGGTGGCAGATGCCGCCGCAGCAGACAAGGCGCCGGCCGATGGTCCGGCCGCCGATGTTGCGCCGCCGAAAAACGTTGGCGAAGCCTGCCTGCGTGTGGTGGCGGATTTCTGCGCCAAGTTCAATTCCTGCGCCCCGCTGTTCATCCAAAACGAATTCGGCGACGTCAAAACGTGTGAGGCTCGCTTGCTGATCGACTGTCTGAATGACGGCAACGCCCCGGGCACGGGCCAGACTGTCGATAACATTTTGGCCTGCCAGGCGATCGCGAAGGCGGCGACTTGCTCCCAATTCGTCAGCAATCGCGTGACCTCCTGCGACACCAAGGGCGCCCTGGCGGACGCGGCGGCGTGCGGCTCGGATGCACAGTGCAAGAGCGGCTATTGCGCGAAGAACAGCAACAGCACCTGCGGAACGTGCAGCCCTGTGGTCGGAGTCGGGAAGGCGTGCCAGGACGACAGCGGTTGCGAGGCGGGCCTGTCCTGCGGCGACACGAGGGTCTGTCTCAAAACGGTTTCACTGGGGGAGGCTTGCGACAACACGAACCAGTGTGCAGGTGGGTTCTATTGCAAGGCCGCCAAGTGCGCTGCCGCCGCCGAGACTGTCGGCGCCGCCTGCGACGGCGATGGGTCCTGCAATTTTCTTCAAGGCCTGTACTGCACCGCCGCTAAGGTTTGTGCGGCCATCAAGACGGCGGCGACTGGCGAGGCCTGCGGCGCGGCGCTGGGCACCGCTGCGGTCTGCACCGGTGGCGGCAAGTGCAGCCCCAACGAGCAGAACGGAACGTGCCAGAAGGTGGCCAAAGACGGCGAGGTTTGTTCCGACACAATCCGCTGTCTGACGCCAGCCGTTTGCTCCGGCGGCAAGTGCGTGTTGCCCGACAGCGCCGCCTGCAAGTAGTAGCCGCCCGCGGGCCTACCCCTTCTTCTTGTGGGGGGCCGCCTTTTGGGCCTCGTCGTCGGCCTTCACCTCGTCCATCGTCGTACGCAAGGTCCCGCCGGTGTCGGTGGGCTTGACCCCCTCGGGGCGATCCCACGGGATCTCCTTGAGGGGCTGTCCCGCGGTGACCTCGTACATGTAGCGTGCGAACATCGGCACGGTCAGCATGAACGCGGCGTCCTTGAAGCCCAGCGGCCGCTCGCGCCGGTCGTCACCGACCCACGTCGTCGTCATCCAGCGCGAGGTGTAGCCGACGAACCAGGTGTCCATCGTCGCGCTGGACGTGCCCGTCTTTCCAGCGGCGGGAATGCCGGTCGCGCGCAGCGATGGCGCATGCCCGCGGGTCACCACCCGCCGCAGCAACTGCGAGGTCAGCCAGGCCGTGCGCGGCGGGATCACGTTCTGGGACCGCTCGCCGGCGAGGTCCACCAGTCGGTCCAGACGTTCCGCTGGCGGACCCATGGGATCGCCGACGCTGCTGTGATCTTCTAGAACGCGCCCGTGCCTGTCGCGCACGCGTCGCACATAAACGGGCTGCGACACCGACCCGTTGCGCGCGAATACGGAAAAGGCCCGCGTCAGCTCGTCCAGCCGGGTGCAGGACGCGCCCAGCGCCAACGCCTGATCGGGAATGATCTGCGTGGTGAAACCCAGGCGCCGCGCCCACGCCTCGATGTCCTTGCCGCCAAGCAACTTGAACAGCTGCACCGACGGCACGTTCTTGGACCAAACCAGCGAATATTCCAGCGTCACCTGGTAGTCGATGGTGTTGTTGAGATTCGTCGGCGTCCAGACCTCACCCGTGATGGGATCCACCTCGGCGCGCGGGATGTCGTTCAACAGCGACGCGTAGCCAAACCCGCGATCCAGTGCCAGCGAGTAATAGACGGGTTTGTAGGTCGAGCCTGGCTGCCGGCAGGCTTGGCTGGCCCGGTTGAATTCCGATCGGTCGTAGTCAAAGCCACCGATCATCGCGACGACATAGCCCGAACTGTGATCGTAGCTGAAGGTCGCTCCTTGCACGCGCGGCGTTTGTTCCAGGGTCAGCGTCACCGGCCCCGGCGGGGGTTTGCGGTTGTAAAAGGCGGGAACCCACTGGGCCTCGCTTTTCGCGTCGTACGCCCAGTCGGAAAACCTGCGCAGGCGCGATCGGTGCGCGTTGGCGACCCACACCACGTCGCCCCGGTGCAGAATATCCAGCGTCGTGGCCAGCGGCTTCGCGTTGGTCGAATCGCGCGCGCTATACGGAAACGCCCAGTTCATCCCGGCGGGCGGCAGGACGTAGCTATGCTTGCCGACGCGCACCTGCGCCGTTCCATCGACGGAATCCGTGGCCTCGACCAGGCCCAGGTACAGCCGCCCCTCGGCCGGTGGAACTGCGCCGTATCGTTCGATGGCGCGGCGACGAAATTCGACCGCCGCCGCACCAGCCACGCGCGACACGGGGCCGCGCCAGCCCTGGCGTTTGTCCAGCTTGCGCAGGGAAAAGTCGACGTTCTCCTGCGCCGCCTGATCGATCCAGGGCACCAACGTCGTCTCGATTTCCAGCCCCCCCTCCCACAGACGCTTTTCGCCGTAGCGTCTGGCGATGTCGCGGCGGACATACTCGGCAAAATAGGGCGCGCGGTCGCGAAAGAAATCCACTGGCGGCCGCAGCACCAGGGGCCGCGCCCGCCAGGTGCTGACGTCCGCCTCGGACAAGTGGCCCGCCTGCACCATCGCCTCCAGCACCTGGTCACGACGGGCCCGCGCGCGTTCCAGGCTGGCCAGCGGCGAAAAACGACTCGGCGCTCGTCCCAGGCCCGCGATGGCCGCCACCTCGCCCAGATCCAGTTCGTCCACGTTCTTGTCGAAAAACCGCCGCGCCGCCGCCGCCACGCCGTAGGCCCCGTGGCCGAGATAGATCTGATTCAGATACAGCGTCAGGATCTCGTTCTTGGTGTACCGGGCCTCCAGGCGTCGGGTCAGGATCGCCTCGGAAATCTTGCGGAACAGCGTCCGCTCTGACGACAAAAACGATTTCGCGACCTGCTGGCTGATGGTCGATCCGCCCTGTACGACCTTCCCAGCGCGCAGATTGGTCGCCAGGGCACGCGCGATGCCCCGGTAATCGAGGCCGGCGTGCTCATAGAACCGGCGGTCCTCGATGTCGACAACGGCCTGCAGAAGCGGCGCCGGAAATGCCTCAAAGGGCAGTATTTCGCGTCGCTGCTTGGCCAGTTCGACCAGGGGCAAGCCGTCCCAGGCGCGCAACATGGTTGTCTCGGCCGCCTCCTGGCGGTAGCGCTCGAAATCGGGCAACGCGGGCAGGGTCACCGCAAACGCCACGTAGGTGATGCCGAGGCCGAGCACCAGCAACGCACCCACGCCCAGCAGGCCGAAGGCGTAGAATTTCGCCAGCCAGTACCAGAACCCCCCGTCGGAGGGATTGGTCACCACAACGCGAGTTGCCGGATCGCCGGCAGGCTTCCGCCACGACACGCACGCACTTTATATCGCCACCGCCGTGGGCGCATGCCGAAGCGCTGGTCAATCCCAGTCGGCCCCTGCCAGTCGGCCACGGACAGCTTGACCCGCGTGACCGGGCGACACACGCTGGGGCACGTACCTCATGGACCTGTTCGAGCGCGCCCGGGCTGGCAAGGACAAGGGCCAAGAGCAAGGGCAAGGGCAAGGAGAGGAACAGACCCTCGAAGGCACGGTCGAGCGCCTGGTCTTCTCGGGCGGCAACGGCGAATTCACCGTGGCCCGCATAGAGGTGCCGGGCGAAGGAGATCTGGTCACGATCGTCGGCAGTCTGCTGGGGATTCCCGTAGGGGCGCGGTTGCGTGTGCGCGGCGTTTACGAGAACAACGCCCGCTTCGGCCGGCAGTTTCGCGTCGCCGGCTACACCGAGGTCGCGCCCGAGACGCTGGAAGGCATCAAACGCTACCTGGGGTCGGGCCTGATCAAGGGCATCGGCCCCGAATTCGCCGCGCGCATCGTCGCCCGATTTGGCATCCAGACACTGGAGATTCTCGACGCCGAGCCGGGGCGCATCGGGGAAATCGCCGGCATCGGCCCCGTGCGCGCCGAATCCATCAAGCGCGCCTGGGCCGAACAGCAGGAGATCCGCAAGGTGATGGTCTTTCTGCAGGGTTACGGCGTCTCGCCGGCATTCGCCGCGCGCATCTACAAACGGTACGGCGCCGCCGCCATCGCCCGCGTGCGCGAGAACCCCTATCGCCTGGCCTTCGACGTGTGGGGCATCGGCTTTCTGTCAGCCGACCGCCTGGCCAAGGCTCTGGGCATCGGCAAGGACTCGGAGGTGCGGGTGAACGCCGGCGTGCGCCACTCGCTGGACGAGGCCGCACAGGCGGGCCACGTCTTCGTGCCACGCGAGATCCTGGTACAACGGGCCGCCGCCCTGCTGGAGGTGGACGATGCGTTGGTGCAGGCAGCCGTTGATCGCCTGGGCCGCAGCGGCGAGATAGCCATCGCCGCGACCGAGGACGGGCAGCCGGCGGTTTACGAAATTGGCCTTTTCCGCGCCGAGGAATCCGCTGCACAGGGTCTTGCCCGGCTGCTGGGCGCATCCCGAACGTCCGTCGGCGTCGACATCGATCGGGCGCTCGCGTGGTACGAGCGCGAGGCGGCGATTGCGTTGGCACCGCAACAGGCCGAGGCGATCCGGCGCGCCATCCAGGATCCCGTGGTCGTCATCACCGGCGGGCCCGGCGTGGGCAAAACCACGATCGTGCGCGGGATCGTTTCCATCCTGTCGACCTTCGTCAGCCAGGGACTGCGCGTCCTACTGGCGGCCCCCACGGGGCGCGCAGCCAAGCGTCTGAGCGAGGCGACCGGGCAGCCGGCGACCACGCTGCACCGTCTGCTTGAATGGCGCCCGGCCGACGGGCAGTTCGGCCGGGGTTCTGCGCGCCCACTGGAAGCTGACCTTGTCGTCGTGGACGAGGCGTCCATGATCGACATCCGCCTGGCAGCCGACCTGTTCGCGGCGCTATCGTCCAGCACGCGGCTTTTGCTGGTGGGCGACGTCGACCAGTTGCCGTCGGTCGGACCGGGCACGGTCCTGCGCGACGTGATGGCGTCCGGGAAGGTGCCCACGGTGCGTCTGACCCAGATCTTCCGTCAGGCCGCCCGCAGCCTGATCACGCTCAACGCCCACCGCATCCACGACGGCGAGCCGCCCGACCTGGGAACGCCGCCCGCCGACGGCCCGGCCGGCGACACGCGCGATTTTTTCTTCCTGGAGGAAGACGATCCCGTGCGCGCGGCCAACCTCATCCGGGATCTCGTCGCGACCCGGCTGCCGCGGCGCTACGGTTTGCGGCCGGCGGATATCCAGGTTCTGTCACCCATGCACCGCGGGGAACTGGGCGCCGCCAACCTCAACCAGTTGCTTCAGGACGCCCTGACCCCCGGTGCCGACGAGATCCGGCGGGGCGCCCGCGCCTACCGCGTGGGTGATCGCGTGATGCAATTGCGCAATAACTACGACAAGGATGTCTTCAACGGCGACATCGGTCAGGTGGCCCGCCTCAATCGCGAGGCGCAGGAACTGGTCGTGGTCTTTGACGATCGCGAGGTCAGTTACCAGGCCGACGATCTGGACGAGCTGACGCTGGCCTATGCCGCCACGATTCACAAGTCGCAGGGTTCGGAATACGCAGCCGTGATCGTCCCCGTCCACACCCAGCACTTCGTCATGCTGGCGCGCAATCTGCTGTACACGGCGGTGACCCGGGGCAAGCGCCTGGTTGTGTTGGTGGGCTCGGGCAAGGCTTTGGGCATCGCCGTCCGCAATGGCGACGTGGCGCTGCGCTGTTCGCGCCTGGCGTCCCGGATCGTCGCCGCCCAGGGTTAACGACGACCAGCGGCGGGCGCAAGCGTCGCTGTGGCCCGGGTACCGGTGACGACAAACCGCCGGCCGCACGCGGTACACACAGGCTGCTTCTTCGTCGCCCTTTGGGGCAACGTCACGCCACAATCACAGGTCCAGCCGATTCGCCGCGCCGGCACGCCCGCCACCAGCGCGTACGCGGCAACATCCCGTGTGACCACCGCCCCGGCGGCCACAAACGCGAATGCGCCGATGCGCGTTCCGCACACGATGGTGGCGTTGGCCCCGATGCTGGCGCCGTGTTCGACGACTGTGGACTTGTATGCGTCCTTGCGCACCACCTGCGCGCGCGGATTGATCACATTCGTGAACACGGCCGAGGGTCCAACGAACACGTCATCTTCCAGCGTGACGGCGTCGTATACGGAAACGTTGTTCTGAATCTTGCAGCCGTTGCCAATGACAGCGCCGCCACCGACGAAGACATTCTGCCCCAGCGAGCAGCCGGTCCCGACGCGCGCCCCGGTCATCACGTGACAGAAGTGCCAGATCTTGGTCCCGTCCCCCACGACGGCCCCCTCGTCGATGATGGCCGTGGGGTGCGCCCAGGCGGCGCCTTCGAGGCCGCCCGCGGGCGGGCGCGTACGGGGCGGTGCCATGCTCGAATTCTATCGGTTCTTGCGCGGCCGATGTAACTTGTTCACTGTCCAATCATGCGCATCGCCATGTTGTCCCTGATACTGCTTACTGCCGTGGGCTGCGCCCACAAGGCTACGGGTCCCCTGGGCTCGTCCGGCCCGCGGGTCCTGCTGGCCTACGAAGACGGCCAGGCGGGCGGCATGGTCGTCTTCCCCAATAATCAGTACGAAAGCATCATCCGTTTCGAGATGCCGGCCGGCGAGCACCGCCCGCTGCGACTGTGGATGCAGGTCGCCAATCCCGGCGCAATCTCGGTCACGCTGTACGACACCAACCTGCTGGATGCCCCGGGCGAACCCATCGGCCGCATCGATCGGGACGTGCAGCCGAACGAGGTGTCGAATGGCAAGGACGGCCTGTGGCTGGTGCAGGACATCTCGCATTTCCCCGTCTGCAAGGGCATCGTGTGGCTGGGTATGAAGAAGCTGTCGGGCACGCCAACGGTGTGGTCCAGCCGCATCTTTTCCAGCCGATACTTCCTGCGCAGCGAATCGACCGATCTGTTGCCCGTCAAAGAGACGCCGCTCGTGCGCCTCGAAGTTGCCCCCTAGATTTAGGTCAGTCGCCCAGAAACCGGTCGACGCCGACGAAGCGGGCGTCGCGAATCCGGTCGGTCAGCCAGGCCTTGGCGTCGCGGATCGCTTCGGGCAGCACCTGCCCCCGCGCGAGGCCCACGGCAATCGCGCAGCCCAGCGCGCACCCCGTCCCGCGCGGACTTCTGCCCGGTAGCGACGGCACCGAAAAAAGGCTTTCGCCGTGGTCTGTCAGCAACAGGTCCGTGGATTCGCCGGGCAGATGCCCGCCCTTGACCAGAACCGCGGGCGCGCCCAATTCGCGCAACCGTCGCGCGGCCGCCTCGGCTTCGGCAAGGGTGGTCACGGGCTGACCTGACAGGGCCGCCGCCTCCGCCAGGTTGGGCGTCACCAGGGTTGCCCGACGCACAAGCGGCATCAGGTCGGCCGGTACCCCCGCCAGCAACGAGCCACCGCTTGACGCCGCCATGACCGGGTCAAAAACCACCGGACCCGAAAAACCCCGCAAAGCCGCCACCACGGCCCCCAGGACCGAGGGCGTCGCGACCATTCCAACCTTCACGGCGCCCGGTCCGCTGGAAAGGTCGCCCAGCGCCCAGGCCAAAGCCTCGCCGACCGCGTCCGCCCCACGCGCCTCGAAGCCGACGACGCCCCGATGCGACTGCGTGGTCCAGGCCGTCGCCACCAGCGTCGCCCGCGCGCCCAAAGCCTGGACAGACAGGTAGTCCCGCACGATGCCGGCCCCCCCGCCGGGGTCGAGCCCGCCGACGCAGACAATTCGTGCCACAGGCGAAACAGGCAGGGTGTTCACGTTGCGCCGCTGAATCTACCGCCCCTTGGACCTTGAATACACGTGCCGCACCGAATCTGAGCTAAGATCCGCGCCGTGGGGGTAGTCCTTCCTCAGCCGATTCAGTTCGGCAAATACACCCTGTTCGAGCGCATCGGCCGCGGCGGGATGGCCGACGTCTTCAAGGGTCGCGTCCAGGGACCGGCCGGTTTCGAACGCGTCTTCGTGGTCAAACGGATCCTTCCGCACCTGAACGATGATCCGACCTTCAACAAGATGTTCATCGAAGAGGCGAAGATGTCCGCGCGCCTCAACCACCCGAACATCGTGCAGGTCTTCGAGCTGGGCGCCGTCGACAACGAGTATTTCATCTCGATGGAATACGTCCGCGGGCGCGATCTGGCCGAGACCATGCGGACGCTGTGGGCGCGCATCGGACCGCCGCGCCCCGAACTGGTCGCCTACATCGGCCGCGAAATGTGTCGCGCCCTCGGGTATGCGCACGACGTGACGGACGAAGACGGGTCCGTTCTGGGCATGATCCACAGGGACGTCTCGCCGTCGAACGTGATGCTGTCGTACGAAGGGTCGGTCAAGCTGCTTGATTTCGGCATCGCCAAGGCTCTCGGCGGTGATTCGAAGGACGAAGGCGGCACCCAGCGCGGCACGCTGAAGGGCAAGTTCGCGTACATGGCCCCCGAGCAAACCCAGGGCAACGACGTCGACAAGCGCATCGACATCTTCGCCACCGGCATTGTCCTGCACGAGGTGTTGACCGGGCGCCGGCTGTTCAAGGGCGAAAACGATTTGCAGACGGTCGAGAAGGTTCGTCAGTGCGACGTTCCGCCGCCGTCGCTGCAGAACCCGCTGTGCCCGCCTGAACTCGACGCCGTGGTCCTCAAGGCCCTGGCGCGCAACCGCGACGATCGCTACCAGACTGGCGCCGACATGGCCGACGCGCTCGACGACGTTGTTCACGCCGCGCGATTCCAACCCTCGCACCTGGCCCAGCTGATGCGCGACCTGTTTCCACAGGACGCCGCCGGCTCGGCCGATGCACGCAACACCGGCGCCCGCGTGACCGCGTCGGTGATGACCGGATCAGGCTCGCGTCCGCACTCGGCGCCGCTGCGCTCGCCCACCGTTCCGCCTGCGTCGGTCTCCCGCAGCCTGTCCGCGGTGGCCCGGTCGCCGACGCAAGATCCTTCGCAGCTGGCCCTGCCGCGGGACAAGCCCCTGTTTAAGCGCGGCGGCGTCTGGGCCATCATGGTTTCGCTGGTCGCCGTTGCCTTCGGCGGCGGCGTGCTCTTGACCCGGTCAAGCGCGCCGCCCGAATCGCGTAGCGCGGGCCCGTCTGCGCCGTCCATTCGGCGCGCAGGATCGGTGGCGGTCACCTTCAATTCGATTCCCGAGGGCGCCGAGGTATTCGAGCAAGGCAGCAACAAGCGCCTGGGGCAGACACCTTTTTCACGCAAGGTCGAGCTGAGCGAAGACACCGACACCATCGTCGTCTTCAAAAAGCCCGGCTACCAGGACGAGGTCCGCAAGGTGACGCCGTACCGGCCCGTTTTCCCGACGCTGAGGGCGACCTTGCCCAGCGGAAAGAAGGGCCCCGAGGTGATCCCGACGCCCTCCAGTCCAGCGCCCGCAGCCCCCACACCGCCAAGCGCGGCAACGCCGAACACGCCCACCAGTCCCAGCCCGCCCGCCCACGCCGCCCCGGATTCGCCGCAGCACCGGCGTTCGGCTGGCAAGAAGCCAAAGACCGCCAACGAGCTGCTCGACCCCTTCTAGTCGCATCCAGGTTGCACATTCCATGTTCCGTGGCCGACGCATCGCCATCGTCGTTCCTGCCTTCAACGAGGCGGACAAGATCGCGCGCACCATTCGTTCCGTTCCGGGCTTTGTCGATCACGTGATCGTCGTCAACGACGCCAGCGTCGACGGCACCGAAAAAATTGCCCAGCGCAGCCAACGCCGCGGCCTGGAGGTGCTGACGCACCAGCAAAATCGAGGCGTGGGCGCCGCCATCGCGACCGGCTACGCCCGCGCGCACCAAATCGGCGCCGAAGTGACAGCGGTGATGGCGGGCGATTCGCAGATGGATCCGGCGGATCTCGCGACCCTGCTGGGCGTGGTCGCGGCAGGCGAGGCCGACTACGCCAAGGGCAACCGCTTTCGCTGGCCGGGCGGGTGGCGGGTGATGCCGCCGTCTCGCCTGCTGGGAAATCTCGTCCTGTCGTTTCTCACCCGGCTTTCGTCGGGCTACGCGCATATCTCGGACTCACAATGCGGCTACACGGCGGCCAACAGACGCGCGCTGGGCGCGATGCTGGCGGTTCCTGTGTGGGCCCGCTATGGCTACCCGAATGATCTGCTGGCGCGGCTTGCGGCCGCCGACGCGACGGTCGTCGACGTACCGGTTCGCCCGGTTTACGGCCCGCAGTGGCGTTCGGGAATTCGCATCACCCGGGTGATCATACCTATTTCATTTTTACTGCTGCGGGGATTCGCGCAAAGGGCGCTGCGGCTGGTGGGCCGGATCGCGGCGAGACCCTGGCGGGCCCGCGTGGTGCCGCCGTCGTGATGGGCGTCATCACCACGTCGTATCCGCGTCACGCGGGCGACTTCGCCGGCAACTTCGTGCGCGATCGCGTGCGCGCGCTGGTTCGCGACGGCCACGCCGTCGAGGTCATCGCCGCCGGGGAGCGCCCGACCGCATTCGAGGAATCACCCGAGCCCGGTGTGACCGTCTTGCGACTTCCGTTCGGCGTGGCAAAAGCCGCCCCGCTGTTCTACGGGCAAGGCGCGCCCGAGGTTCTGGAACGCGGCGACGCCGCCGCCTGGTTCCAGGCCGCGCGTTTTTCCGCCCAGCTTGCGCAGGCGTTGCACCTGCGGGCCCGACGCTTTACCGCCGTCGAAAGTCACTGGTTGCTACCCTGCGGGCTGATCGCCGCAGCGATTTGTCGTGGCCGTCCCCATCGCATCCATGCGCATTCCGGGGATGTGGCGTTGCTGGAGCGACTTCCGGCCGGCGCGCACCTGGCACGCAACCTGTGGTCCAGTGGCGCCAGGTTTGTCTTCGTCAGCGACGATCTTCGCAGCCGTTTTGCGCGCCTGTGCGGCGCCACCCACCGGGTAGACGGCGATCGCGCATTGGTCGAGGCCATGCCCATCGATTCTGTGACCTTCACGCCGCCGTCCAGGGCCGAGCGGCTGCGCCTGCGGCAGCGCTTGGGACTGACCCGACCGACTGTGCTCGCCGTCGGCCGCTTGGTACCGATCAAGGGATTCGACATTCTGTTACGGGCGGTGGGCTGTTTGCCCATCGCCAACCGCCCCGACGTGGTGATCCTGGGTGAGGGAGACTGCCGCCCCGGGTTGCAGGCGCTGGCCCGCCGCCGCGCCGTCACCCTGCAACTGCCCGGCGTCGTCGACCGCGACGCAGTGGCGGCTTTCATGCGGGCGGCGGACGTCTATGCACAGCCTTGCCGCGTCCTGTCCACGGGCCGGACAGAAGGGATGCCGCTGGCGGCGCGCGAAGCATTGGCCGCGGGACTGCCCACGGTCGTTTCGGCCACGGGTGGCCTGGCCCAACTGGCTCGACGGGACCCGCGTGTCACCGCCGTTCCGCCCGAAAACGTGGCGGCTCTTGCCGGGGCGTTGTCGACGGCCCTGCGTAATCCCTTACACAGCGGTGTGGGACAATGTGCGCTAAAACCGCGTAATGGTCAGCGCACCGTGGGCGCTGAACCAGCTAAGTATGTGTATTAATTATGGGTGGTCCGGGGCACGGACTATGCTGTTGATTCCGGTCTGATGTCTCAACCCGGAGGAGCCGCGATGACCAAGCGCGCTAAATCGACCGACCTGTCCGTTGTCCTGGCGATTCGGGACGTCGAGGATTCCGTCGGCCGCGACATCCGGCGCATCGCTGAACACCTGCGCGGCCTGCGCATCGCTTTCGAGATCATCGCGGT
>JANXXE010000178.1 GCA_025350815.1 Myxococcales bacterium | reverse complement strand
CACTGCCGCCACTGCCGGCCTGTCCCGCCCCCGCCTGACCGCCACCCGCCTGACCACCGCCACCGCTGCCGGCCTTCCCGCCGCCGCCGCCAGCGACGCCGCCGACGCCGTCATCGGTCGTCGTATCGCCCGTCTTGCGGGCGTCGCCCCCGCAGCCCGACACAAGAACCATTGCGAGACCACATCGAAGCGCCAGCGACTTGATCATGCCAGCACGCTAAGCAGCCGACAGCAGCCTTGGCTATTGACGAACGTCAATGTTTCAAAGCGGTTTCAGAACCCAGTTTGAAACTCGCCTTCGCGCGGCGACAACGCTGTGAGCCAGATCTATTTCAGCAAACCGTAGACACGTAGGAAGGCGGGGGACGAGGCGTTCGCGGTGGCGAAGGAATTTACGTAGACCTTGCCGTTTGCGACCGTCGGCGGGCTGAACTTGGCCAGGTTGCCCAGATTGTCCCGGGTACTGTTGATGGTGCTGTCCCATAGCGGCATCGTCGGGTTCATGGCGTCCAGTGCCACAAGGCCCCCGCGGGCGATGGAATGCCACGAGTCGCCGTTCGTGGTGACCGCTGCCCACAGGATGCCCGTGCCGGGGGTTTCGCCGTTCGACGAGACGACCAACGTTCCGCCAGGGTGGCCCGGCATCCGGCCGTCGTAGGTCGCAGCGGGGGTGTTGCCAAGCTTGCCATTCGCGTACACGTAAACGCGCAGGCCGGTGTTGTCCGGCCAGACATAAAGGCGCGAATTCCAGTAGGTGAGATTGTGGATCTCGGGGAGGGTGCCCTTGGGAACGGCCACCTCCTGGGTGATGGCGTCCTTGGCATTGAAGTGGGTCATATTCAGCTGATTCATCAAATAGATGACGCATTCCTTGCCCGAGGCCACCAGATTGTTGCTGTTCGGTATCAGAAGAACGCCCCCCGTCAGATCCTGATCGCCGCTGTTCAGGCTTACGACGTTCGAGGGAGTGAACCAGTCGCCGAGCGTGTTGTTCGCGTTCAGGCGCACCACGCTTAGCGAAAGGGCCTTGCCGTCTGGCGTGCTGTCGCCGTTGCCGGTCGTGAAGTAGATGCCGTTGTCGTTAGCGGCCAGGCCCACGCCCGACTGCCAGACTGCGCCGCGGATTCCGTTCGGACTGGTGTTGAAGGCGCTGTTCAGTTTCAAGGTGTCCGGGTCGTAGCTAAGCACCCAGCCGTGGTACGGGTTGTCGTCGCAGTGGCTGCCCACGCCGATGTAAAGGGCGCCCTTGTGCAGCAACAGACCGGGCCGCACCATGTGCTTCCAGCCGTCCAGCTTCACCATGCCGTTAACGGCGCCGGCGCCCGTGCCGGGCACCGAGGCGTCCATGGTGACGGGGCTGCCAGGCGTCTCGGCGCCGGTCAGCAGATCGATCGCGTGTAGCTTGTTGAAGTAGGGCATGTCGACCTTGCCCTCTTTCGAGACGACGTACATGCGGTTCTTCGCCACGTCGATGACCGGCGTCGACGTGATGCCGACGAAGGGAAACATGTCCAGGCAGATGGTGTGGCCGTTGCCCTTGACGGTGGCGCCGTCGGTCTTCACATCTGCGGGCGGCGCCAATTGGCGCGTCCACAGCGGCATCACCGCGGCCGGATCGTCGGCGTCGAAGGCGTAGACGTTGTTGGTCGAGGTGACGATGAAGACGACGTTGTGGACAGCGCCCTTGATCATCAGGCCCGGCACAAATAGCGGCTGGCCGTAGGGATTGCCGTCGTATTGACGCGAGAACAGCAGGCCGAAGGCATCCGGGGCGCCCACCTTGGCGACCGTCAGAATCTTTTCGTTGGGGTTGCTGCCCGTGCGCAGGTTGTCGTAGCGATTCGTGACAACGGCGAACTGACCCACCGGGGTCGGCACGCCGGCCTCGCCGGATGGCGGCTTGTCGGCGCCCGCGTCAGCGATGCCTGAAGTACCAGCGCTGCCGGCCGCGCCGCCGCCACCGCCCGTGCCGCCGCCTGTGCCCGTTTGCCCCCCCTGGCCGCCCCCGGCCTGTCCAGCCGCGCCATTGGCCCCCCCGCTGCCACCTGCCTTGCCGCCGAGCCCAGCGCCCCCGCCGCCTGCGCCCGCGTCGTCTTCGTCGGTGGGTTGTGTGCCGCCGGATTTCCGCGCCT
Source organism: Myxococcales bacterium (assembly GCA_025350815.1). Taxonomy (GTDB): domain Bacteria; phylum Myxococcota_A; class Polyangia; order Fen-1088; family Fen-1088; genus JANXXE01. The sequence goes on along the minus strand of JANXXE010000178.1, from coordinate 6,166 downwards.
CCGCGCCGCAGGCGGCCAGGAGCACGAGAACGATTGCCAGAGGCCACCGGAGATCTTGAGGCATGTGACTAACAAACAGAACTCCCTACCTGGGGCCTGCGTTACGCGGAATGCGCTGCCACGGCTCAGAAGCACATGTAGCTGACGTCGCACCGGAACAGACTGGGCCCGCGGGCGTCGGGCTGCGTCGACAGACGGCAGCCGAAACGGAAGACCTGGCCCGCGACGAATCGAACCACCGCCGTCACCTCGCCGCCGAACGCCCCGTGTGCCAGGGGACCAAGCGCAATGCCCAGCGAGGCGCGGCCCTCGGACAGCGGTGCGCGACTTTGCACCTGCGTCGCCGTGATCAGCTGGGCGCTGCCGTCGACAACCTGGACGGGAGCAATCGAGCTGGTCAGCGGCCGTCCGTCCAGATCCAGATAGCCGCGGAAGGTCACCAGGCAGCGTGTTTCCGCCGGCGGAATCGCGGGCAGCGTGGCCAGCAGATCGGCGTTGTCGGCCGGCTGCGGTAGCACCGCGAAGGAACTTTCCGCTGACGCTGGGAATGGTTCTGCCACCGGCTGGGCGGCAAGCGCCGGCGGCTTCTTGGCGACGGGGGCGGGCGGGTGAACGGGGTCCGCGCCGCGAACGGCCGTGTACGCCGCGGTGGCCACGACAAACGCGGCTGCCGCCAGAGTGCGGGCCCGGGGCTGCAAAGACTTACGACCCGGGACCTTCGACGGCCTTCGGGGCGGGTTTTTCGTCGTCCTTGCTGGTGTCGATGGCCTTCTTGAAGCTGCGCAACGCCTTGCCCATTCCGTCGCCCAGCGCCGGCAGCTTGTTGGCGCCAAAGACTACGAGGACGATCAGAAAAATGATGACCAGCTCTCCGGTGCCAAGTCCAAACATGACGTGCTCCTTCGCGGGCGTTGACGACATGGACATTGTACCGCGCCGGGTCCGCCTGCAAGGCCCATTGTTCGGAATGACGCGGCAAAAAGCGCGCGGTGGCGCTATACAAGGGCCCAGCGCATGGCAAATCCCGCGTTATCAAGCGGCCTGTTCATCGGCGGTCAATGGGTGCCGGGCGGGCCGGTGGTGGAAGTCACCAACAAATACGACGGCACGTCGATTGGGCGCGTCGCCAGCGCACGGCCCCAGGACGTCGAGGCCGCGCTGACGTCGGCGCACACCGCAGTCGAGACCATGGCGGCGCTGTCCGCCCACCGCCGTGCCGAGATCTTGCACAAAGTCTCCGGCCTGCTGACGGCGAAGCGCGAGACGTTCGCGCGCACGATCGCTGCGGAAGCGGGCAAGCCGATCAAGATGGCGCGCATCGAGGTTGACCGGGCTTCGGCGACGTTCGCCCTTGCGGGGGACGAAGCCCGGCGGATTCACGGCGAGACCGTGCCGCTGGACGCCGTGCCGTCGGGTGAGGGGTATTTTGGTTTCTGGGTACGGCGGCCCATCGGCGTGGTCTTGGCCATCACACCCTTTAATTTTCCGTTGAACCTGGTCGCGCACAAGGTCGCGCCCGCCATTGCGGCGGGGAACGCGGTTGTCCTGAAGCCGGCGCTGCAAACGCCGTTAACCGCCGTGGCGCTGGTCGAGGTGTTGCTGGAGGCTGGTCTGCCCGAGGGGGCCATCAATCTGGTCCAGGGGCCGGGCGGCACGGTCGGCGAGGCACTGGTGACGGACGCGCGCGTCGGCGCCATCAGTTTTACCGGCAGCGCGGCCGTCGGGCGTGGCATTGTCGCGCGCGCGGGAATCAAGAAGGTCACGCTGGAGCTGGGCAATAGCTCGCCGGTCATTGTGGCGGCGGATGCGGACCTGGGTGCCGTTGCTGGTCGCTGCGCGCGCGGCGCGTTCGCCTACGCCGGGCAGGTGTGCATATCGGTGCAGCGGATCTATGCCGACAGATCGATCTTCGCGCCCTTGCGAGACAGGCTGATCGAGGAAACCCGCGCGCTGGTGGTCGGCGATCCGCTGGACGACAGAACTGATGTCGGACCGATGATCTCCGTCGACGAGGCCGCGCGCGCCGAGTCCTGGGTCGCGGAATCAACGAATGCCGGGGCGAAGATTCTGGTCGGTGGCAAGCGTGACAGGGCCGTGTACTGGCCCACCTTGCTGTCGGACACCACGCCCGATATGCGCGTTGTGGGCCAAGAAGTCTTCGCCCCTGTCGCGTCCCTGATTGCGTGCGCCGATTTCGACGAGGCGCTGCGTTCCGCGAACGCGACTGCCTATGGGCTGCAGGCGGCGGTGTTCACGCGGGATATTGACCGGATCTTGCGCGCCGTCGGGCGCCTGGATTTCGGCGGTGTCATTGTCAATGACGTGCCCGGTTTTCGCGCCGATCACATGCCCTACGGCGGCAACAAACAAAGCGGCATCGGTCGCGAGGGCCTGCGCTTCGCCATAGAGGACATGACCAACATCCAGATGGTGGCCATCAGGAAGGGATGACGGGGCGTCTTTTCACTTCGGTGGCCGTCGTGGGCGCCCTATCGCTGGGGGCGTGTGCGGCAGGCGCCCGGGATGCGCGTGTGCCGGCCGTCGGGCTGGGCGCGGAGCCAGGGTCGTTGCCCCCACCCCGGGACGGGGGACCGGCGGCGGTGCGCCGATTGACGGCCAGCGAGTACCGCAACTGCGTCGGCGACTTGCTGGGCCCCGGCCTGGTGATACCGGCGCTGGAGGAAGACGCGCGCCTCGGCGGTTTCTCGACGACGGGGGCGGCACTGGTCGGCACGTCGGTGTATGCGGTCGAGCGCTACGGTGTGGCGGCCGGATCCCTGGTCGGGCAGGTGTGGGGCGATCCCGTGCGCCGTCGGGCCGTGGTCGGCTGCGAGCCCGGGGTAGATGCCGGATGCGCGCGCGCCTTTCTGCGCCGCTTTCTGGACGCGGCATTTCGTCGGGCGCCCACCGACGAGGAACTGGGCAGATACATCCGCCTCGCTGATGGTCCGGATCCGTGGCGTGGTCTTGGGCGTGCGGTCACGGCGGTGTTGCAGTCGCCGAAGTTCTTGTACCGCCTGGAACTCGGGCGTGCGGACACTTCGAATCCTGAGCGTTACGCCTACGGCGACGACGAGATTGCCGCGCGCCTGTCTTTCTTTTTGTGGGGCAGCGGCCCGGATGCGACGCTGCGGCAGGCGGCCCGGCGCGGCGAACTGGGTGACGCGGAGGGTGTCAGGCGGCAAGTCGAGCGTCTGCTGGCGTCGCCGCGGGCGCGTGCCGGGATGCGGAATTTCTTCTGGGAGCTGATGCGGCTGTCGGCGCTGGACCATCTGGCGCGCGAGCTGCGGACGTTCACGGCGATGACACTGACCTTGCCGGCGTCGATGCAGGAGGAGACGCTGCGCGTGCTGGAGGATAATTTTTTCGACTCGCAGGCCGACGCCAGGACGCTGTTCACCACGCGCCAGACCTTCGTGAACGCCGAATTGGGGCGCCTGTACGGCGTCACCAGACCCTTCGAGGGCGCCGATGTCGACGATTCACGGTTCGTCCCGCTGCGCTTGCCGGAAAACTCGGCGCGCGTCGGCCTGCTGGGGCAGGCGGCGTTTCTGGCGGCGAATGCGGGCACTGAGGAGACGTCACCGACAGCGCGTGGAAAGTTCGTGCGTGAGGTTCTGCTGTGCGAGGACGTGGCGCCGCCGCCAGGCAACGTGGACACCAACTTGTCGTCGGGACGCCCCGGCACCCCGTCGACCTTGCGGCAGCGGCTGGAGGAACACCGCCAAGATGTCGGCTGCGCGCGCTGCCACGCGAAGATGGATCCGCTGGGTTTCGCTTTCGAGCGTTTTGACGCCATCGGTGAATACCGCGTTCCCACACGGGTCAATCCGCTTGACACGAAGGGCGCGCTGGATGGCCAGCCTTTCGAGGATGCGGCGGCCCTGTCCCGACTGCTGGCCCACGACGACAGGGTCCCCGCCTGCCTGGTGCGCAATCTGTATCGCTACGCCACGGGGCACGTCGAGACGCCGCAGGAGGCGCCGACGCTGGCGGCGATCACCAAGGCCTTTGCGGCGTCCGGTTACAAGCTCCGCGACGCCGTCCTGGCGCTGGTGGTCAGCGCCGGGTTCCGTTACGCGATGGGATCAGGGGCGGGGCCGCAGTGAAGGTTTCACTGGACCGGCGGCGCGTCTTGCGCGGGCTGGTGGCCGGATCCGCCGTGTCGGTCGGGCTGCCGCGGCTGGAGGTGATGCTGGACGGCCATGGTCTGGCCTACGCGAACGGGCAGCCCTTGCCGAAACGTTTCGGTGTGTGGGCCTTCGCCAACGGCGTCCATTCGGACAGATGGGTGCCGACGCGAACGGGGGTCGGCGACGAATGGCAGTTGTCCGAACAGCTGCGCCCGCTGGCGCGAATCAAGCCGTATCTGTCCGTGGTCAGTGGCACCACCTTGCCCTTCGACGGCCGTCCGCACGCGGCCGGGGCCGGGGTTTTGATGACGGGTGCGCCGCTGGGCGGTTCGACCGACAACACCTTCACGGTCCGTCGTGCGTCCATCGATCAGCTGGTGGCGCGTCAGGTGGGCCACGCGACGGCGTTTCGTTCGCTGGAGTTGGGGGTGGACGCCAGTGCATCGCCTGAAAAGGGCACGGCCTTCCACTGGTGGTCGCACAACGGTCCCGGCAGCCCCAATCCGTGCAGCTACGATTGCGGGCAGGTCTTCGATCGCCTGTTTGGCCGTCGCCCCGAATCGGCCGTGCAGCTTGCCGATCAGCGCAGCATCCTGGACGCGGTCATGGCGGATACGCGCGATCTGACGCGGATGCTGGGCGCGCGCGATCGCATGCGCCTGGACCAGCATCTCGACGGCGTGCGCGCGCTGGAAAAGCAACTGTCGTTTCGCCCGCCCGTCGGCTGTGTCCCGCCGCCCAGGCCCGCCGACGGATTGGTGGGTCCGCACAACGCCGTCGACTACCAGCCGGGCGGAACCGAAGTCAACCGCACGATGGCCCAGTTGCTGGCGCTGGCGCTGGCCTGCGATCTGACGCGCGTCTTCACCTTTCAGCTGTTGAAGCCGGGCTCGCGCGTGGGCCTGCGATCGCTGGGGTTCAGTCTGTACCACGACATCACCCACAAGGAGCCGGGCGACCAGCCCAAGTGCAACGCCGCGGTGACCTTCTTCATGAATGAACTGGCCGTGTTGATCGAGACGCTGCGGGCGGTGTCCGAAGGCGCCGGCAACTTGCTGGATGGCTGTGCGATCATGGCCTCGACCGACTGCACGCATCCGAAGACGCACGGGCGGACGGATTACCCCCTGCTGGTCATCGGGCGTGGCGGCGGCACGCTGCGGTCGAACCTGCACTATCAATCGCGCACGAACGAAAATAGTTGTCGCGTGCCGCTGACCCTGGCGCGCGCGGTGGGGGCAAATTTGTCGGAAATGGGCGAGGGGCCAGGGCGCGCGACGGAAAGCCTGGGCGCGTTGCTGGTCTGAGGGCATGCCCCGGCGTTAGCGGGGAGCGCAATTCACCGAATCAGGGGACGCACATCCCGTCGACGTTGCCCCACAGGACCTGGCCTGCGGAACCGAGGACGAGAGTTGGCGGGGCCGTCATCAAAGTCGTCAACACGGCGTTGGTTGGAGCCGCGCCGGACATGCTGCATCCGCCCGCCAGCTGCGGCGTCGACAGCGCCCAGATCTTGATTTCGTACGAGTGCGCGGCACCCGAGGCGCCGGGCCCGTACCACGGATTGCCCGGCTTGCTGTGCCCCGTCGAGACCATCGCCCCCGGCGGCAGCATCATGCCGATGTCGGCGGCCTGGCCCGTCTGATCGGGTGGGATGTTGCAGACGATCCGGTGCGGGGTCTTGCCCGTGACGTCGTACATGGTCAGGACCAGGCTTTTGGTGCCCGTGGGCACGCCGGTCCAGTCGATCTTGGGTGAATGGTTGCCGCCGCTGTTGGTGGCCTCTTTCTTGAAGCACATGCGTGTGCCCATCATGCCCGCGTTGTCGACGGTGATGGTCATCTTGCCCCCCACGACGGGTGCCGTGTCCTTGCCTGCGTCGTTGCTGCTGCCGCCGGCTTCGGGGCCCGCGTCGCGGACCGAGCCGCCCGCGTCGAGGTTGCCGCCTGCGCCGCCTGAGCCAGCCGCGCCGCTGCCCGCCGCGCCGCCCGCGCCGCTGCCTGCCGCGCCGCCCGTGCTGCCCGCCGCGCCGC
>JANXXE010000175.1 GCA_025350815.1 Myxococcales bacterium | reverse complement strand
ACAATGGGGTGCTGTTCTCGGAGAGCGCACTGAAGGGGGCCCACTTCATCGAGCTCGCCTGCAAACGGAAGATCCCGCTGATCTTCCTGCAGAACATCTCGGGCTTCATGGTCGGCGGGAAATATGAGGCCGGGGGCATCGCCAAGGACGGCGCGAAGCTGGTGACCGCTGTGGCCTCCGCTGAGGTTCCGAAGTTTACCGTCCTGATTGGCGGCTCGTTCGGGGCGGGTAACTACGGCATGTGCGGACGCGCCTACAGTCCTCGCTTCCTCTGGACCTGGCCCAACAGCCGCATCAGCGTCATGGGCGGCGAACAGGCTGCCAGCGTGCTCGCCACCGTCCACCGCGACGCCGACAAGTGGACGCCGCAGCAGGAAGAAGCCTTCAAGGCCCCGGTTCGCGCGACCTATGAGACCGAAGGCAGTCCCTACTATGCCACCGCGCGCCTGTGGGACGACGGAGTGATCGACCCGGCGCAGACCCGCGACGTCCTTGGCCTTTCGATCTCCGCTGCGCTCAACGCACCTATCCCCGAGACGCGCTTCGGCGTGTTCAGGATGTGAGCTGACCATGGCGACAGGCGACCATCTTCTCGAGTCAGTCACTGCGGACACTGTCGCCACCGAAGCCAAGCGGGCGGCAAAGTACAGCCTGCCCATCGGCACGCCCTGCCCCAACTGCAAGACCACGTTCCCCGACGACGCGAATTTCTGTCCGGAAGAATCCTGCGCGACGGCCAGCGGCCCGCAGCGCCTGCAGGCGGTGGCCGACGCACCGGCGGCACGCTTCCAGCCGATCGCGCAGATCGGCGGCGCCAGCACGGGCGAGGTGTGGCGCGCGCGCGACAACGACTCGGGCGCCGAAGTGGCTTACAAGGTGGTGGCCGCGGGCGTTCTTCCCAACCCGGCGGCCTTCGCCCGGGCCGAACGTGAACTCAAGCAGCTGTTGCGCGTGCGCAGTCCGAAGATTGCTTCGGTTCTCGACGTCGGCAAGACGGCGGACGACCGCCTGTATGTGGCAACCGAGATCTGCGAAGGCGAGACGCTTGAACGCATTCTGAAGAACGGGCCGCTGCCGCTCGAAAAGGCCAAGAACATCGTGGCGCAGATCGGCCTTGCACTGCTCGAGGCCCAGAAGGTCGGCGTCGTCCACCGCGACGTCGCCCCGAAGAACGTCCTTGTTTCGTCGAGCGGAGACGTCCGGGTCATCAATTTTGCGGTCGCGCAGGCCATCAGCGACAAGGTGGCGGGCGTGGCGGCGTACCTGTCGCCCGAGCAGGCGCAGGGCAAGCCGGCCGACCAGCGCTCCAATACGTACAGCCTTGCGGCCATCTTTTACCACCTGGTGACGGGCGAGCCCCCGTTCCAGGGGACAACCGTACAGGCGATCTTGGATCTGCACATCAGCAGCCCGCCGCTTCCGCCCAGTCAGCGGCGCCCCGACGGCAACCTGTCGCCCGAACTGGATCGCGTGATCCTCAAGGCGCTGGACAAGAGCGCCAGCCGGCGACACCTGACCTTGCGGCTGTTCTTGTCTGAAGTGGAGACGCTGGCAAGCGCTGCACCCGCCGCGCCTTCGGGTGCAGGCGCCACCGGCAGCCAGAACGCAGGCTTTGCCAAGACGATGCTTTTCGCCGGCGGTCAGGCCGAGGTGGCCAATTTGGTGGCCAAGGCCATTGCGGCGCGTGGGGCAGCGCCCGCGACAGCCACGTCGTCGTCCCCCGCTGTGCCGGTCACAGCCCCGGCTCGTGCGGCCGCCCCAACTATCATCGCGTCGTCGTCGTCCCCCGCGATGCCGGCCACGTCCCCCAGCCGCGCGGCTGCGCCCACGATTTTCGCTGCCCCCCCGACCGAGGATCCCGCGCTGTCGCGGCTGACGCCGCCGCCGGTCACCCCGTACCCGCCGTCGGTCGCTGCACCGACTGCGATGCCGGCCGCCGGGGCCGATGCGGCAAAGGGCGCCAAATTTCGCGAGACCCTGTGGTTCAAGAAGGGCGACGTGGACCATATGATTGCCGAGGCCAAGGCGAAGATGGGGGGCGCCGCCGCCCCGCCGAATGCCCTGGAGGTCGAACCGGAAGTTCCTGCGGCAGCGGCCGCCGTCGAGGACGAGCGACCAATCGAGGATCGCTATGTGGACGACGGTACCGTGACCGTCGAGGACCGGAAGAAATTCTCGTTGCGCGCGGGTGGGACCGCGACGGCGTTGCCAGCCGTGGCCAGGGCTGTCCCCGGCGAGCGCCTCAGTGAGCAAGACATGGTGGGCGAGATGGGTGGCCCGCGCCGTACGATGATTCTGGTCGTGGTGGGCGTGTTGGTCGCGGCTGTTCTCGGCGTCGTCTTTTCGATGATGAGGGGCAAGGAGGCTGAGCCCGCGAAGGCCGCCGCGGCCGCACCTGCGGCGGCCCCCGTGCCGAAGCCGGCTGCGCCAGTGCCTGCGGTCGCTCCAGCGCCTGCCGCCGAGCATCCGAAGACCGTGGCTGCGCCCGAAAAGGCCAAGCCCGCAGAGCCCGCACCCGCCCACAGGGTTGTCCACCGCAAGGGTGGCGACAAGAAGCACAAGCGCTAGGGTCAGTCGCCCGCGATCGGGAAACGCACGGTTACGGGGCGCCCCGCGCGGAGCAAATCGACCGTCAGATTGGGGGCACGTTGCAGACTGTTGAAGATATCGACGGCCTGCTCGGGGCGTTCGATGCCCAGACCGTTCACCCGTGTGACGACATCACCCGGGCGGATGTCGACGTCGGCGTAGCAGGGATCGCCCGGGTACAGACTGACGACTGCCCAGCCACGAAATCGCCGCTTCTCCCGTCGCGCCTCGACGTGCACGCCCGATAGCCATCGCGCGAAGCCGGCTTCAACGGCGCGCCGGATGGCACTGCGGGCGACAACGCCCGGCGTGGCGAAGGCGTGACAGACGGGGCGGGGCGGGGGCGCGCGTTCTGGCTCGCGCGCCGACGAAGGCAAAGACGCCGGCGAAGACGCCGGCGAGGGGGGGGGAGGGGGGCCCACTGGTGCAGCGGTCGGCTCGACGGCAGGCGTGGGGGTAGTGGCCTTCCCGGTGGCCGCGCATCCCAGGACCGTCAGCGCCGAGGACAGGACCACAAGGGTGACTCCCGGGCAGCGTCGTCGGATCATCCGGAAGGCGCAAGCAAAGGGTCCACGGCCAGTCGAATCGCGCGCGATACATCGTCGAGGCCCTGGTCGCCGTTCACGACCACCACACCCGACTGACCCCGTGCAAGCACGCGGTAGTTCTCGGCGACACGCGCAAGGATACGATCGGCGTCATAGCGCTCCTCGGGCCGGCCCGCCTGTCGTCGACGGGCGGCGGCCACCTCGATGGGCAGATCGACCAGAACAGTCAGGTCGGGCTCCCGCACACCGCGGGCCAGACTGGCAACCCAGTTGCGGTCGGACTCCTCCGCTTGATAGGCAAGAGACGATAGTAGATAGCGATCAGACACGACGTCAGAGCCCGCCTGCAGCGCAGGCTCGATCTCTCGATGCAGGTGGTCCAGACGATCCCCGGCGAATAACAGAGCCATGGTTCCTCCAGCGACCTTTTGTCCTTCAGGCGTCTGGTGCTGACCGTGGAGAATTTCGCGCAGCAGGCGTCCGACCGGCCCGTTGCTTGGTTCCTGGGTGGCCGTCGCGGATCGTCCCCGGCCCCGCAGGTAGTCGACCAGCCGTGCGGTCTGCGTTGTGGTGCCGGCACCGTCGATGCCTTCCAGTACAACGAACACAGGGCGTGCGCGGTTCATGGTTGCAATCAGGCAACGTTTTACACGGACTGCGGTCGCCGTATCAACTCTGACAGCGCTCGTTTGTGCGACAATCGCGACCCATGACTCGTTGGCTCGGGGCGCTCGCCTGGCTGGTTCTGGCGACGGGGTGCAAGTCCTCGCGGCCCCGGGCGCCCGCGGTCGACGCCGGTTCGACGCCCAGCGCCCGCCAGGATGTGCTGTGTGTGGAGCAGCAGCGAGACGGTTGTCTGTGGTGCGCTGACAGGGACGGTGAAGCGCCTTTCCTCGATCCCGACCAGAGTCGACCTCACCTGTGCGAGCCAACGGATCCCGAAAACTGTTTCGAGTTCTGTTCGGTTGTGACAGCTGAATGCGCCGTGCCGTGGTTCAAGG
>JANXXE010000045.1 GCA_025350815.1 Myxococcales bacterium | reverse complement strand
GACCAGGTACTTCAGCGTGCGCTTCCGCTCGGCGAAGACTTCCTTGGCCACACGGCGAACGATGGCCGTCTGGTTCAGCAGTTCCTTCTTCGTGGCGACCAGCGGAATCATGATTTCCGGCTCGACGTTGATGCCCTCCTTGGCGACGTCGCAGGCGGCTTCCAGAATGGCGCGGGCCTGCATCTCGGTGATCTCCGGGTACGAGATCCCCAGTCGACAACCCCGGTGGCCGAGCATCGGGTTGGATTCCTTGAGCTCATGCACGCGCGCGCGAATCGCGTCCAGCGACTTGCCCGTCGCGCGGGCCAGATCCTGCAATCCCGCGTCGTCGTGCGGCAGGAACTCGTGCAGCGGGGGATCCAGGGTCCGGATGGTGACGGGACGCGCACCCATGGCGCGAAAGATCCCGGCAAAGTCCTCGCGTTGCAGCGGCAGCAACTTGGCCAGCGCGGCTCGTCGGTCTTTCTCGTTTTCGGCGACGATCATCTCGCGCATGGGGCCGATCTTGCCCTCGCCGAAGAACATGTGTTCGGTCCGACACAGGCCAATGCCCTCGGCCCCGAAAGCGATAGAGGCCGTCGCCTGATCCGGCTGGTCTGCATTGGCACGCACGCGCAGTCGGCGCACAGCGTCCGCCCAACCGAGCAGTCGCGCGTAGCGCTGGTAGGCAGGCGCCTTCTTGGGATCGAGGTTCTTCTCGATGAGCACACGAATGACCTCGGAAGGCGTCGTGTCGATCCGGCCGGCAAGCACCTCGCCGGTGAAGCCGTCGAGCGAGATCCAGTCACCCTCGCGCAGGATCTGCGCGCCGCGGTCGGTGGTCACCGTCATCGTGCGCGCGTGGTAGTCGAAGGTCACGCCGTCGCAACCGACGATGGCCACCTTGCCCATCTGACGCGCCACCAGGGCCGCGTGCGACGTCATCCCGCCGAACGCCGTCAGAAAGCCGATGGACGCGTTCATGCCGCGGATGTCCTCGGGGGACGTTTCGTGTCGGCACAAAATGACGACCTCGCCACGTGCTGCCCAGCTTTCGGCGTCGTCGGCGAAGAAGACCATCTTGCCCGTCGCGGCGCCCGGACCCGCCGGCAAGCCCTTGGCCAGCATGCGACCCTGCGCGATCGCGGCGACCTTGGCGCTGTCCTGGAACACCGGACGCAGCAACTGGTTCAGCGCCTCGGGCTCGACCCGCTTGAGCGCCTCTTTCTGCGAGATCAGCTTCTCATCGACCATCTCGACCGCGATGCGAACGCCCGCGAATCCCGTGCGCTTGCCGTTGCGACATTGCAGCACGTACAGCTTGCCACCCTCGATGGTGAACTCGATGTCCTGCATCTCGCGGTAGTGCTTCTCCAGCTTCTTGCGAATGTCGAGCAGCTGCTGGTACGCCTTCGGAAAGGTCTTGCCAAGCTCGATGATCTTCTGCGGCGTGCGAATGCCGGCGACCACGTCCTCGCCCTGCGCGTTGATCAGGAATTCGCCGTAGAAGTCATTCTCGCCCGACGCCGGGTTGCGTGTGAAGCAGACGCCCGTGGCGGAATCTTCGCCCTTGTTGCCGAACACCATGGCCTGGATGTTTACGGCGGTGCCCCAGTCGGCCGGAATGCCGTTCAGGCGGCGGTAGGCGTTCGCACGCGGGTTCTCCCAAGAATTGAAGACCGCACGAATCGCGCCGACCAGCTGCTCCATCGGATTCTCGGGAAAGTCGACCTTGCAGCGGGCCTTGATCTCGGCCTTGAACTCGGCGACCAGCTCCTTGAGGGCCTGGGCCGACAGATCGGAATCGATCTTTGCGCCGTAGGCTTGCTTCTTCTTGGTCAACAGGACCTCGAAGGGATCGTGGTCCTCTTTCTTCTCGGGCTTGAGACCCAGCACGACGTCGCCGTACATGGCGATGAAGCGTCGGAAGCTGTCGTAGGCGAAACGCTCTGAGCCCGAGCGCTTGCCCAGGCCCGCCGCCGTCTTGTCGTTCAGACCCAGGTTCAAGATGGTGTCCATCATGCCCGGCATCGACGCGCGCGAGCCCGAGCGAACCGAGACCAGCAACGGATTGGTCGGATCGCCGAACTTGGCGCCGACCAGCTTTTCCATCCGGGTCAGGGCTTCGCGAATTTGGACATCCAGGCCCGAGGGCAGCTTGCGACCGTTGCGATAAAATTCGCTGCAAACTTCGGTCGTGATGGTGAAGCCAGGCGGCACGGGCACGCCAATCTGGGTCATCTCGGCCAGGCCGGCACCCTTGCCGCCCAGGAGGTTCTTCATTTCCATGTCCCCGTCGGCCTTGCCGCCGCCGAAGAAATAAATACGACGCCGACTCTTGGCGGCAGCCCCGGCCTTCTTGGCCTTCACGCCGTTGGCGTGCTTCACACCGTTGCTGTGTTTGGCCTTGGGCGCCGCGGAAGCCTTGGCCTTCTTAACGCTGGACGAGCCCCGCTTCTTGCTCGCCTTGGAAGTCTTGCTGAGAGATGGCATTGACGGCGATGTTTATCAAGGACCGGGCGGGAAGCAAAGCTGGAAGACGGGTGATTCGCGTTCCCGTCAGCCCAGACGCCCGCCAAGGGAGGCGGCGATCTCCGTTTCGCCCAGCCGTTCCTGCTGCATGGTGTCCCGATCGCGCACGGTGACCGTCTTATCTTCCAGGCTCTGGAAGTCGACCGTGATGCACCAGGGGGTTCCGACCTCGTCCTGCCGACGGTACAGCTTGCCAATGGCGCCCGTGTCGTCGTACACGGCCCGCAGCCCAGCCCGCTGGAGCTGCTTCTTGATACCGCGCGCCATCTCGACCAGGCGGGGCTCGTTCTTCTTCAGCGGGAAGACCGCGACGGTGATCGGGGCCAGCCGCGGGTGCAGGTGCAGAACCGTCCGCGTGTGGTCCTCGGCGATCTTCTCCCCCACCCCACGCAGCTTCTTCATGACCTCGATGCGGTTGGCGTCGGGATCGTCCATCAGCGCCATCAGCCGGGGCAGTGATCCCGGCAGCGCCGCTGAGATGGCCGCGCCCGTCTCCGTCAGGCGATCCCGAACCTCGGCGGCCATCGTGTCGCGCTTGGCGACCGAACGCACGAAGCTGTCGACCAGATCCTTCAGCTTGGCGGTCTCTTCGGCGGGCGGCTCTTTGACCAGGGAATCCTCGTAGGCGTCGCACAGGAAGGCCAAGGTGGCACGGTCCGCCCCCGCCGATGGCTCGATGACATAAGGCACGATGTGCTTCTTTAGTTCAGGATCGAAGTACTTCAGCTCGCCGACGGCGTCGGGATTGGTCTCGCTGCGGCTGTGCGCGCGCAGGTCGAAGTCGGTTCGGTTCGCGATGCCTTCAAGCTCGCTCCACCCCATCGGGAAGCGATACTCGAGATCGACGCAGCGCTTGGCGTAGTGGGCCAGCTCGTGTTTGGCCTGCTCACGACCGTGCAGATTTTCGGGCCGCATACCGAGGTCCAGATACCACTGCTTGCGCGCGGCGATCCACGCCTCGTGTGCCGCCTCGTCCTCACCCGGCCGCACAAAGTATTCGATCTCCATCTGCTCGAACTCGCGCGTGCGAAAGGTGAAATTGCCGGGCGTGATCTCGTTGCGAAAGGCCTTGCCAATCTGGGCGATGCCGAAAGGCAACTTGCGGCGCATGGTGTCCAGCACGTTGCCAAAATTCACGAACATGCCCTGTGCCGTTTCGGGGCGCATGTACACCAGACCGGAATCGTCGCCAGTGTCCACGGGACCGACGCTGGTGCGGAACATCAAATTGAACGGCCGCGCCTCGGTTAGATCTTTGGACGCACATTTCGGACATGCCAGTTCCTTGGCGGCGATGGCGGCGTTGATCTCGGCCAGCCCCACGGGGTCGCGGCCTTTCTGCGCGGCAAAGACGTGGTCGGCGCGTGGTCGCGCCTTGCACGCACGGCAATCGGTCATCGGATCCGAAAACGTCGCCTCGTGCCCGGAATACTTCCACACCAGGCGGTTCATCAGGATGGCCGCGTCCAGACCCTCCATGTCGTCGCGCTCGTGCACGACGGACTTCCACCAGGCGCGCTTGACGTTGTTCTTCAGCTCAACGCCCAGCGGGCCGTAGTCCCAGGTGCTCGAAAGGCCCCCGTAGACAGACGACGACGGAAACACAAAACCGCGGCGCTTCGCGAGACTTACGACCGATTCCAAAGATGCAGCTGGCATGGGGCGGCAATCTACTATGAAACGCGCCCCGCTCGACGCTGGCTATGGAATCATTTCGAGATTGGCGTGTGGTGGAGGATCTGCACCAGGATGCCGCCCGGGTCGCGGAAGTACAGTGATCGCGAACCGTCCCGGTGGGTCTTTGCCTTGGCCGCCAACGTGACGCCATGCCCTTGCAGGTGTGTCGCCCAGGCATCGATGTCGGCAGCCGCGGGCACCGCCAGGCCAATGTGGTCCAGCGGCCCATGCCCCGCCGTGTCGACTTGCCGGCGGTGCAGCGCAAGGTTGTCCGTTCCCGACGACAGGTAAACATTGTCGGCGTCCGGTCGCCACTCGACGACATAGCCCATGACCCCGGTCCAGAACCCCTCGGACGCCTCCAGCGCAGGCGAGTAGAGCGCGACGTGTCTGATACCCCGCAGCGGTGGTGTCATGGTGTTCCTCCCATCTTGTTGATGAACTCCAGCGATTTGAGCGGCGACGTCAGGTGCAGTGAGATGGCCTCCAGCAACATTTGCCGGCAGCCCGCATTTTGGTCGCGGGTCAGCTCCTGCGCGTCCGCTGCATCGAGCGCGACTTCAAGAAACCTGAGCAGAGTGCGGCGCACGTCCGCCGTCAATATCAGTCCACTTCGAGCACAGGCGCGGCACACCAGACCGCCTCGCTCGGGCTGCCAACGGCTGCTGTCGTCGCCCATCTCACGCGCCGGCCGGCCGCAGGCGACACACACCTCGATCGACAGGCCCAGGCCCAGACGCCGCAGCAAACCCAGCTCGAAGGCCCGCAGGCGTTGCACGGTGGCGCCCCGGCTGCCCAGCAGCGCCAGAAACTCCTCCAGCCAGACGAAGATCTCGGGTTCCACCTGGCGGGGCGCGCACAGGCGCTCGCACAACTCCAGCGCATAGGCCGCGTGGGCCGTGCACGCCAGATCAGCGCCGAAAGCCAAACGCGCATCCGAGACGTCGAAACTCTCCAGACTCATGAGCTCGGCGCCCGGGCGCTCGCGCAGACACGCCTCGCCCGTCGCGCCCAGACCCAGCCCCCCACCAAAGCGTCGCACACTTTTGCGCGCGCCCCGCGCCAGGGCGGACACGCGCCCGGTGCTTTTTCCAAGCAGCGAAACCACTCGGTCCGCCTCCCCGTAGGAAGACGACCGCAACAAGATAGCGGGCGTTATGACCGAGGCTGCCAAGCCCCGGAAGGTTAGCCGAGGTCGGCGCCGCCAGGGATACTTGTTGGGGCCGACGCGATGGCGGTCGGGACGACGTGCCCCTCGCCCGCCTGGCTCAGCCCCTCGCCCGACTGGGGCGGCTGTCGCAGGAACAAGGACAGCGTGATGGTCGCGATGGCCAGTACGATGATCACGAACACGGCCAGACCAATCCCCCGTCGCGGAGCAAAGGCGTCGTCCTCGCCCGGCATTCCGGTGGTGGTGGCCAGTCGCACCGCTAAAGTTGCCCGGTGTCGCGCTGCGACCGCCTGTTCGAACAAACCCAGCGGCTCTGCCTCGGGAACGCCGACCGCCCTGGCGTAAGACCGGATGAAGCCGCGCACGAACACTTCGGCCGGCAGATCGTCCAACACCCCGGCCTCCATCAGCTCAAGAGACAGCGGCGAGACCTTCGTACGTTCGGCAACCTCCGCCACAGAAAGGGCGCGACGCTCGCGGGCGTTGCGAAGGAACTTTCCGAAATCCTGATTTTCCATCTCCGTGAATTCCTCTTCCTTACTGAATGAGCTGCGCGAACCGCCGGCATTCGCCCGCGACACAGCTTCGGGGTGCCATGTCGGCGCAGCGCTGGAACAGGGCCTTCGCCCCATCGCGGTCTCGTCGTTTCTCGTGGACCATACCGGCCAGGAGAAACGCATCCTGGATCGGGCACTGCTTGTTCGCCGTGACGGCGTCGACCTCTTCCGCGGCGAGGTCCAGATCACCCCGTTCAACGTACACCTTCGACAAACGATAACGGCCGACGCAGAAGCCCGGTGCCCGCGACGACGCCTCGTGCAGTTCCTTCCAGGCGTCCTGGAAGTCCTTCTTCTGGTATAGCGCCCAGCCCAGATTGGCGCGCGCCACCTCAGGCTGACCG
Source organism: Myxococcales bacterium (assembly GCA_025350815.1). GTDB lineage: Bacteria > Myxococcota_A > Polyangia > Fen-1088 > Fen-1088 > JANXXE01. Next base: position 18,301 of record JANXXE010000045.1, on the reverse strand, counting down.
TAGGTCACTTCCTTGAGGGCGTTGCGGGACGCCAGCACAGCCTGGTCCCAGTCCTGAAGCTGTAGCGCCGCCACCGACAGGTTGTTCCACGCCTCGGGAAACTCGGGCCGGAAGCCAACGGCCTTGCGGAAATGTTGCTCGGCTTCGCGAAAGCGCCGGGTCGCATCCCCGCGCACCGCCTGGGCGTCCTGGCCTTGCAAACAGGCGGACAGCTCAAGCTGCTCGACGTAGTCGTGCCCCTGCTTCAAGGCAATGATGCCCAGCATGTTGTACGCGTCGGCATTCTCGGGATCCTCTTTCAGCGCCTTCGCCAATTCGTCCAGCGCAGCCTCGACTCTGCGCCCTTGGTAGTATTCGACGCCCAGCTGGTAGCGAATCTGGGATTGGTCCGGATCGCGCTTGGGACGCGAGGCACACCCGGATGCGAAAAGCATCCCGGCGCTGGCTACCATGGCGACCGCAAGTCCTCTCAAGCTCCGTTCGGTCTTTCCCCTGAAGTCTCGAATGGTTAGGTCACTACTAAGTGGCACGGACCCTAGCAAGACGCGCAAAGACATGTCAATCAGAAATTTGACTTTTGACATGCTGCGGTTGCGGGCACACCGACATTCGCCCGGGCGGTTTAAACGCTGCGCGTGTCGGCACCCCAGATGTACTTGTGAATCTGCAGATTCAGCCGCGCCGGCAGCTTGTCCCTGAGCATCCAGGCCACGAGATCGCGCGGGTCCAGTTTGCCGTGCACCGGTGACAGCAAGACCTCGGTCTGGTCGGCCAGCTTGCGCGTCGTGATGGCCTCCGCCGCCCAGCGGTAGTCGGCCTCGTCGGCCAGTACGAACTTCACGGAGTCGCGCTGCCGCAGCCCAGCGATGACGTCCCAGCGCATGCGGTGGCTTTCGCCGGAACCTGGCGTCTTGACGTCGACTATGCGCACGACGTCGGCTGGCAGAACGTCCAAGGGATGCGCGCCCGAAGTCTCAATCATGACCCGGAAGCCGTCGGCCAGCAGCCGTTCGGACAGGGCCACGATTTCACGTTGCAGCATGGGCTCGCCCCCGGTCAGAAGGACCAGCGGCGCCCCAAGTCGCTGCACCTCGGCGGCGATTTCGTCGAGGCTGAGCTCACGCCCGCCATAAAATGCGTACTCGGAGTCACAATAGGTGCAACGCAGGTCGCAACCCGTCGTGCGCACCAGGGTGCAGGGAAGGCCCGCGTACTGAGTTTCCCCTTGCACGCTCACATAGATCTCGGTGACCCGCATGGCGTTTGTGCGTATAGCACGCGAGGGCACCCGGCGAACTTCCAGCTATACTGTAGACACCCCCCGTGAGCCGACTCATCGCCTACTTCGGAAACGACCCCGACCGCGTCGAGTGCGCGTTATTCCCCGCGCGCCTGGCCCTTTACACACGCACACCCGAACAGGTGGTCAACGGCTGGGGTCTGGGCTTTGTCCAGGGCGGCGATGTGTTGCTGCAAAAGCGTCCACGCGCCGACGCCGCCGAGGTGGATTTATTTTCCTTGGCCAAGGATCTTCGGGCCGAAGCGTTGATCGGCCGCGTCGGCCTCGACGAGGATGGCCGGATGTCGGCGGAAAACGCGGACCCCTTTCGTTTTCGTTCATGGCTGTTCGGCGCCGTTGGCAGCGCCACTGGCTTTGAGCACATTCGTGATCGACTGCTGCAAAGCGTTCCGGATTTCCTCAGACGCAACATTCGCGGACGTTCGTCGAGCGAGCACATCTTCCATTTGTTTCTGGCCTTTCTCCACGACGCGGGCCTGCTGGAGGCGCAGTCGCCGGATCCCGTCGCCGTCGAGCGCGCCCTGAGGGAAAGCGTTGCCTTCGTCGATCGGCTGTTGACCGGTGCCGGCGTCGAAGCGACGCGCCTGGGCCTCGTCGCCAGCAACGGGCGCTGTCTGGTCGCGCGGGCCCACGCCTACCCGATCCAGTTTCTCGAGATTCACGGGATCGGCGACTGCGCCGCGTGCCGGGGCAAGAATCAGGACGAACAAGACGAACGCCGCATCGCCCACGATTCGCTGCGCGCGGTGATTGTCGAGGCTGACGAATCGGCACCCCGCCGTTCGGGCTGGCGATCCCTGCCCGACAACGGCGCCCTGGTGCTCGGCGCGGACCGTCTTCTGCGCGTCTACTCGGGCGCTTGACCCGCGCTTCCCTGCGGAAGCAGGGCGAACCCCCGGCGGCGGTAATACAGGAAGATGGTCTGGATGATCGACGCGACCGGCACCGCGAACAGGGCGCCCACAAGACCGTAGGTGTGCTCGCCGGCGATCAACGAGAACACTACAAGGACCGGGTGGATTTTGGCCGAGTCACCCATGATCTTTGGATTGAGGAAGTTCGCCTCGACGAGGTGAATCAGGACAATCCAGCCCAGGACTGACAGACCCTGCTTGACGTCGAACGTCCCCGACGACACCAGGGCGATGGCGACGATCGGGATCGATGAGGTTATCGAACCAAAAATCGGCACCAGGCTCATGACCGACGCGATGCCCGCCAGCAGCAGCGAATACTTCACGGAGAACAGCCACAGACCGAGATAGGTAAACGCGCCGTTGATCAGGCAGATCAACAACTGACCCCGGATGACGCCTGACAGGCCGCGGTCCACCCCGCCCACGATGCGATCGTAATCCACCCGATAGGTCGGGGGCACCAGCGAGCGGATGAAGCCTCGGATACGTTGAAGGTCGATAAGAATGAAGGCCGCGACCATCAACACCAGGATCAGGCGAGCAAACCCGGTGATGACCCCGGTGACAAACTTCTGACCGTACTCGATGGCCCGGTGACTTTCGTTCTCCGTGGATTTCACACGCTCTGCGATCCACTGCTTGATGGACCTCTCCCAGCGTCCCTCGGTGACCGGTTCAATCTCTTCCGGGTGTGGGGCGGATATCAGGTAGGCGCCGCCCGTACCCGGCTGAACCTCCAGGGACAAACCGCTGAGGTCTACGCGGAAGCGGCCGTCGGCCAGCGGTTCAAGCAGGATTTCGCGCTTTGGCGCTGCTGGCGGATTCACGGGCGCCTCGACCACCTGATGCGATCCCGCGCCCAGATTCTGGTCGACCCATGCCCCGGCCTTGGGCAGCCATTCCTCGTTGAGCTTGGCGAACAGCTGGGGCGCCTCGCGAAACAGGCGGGCGAAGTCACCCGACAGCTTGGGGATGAAGTAGCCCACGAACAGGCCCAGCACGGCCAGAATGTTCAGATACAGCAACACCACGGCGAGGCCCCTTGGGAAGGGCCGCCCGGCCAGGCGAAGACGCGCCAGCCTGTCCACCAGCGGTGCCAGCAGGTACGCAACAAGGATGGCGAAGACGAACGGCAGCGCGACTTCGCGAAAGAAGTAAACGACGAACAGACAAAACAGCGCGAAGCCCCATAACTTCGCGAAGCTGCGCAACCAGCCGAAGGCACGCAGTCCCGACCTCGGTCCGCCGTCCGCGCTGGGGACGGCGGCCGAAGCCGACGAAGAGGCCGCCGGATCGCTCAAAGGCGGCGGGGCCCCCGGACTGTCTGACACGGGTTGCCCGTGTGCCTAGTTCGACTTCTTGGGCGTCAGGCCGGCCAGCTTTTCGCGCATGACGTCGCCCAGGGTGGCCGTCGGTGCCCCGACAGAGAAGCCCTGTGCGTCCGCCACTTCCTCGGCGCGTGCGGCGCCGCGGAACGACAGGCCAATCTTGCGCTCGGCCGTGTCGATCGAGATGATCTCGGCCTTCAGATCCTGACCCGGCTTGACGAAGTTCTTGGCGTCCTCGATCCGCTCCTCGGAGAACTCCGAGACGTGGATGAGGCCCTCGACACCGCGCTCGATCTCGACGAAGGCGCCGAAGTCCAGGACCTTCAGGATCTTGCAGTCGACGATTCGCCCCACGGGGTAATCGTAGGGAATGCGATCCCAGGGATCGGGAACCAGTTGCTTGATGCCCAGCGAGACCTTCGGCTTTTCGCCGTCGAACTCGATGTTCAACACGACGGCCTCGACCTCGTCGCCCTTCTGATACAGCTCCGACGGGTGCTTGACCCGCTGGGTCCACGACAGGTCGGAGACGTGTACCAGACCGTCGATGCCCTCTTCGATCTCGACGAAGATACCGAAGTCCGCGATGTTCCGAACGACGCCCTTGACGACCGTGCCGGGCGGGTACTTTTCCTTCAACGAAGCGAAGGGATTGGGCTCAAGCTGCTTGATGCCCAGGCTGATGCGGTTCTGGCGCGGATCGATGTCCAGCACCACGGCCTCGACGGTGTCGCCAATGGCGAGAACCTTCGACGGGTGTTTGACCCGACGGGTCCACGACATCTCCGAGATGTGCACCAGACCCTCGATACCCTGCTCAAGCTCGATGAACGCGCCGTAGTCTTTCAGCGAGACGACCTTGCCGCGCACAACCGTGCCCGGCGGGTACTTCTCCTGCGCGTGGCTCCACGGATCTTCCATCATCTGCTTGAGGCCCAGGGACACCCGTTCGGTCTCCGAGTTGAACTTCAGGACCTTCACGCGCACGTGGTCGCCGACCTGGAATAGCTCGGACGGGTGCGTGACCCGGCCCCAGGACATGTCGGTGATGTGCAACAAGCCGTCAATGCCGCCAAGATCGATGAACGCGCCGTACTCGGTCAGGTTCTTCACGATCCCCTCGACCATCTGGCCTTCCTTGAGCTTATCCAGCGTCTGCTCTTTGAGCTCGGCGCGCTCTTTTTCGAGAAGGACGCGGCGGGACAGCACGATGTTGCCGCGCTTCTTGTTGAACTTGATGACCTTGAAGCGGTGGGACTTGCCGATGAAGGCGTCCAGGTTGCGCACCGGGCGCAGATCAACCTGCGAGCCGGGCAAGAAGGCCTTCACGCCGCCGCGGATGGTGACGGACAGGCCGCCCTTCACGCGGGTGCTGATGGTGCCCTCGATCAGTTCGTCGCGCTCACACGCGCCGGAGATCTCGTCCCAAACTTTCAGGCGGTCGGCCTTCTCCTTCGACAGGATGCACAGGCCGTTTTCGTCTTCGCGATTCTCGAGGAACACATCGATGGTGTCGCCGGCCTTGACGGTGACGACGCCGTCGCCCCCGGTGAACTCGTACAGGGGAATGGCCCCTTCTGACTTGTAGCCAATGTCGACGATTACGTGGTCCTTGCTGACCGCAATCACTTTCCCCCGAACGATGTCCCCTTCCTTGACGTCATCCTTCTTGATGGACTCTTCAAATAGGGAGGCGAAACTCTCTTCGCCGTCTGAATTTTGGGGGTCTGAAGCCGACATTGATTCCATGAAGTCCTTTTTCTGCTCTGTCTCACGACGCCGGATCGATAGATCCGGGCATGTCACGAAGGGCGGCTGCCAACAGCCCGAACGCGATTTCCGTTTTTGTTTCAGGCACTCCGACCACCGGAGTGACGAAAGGCGGCAAAAGCTAACTTCCCTCGGCCGGGCTGTCAACCACCCCGGGCCCGCACCACCTCGACCATCTGCGCTACCACCTGCTCGGGGCTAAGGCCCCCGGAATCAATTTCAAGCGCGTCCTCCGCCTTGCGCAAGGGCGCGGTCTTCCGCGTGCTGTCCCTTTGGTCACGGGCCACCATCTCGGCCATCACGGTCGCTGGGTCAGACGGTCGCCCCGCAGCCTCCAGTTCCCTCGATCGTCGCCTCGCGCGCTCTTCGGGCGGTGCGGTCAAGAAGAACTTGGCGGCCGCCTGCGGGAAGACCACGGTCCCGACGTCCCTGCCCTCGGCCACGACGCGACTATGGGCGGCCAGGCGACGCTGAAGCCCCAACAACGCGGCCCTGACGGGCGGCAAGGCAGAAACCCGCGACGCGCCGTCAGAGATTTCGCTGGTGCGGATGTCGCCGCTGGCGTCGACGCCGTCGAGGATCAGGCGATTACTTTCAGCCACCGGGACAAAAGCGATATCAAGCCGGGCGGCCAGCGGTCCAAGGCTGGCACCGTCGCCCAAATCGTTTCCGGGGCGCCGCGCGGCCAGGGCCACGGCGCGGTAGATGGCGCCGGTATCCAGAAACGCGTAGCCCAACGTGGCGGCCAATTTTTTCGCGGTGGTGGACTTTCCCGCGCCGGCCGGCCCGTCGATGGCGACGACGAATGGCGTGTCTTTTTCCATGAACGCCGGAAGGTAGCACGATACTCTTTGGTCGTGCGTGCGGGGCGTGCTGCCATTGTCGGGCTGTTCCTGTCTTGTTCCAGGGGTCAGCATCTGGGGCCCGACGACGTTCCGCCGTGGGTACCGCAGCGCCCCGCCGGGCAGGTCGACGAGGTCGTCGCCAGGGTCGGCGATGTTCCGATCTTTGCCTCCGAGATTCGTTCACAGATGATGGCGGGGGCGGCAAATCCCCAGATAGCTTTGGACGAACTGGTCCAGTTTCATCTTCTCGCCGAAGGCGCCCGTGCAGCTGGTCTGTGGGAACGCTCGGTCCTTGGCCCACCACCGAAAGAGATCTGGGTCCAGCGCCTGATTGAGAACAATCTCGAGGCTCACCTGGCGAAAAGAGACATCCCCGACGGGGAGCTGCGAAAGGTGTATGAGCAATTCAAGGACGAGTTCGTCCATCCTCGCCTGGTCGACGTTGCCCTCCTGGCTGTTTACACCGGCGTGCGTATGAAACCCGAAGCTCAGGCACGCTCGCGACAGACGGCCGCCGACTTGAAGGCGTTTTTGGAAACGCGGACAAATCGCAGCAAGGAGGATTTTCTGGCGATCGCCGAGGAGCCCGTCTGGAAGGATCGGAAGGTGCAATTCACCCGCCTGGTGCAGGGCGCAGACAAGCCGCTGTCAGCCAAGGTCGGCGCGCAGATCGCGAAACTCAACGCGCCGGGCGATACGACACCGATGGTCGAAGACGAAACTGGCTTCTATGTCGCACGCTACATCGGTCAGTTCCCGGCGAAGGACCGCTCCTTCGAGGACGCCCGCACCGAGCTTCGCGACGGCTACCACACCCACTGGCGCGAGGAACGATTCGCGGCGTTTGCGCGCGAGATCTCAGGTCGCCACGAGATTCGGTTCCTGCGCGGGCCCCTATAGGGGCGCCCACCGGAAGCCTCAGCCGGCTTTGCGGAAACGCGAGACGTTCGAGGGCAACTCGGTCAACACCGGAAAGGTCTTGTCCGGATGCAACTCGGTCGCGCGTGACAGCAGGGCCGCTTCAGTCTCAACATTCTTCGGATCCGGAAGGCAGCATTCGACCGGGCAAACAGCCTGACAGGCTTCGTGGTCGTGGAAGCCGACGCATTCGGTGCAGAGCTTCGGGTCGATGATGTAGATATCGTCGCCCTCGCTGATGGCCTCGTTCGGGCATTCCGGTTCGCAGGCCCCGCAATTGATGCATTCTTCGGTTATGTATGTGGCCATCGTGTTTCGCCGCTTCAGGAAATTCTAGTAACACATCTCGCTACAGTCAACCCTGTCAGGCGGACTGGGCGACGGATTCCGTCGATGGCGCGACGACTTCGGCGGCCGACCGCGTGTCGACTGACGCCCTGCCCGCCCGCGATCCCCGCAGGTTGACCGCCACCAGCTTGGAAACGCCGGGCTCCTCCATGGTGATGCCGCACAGCCGATCCGCTATCTCCATCGTGCGCCGGTTGTGCGTGATCAGGATGAACTGCGACCGATCGGTCATCTCGCGAACGACCTGGTTGAACCGGCCGACGTTGGCCTCGTCGAGCGGGGCGTCGACCTCGTCCAGCAGGCAGAAGGGGGACGGTTTGACCAGGAAGATGGCAAACAGCAGCGACACCGCCGTCAGCGCCTTCTCGCCGCCCGACAGCAACTCGATGCTCTGCATGACCTTCTTGCCAGGAGGATTGGCGATGATTTCAACGCCCGTCTCCAAAAGATCGTTCTCGTCTGTCAGACCGAGGCGTGCCCGCCCACCGCCAAAGAGGCGTGGGAAAACCTCTTCGAACTTCGCGTTGACGGCATCGAAAACTTCGCGGAATCGTTTGCGCGAGGCGCGGTTGATCTTCTCGATGGCGGTTTCGAGCTGATGGATGGCCGATTCGAGATCGGCCTTCTGCGTGGTGAGGAAATCGTAGCGCTTTTGCAGTTCGGCCGACTCTTCGATGGCGGTCAGGTTGATTTCGCCCATCCGCTCGATGAGCCCACGCAGCTCGGTGATGCGGGCCTCCTCGGTCGGGCCGACGGGGGCCCGCAGGTGGTAGTCAAAGACGACGTCCGACAACACGACGTCCCGATAGCGGCTTTGGGCGTGTTCCTCGAGTGCCGCGCGCTTCAGACTGGCCTCCTGCGATCGCATCCGCAAACCGGACAAGGTCTGCGTCAGCTTTGCCAGGGCCGCCCGTGTGCTGCGCAGCTCGGCCTCGCGGCGCGAAAGCGTGGCACTTCGGTCCTCGACCGCGCTCTGCCTTTCGGCGTGCAAACGGGCCCGCGCTTCCGCCTCGGCTTGCCACAGGGCCGCCTCGTCCCGCAACCGCCCTGCGTCCTGACGCAAGGTCTCCGCCCGCGTCAGATCCTCGGCCACGGTGACTTCCAGACGGGACCGGCGCCCTCGGTGCTCGTCCTGTTCACGCCTGAGGCGATCCAGTGTCGTGTGCGCCGCTGTCTTGCGATCGTCGGCCTGCGATGCCGCAATTTTCAGCTCGGTCAGCTCGCCCACCAGGGTGTCGAGGCGTTCCATCAGGGCCGTCGTCTCGGCGCGCAGGGTGGTCGCACGGGTGTCGGCCTCAGCGGCGACTGCGATGTCCTTTTCCAGAGCCACGCGTCCGTCGGCAATGCGCGCCTCGGTCTGCGCCAAGCTACGCGCGAGATTCTGGTTTTCGTTGTCGAGCTGCGCGCGCCGCAGTTCAAACTGCCGGCGATCGCGGGTCGCCCGGTCCAGATCCTTCTGTAGCGCGACGATGGTCATCTCGTCGTTGCGGCTGCTGGCGACGATGTCGTCCAGCTGGCCCATGACCAGCGTCAACGCTTGCTTGGCACTGATGTGCTTCGACAGCGCTTCTTGATAGTCGGCATCCAGCCGCGCGACGATCTCTTCCAGCTCCCGGATCTCTCGCTTTTGCGTCAGGATGCCCGCAACCGCCGATTCGCGCGAGCCACCGGTCACGACGCCGTGGGGATCGATGACCTCACCGTCCAGCGTGACGATTGTCTTGTTCGTGTTGGTCTGGCGCCACAGGGCCAGCGCCCGGTTCAGATCCTCGACCACCACCACATCGCCCAGCAGGTAGGCCGCGACGCTGTCGTACTGTCGATCGTAGCCGATGAGCTCGAGCATCGGGCCGCGCACGCCGTCGCCTGCCGGCCAGGCCATTGCCGTCTCGGCCGCCGAGGGGACCGGCATTGGGACCACAAGGTCCTTGCCGGCCTCGTAGACGACCGTGCCGTCCGGTGCCGCCATGGAGATCGGTGCCCCGGGTGTGCGCAAACTCAAAGGAATGAAGCTCGACCGGCCCTCGCTCTTCGTTTTCAGGAACGCGATGGCGTCAACACCGACGTCGTGCGATTCGACAATGATGTTGCCCAAACGTTCGCCGAGGACCGCCTCGACCGCAGTCTCGAGTTCCGGCGGCGGCTGAACGATGTCGGCCACGACCCCGCGCACGGCGGTACTCGACGTCCAGGGCTGAAGATCGGCCACGGTGTCATCGCCCTTGCTGCGGTACTGCTTCATGATGGCGCGAACGCCGCGCTGGAAGCTTTCGTATCGGGTTTGAATTTCGCCCAGCGACTGAAGGCGCGAACGCCGGCGGTGAGACTCTTCGCGCAGGGTTTCCAGTTCCAGTTCGCCGCGCGCGACCTCGCCCCGCAGTTGGGCCACCCGAAGTTCGGTTTCCCCGCGCTGCCTCTCGAGATCGGACCTGCGATCCCGCAGGACCACCAGTTGCCCCTCGACGTCGCTTGCCTCGGTGACGACCTCTTGCTCTTGGCTCGCCAGATTGCCGTCCTCGCCCGCCAGCGTCTCCAGGCGGCGCTTCAGATCATCCAGTCGCGCCGCAGCGGCGTCCAGGTCCGATTCGAGGCGCGCCCGCCGGGCCAGGGCGCTGGCTGTGGCGGACTGCGCCTCGTCCAGCGACCGCCTCGATGTGGCCAGTTCACCCCGCAGACGTTCGTGGACCTCTTCTATTTCCTGGTAGTCCGCGCGCCGCTTGTCGGCATCCTGTTCAAGCTGGACCAGCTGGCCTTCGAGAGAGTCGATGGTGCCGGCGTTGTTGCTGGTGCGGACAGTCAGGTCGTCGATCTCGCGTTTGCCAGACAGCGCGCGCTCGGCCAGCCCCGCCGCCTCGCTATCACTGTGCAGGGCCCGCTGGGAACCGAGCTGCGCCTTGTTCGACAGCACGAACAATTCGTCCTTGGCGGCCGCCAGTTCGGTGATTTCTTCGGTCACGGACAGACGCTCGGCCTCGACAGACAGCTCCTCGGCCTGAACACCTGTGCCGCATTGCTGGTGCTGCTCGTCGATGTGGTCGACCTCGATGCGCAGCGACTTCTCCTCGGCCAGCAAACCGAGAAACTTCTGCGACGCCGACCACAACTCGATGTCCCGCAGCTCGGTCTTGTAGCGCTTGTAGCGCTCGGCCTTCTGGGCCTGCAGCCGCAGCGAACGCAGGCGGGTTTCGATTTCGCCGATGATGTCGGTGGCGCGCAGCAGGTGCTGGCGCGTCGATTCCATCCGGCGCTCGGCCAGTTTCTTCTTGGCCTTGTATTTGGTGATGCCGGCGGCCTCGTCGATGAGACCTCGGCGATCTTCGGCCCGCGACGAAACAATGAAGCCGATGCGACCCTGTTCAATGATGGCGTAGGCTTTCGAGCCGACGCCGGTTCCCAGGAAGAAGTCGACAATGTCGCGCAAACGGCAGGGAACGCCGCCCAACAGATACTCGCTGTCGCCGGCTCGGTACAGCCGTCGGGTCACGACGACTTCCTCGGGACCCACGGCGCCCCATGGCACCCCGCCCGGCGATGCCGCCCCCGGTAGGGCCCGCGCGTCGAAAGTCAGCGAGACCTCGGCCATGCCGGCCGGCCCGCGCGACTCGGAGCCCGCGAAGATGACGTCGTCCATTGCGCGCCCGCGCAGGTGCTTGGCCGACTGTTCACCCATGACCCAACGGATCGCATCCACGATGTTGGATTTGCCGCAGCCGTTGGGTCCGACCACGGCTGTTACCGGATCGGGAAACGTGAGGGTTGTCGGGTCGACGAAGGACTTAAAGCCGCGGATATCGAGGCGCTTTATCTTCATCAGGATTCCCAGGCTCCTTCTGTCATGACACTACATGCATGACACTACATGACTGCTACGGTCACTGTGACCATACGTACAACGAAAGGCCTGGGCTGTAAAGGACAATTGGCCGGCGCTACCGACGGAAAAACGGCACGCGGGTCGTCATTTTGTTTGTTAAGGTTCGCGCCAAATGGAAACGGGTATCAACCCAGACCTTATAGCAGCGTTGGTCACCGTACTTGGCCTCGTCGGCGGTACCGCGGCTGCCTATCTGCTGGTTCGCAGGGCGCGTGCCGCAAGGCGGCGGCAAATCGAGGCAGCGGGTGAACCACGACTGGCGACGCCCGCAAATGGCGCGTTGAAGGTCCTGCCCGAAGATGATGCGGACGGCGACGCCGCAGCGCCAGAAACACCAGCCGGGGAACGCCCGGACGCGCGGATTCTGCCCTTCCCCGCCCCGGCTGCCCAGCCCGCGATGCCTCAGGACAAGCCTGTCGCGGATCTGCCGCCGGCACGGGTCAAAGACGGCGCAGCCCTTGCCCCGGGACTTGCACGAACGCGCTCGGGATGGGTCGCGCGGCTGGGTCAGATCTTTGCGGGCCGCAAAGAAATCGACCCGGCTTTGGTCGACGAGATTGAAAAGGTCCTCTTGACCGCCGACATCGGCGTTCGTACCTCACAGAAGCTCCTTGAGGAAATTCGCAGTTCCCTCGGACGGAACGAGCTGAAAGATCCCGCGGCGATCTGGGCCTTCCTGCGCGCCCGCAGCACGGAACTTCTGACCGTGGGCGGTCCCCCATTCGATCTGGGCCTGACCCGGCCGCTTGTTCTTCTGGTTATTGGGGTCAACGGCAGCGGCAAGACCACGACCATCGGAAAATTGGCCGCGCAGTTCAAGGCCGCCGGTAAGACGGTCCTGCTGGCCGCGGGCGACACGTTTCGCGCCGCCGCCACCGAGCAGCTGGAGGTATGGGGCTCGCGCGTCGGCGCACCCGTCGTTCGGGGCAAGGAAGGCGCCGATCCCTCATCTGTGTTGTTCGACGCGGTCAAGCGCGGGAAGGCCGAGAACTTCGATGTCGTCATCGCGGACACCGCGGGACGCCTGCACACCAAGACCGATCTCATGGACGAACTTCAGAAGGTTCGCCGGGTCATCGGCAAGGCGCACGAGGGGGCCCCCCACGAGACCTGGCTGGTCATCGATTCGACCAGTGGCCAGAACGCCATCGCGCAGGCGCAGATCTTCACCCAGGCCATGGCGGTCAGCGGCATCGTCCTGACCAAGTTGGACGGGACTGCCAAGGGCGGCGTCATTCTGGGCATCGTGGACGAGCTGCGTCTGCCGGTCCGCTACATCGGCGTGGGTGAGAGGGTCGAGGACCTACGCCAGTTCGACGCAGAGGAGTTCGCACAGGCGCTCTTCCAAAATGACGCCTGATGTGCGCAGAGTATGCCCCCGTGGACTCGGCCGAGCTGATACTAGGGACCGACCAGGCTTTTTAGTTGATTTGCCGAAATTGACCGTGTTACATTGCCCGCACATTTCCCACCCTAGTCAAGCATCTGAATTCAAAGGGGAATTTGCCACTGGGGTGACAGTGGCCCCAGCAAGGAGACTCATGAAGGCACTTGCTCTCGGCCTGTTCGTCGTCGCCGCCAGTTTCACCTGGCGTGCCTCTGCGCAGGCTCAAACAGCGGCGGTTCCAGTAGATTCGAAGGCCGAGGCCGCAGGGCCAGCGGCCGCCGGCGCCCTGAAGAAGGAAGACGATCCCACCTCAGCGCTGCCAGCCGCCGGCGACGCGACTGTGCCTCGCCGCACGGGTTGGGATGACATCGTGGTCGTGCCGCGCAAAGCGGTGCTTAAGGACGGCCGACTTGAGTTGATGCCCTTCACGGGCGTGTCCCTCAACGACGTGCTGATCCGCCACTACGCGTTCGGCGCGGACCTGAATTACTACCTGACGGACGTTCTGTCGGTCGGCGTTCAGGGGCAATACTTCATTAAAGAGCGTACCGATCGCGAGTCAGTGGTCGGCCTGCAGTACAACCGTGTTACCACCCTGAACAAGTACAAGTTCGCCGCCGCGCTGAACTTCGGCTACGTGCCAGGGTACGGCAAGTTCACCCTGTTCAATCGCTACATCTTGCACTGGGAGATCGTGGCCTCGGCGGGCGTCGGCATCATCCGAACAGAGATCATTCCCCGTGTTGTCGGCAACGAAACGTTCCAGAGCGATCGCCTGGCGCCCAACGTGGGACTTGGCACGCGCTTCTTTCTCGGTAACTGGTTGACCTTCAACGTCCAGCTGCGGGACTACATGTTCAACGACGCCTTCGAACCCACGGCGCGCACGCCGGCTCAGACCATCGACGTCGTCAAGGCCAACGCCTCGCACCAGTTCACCAACAACGTCATGCTGTACGCCGGCGTTGGAATCTTCTTCCCAACGTCCTTCCAGTACCGAACCCCGCGCTGATCCACACCCATGAGGAAATCCATCATGACCCATCGAGGAGCAGCGACCCTGGTGTTGGCCCTTTCCGTCGGTATGCCGATGCTGGCGCAGGCCCAGGAACGGAAGAGCCCCCTTGCTGATGCGCCGGCGATCCGACGGCGACTTGAACTGCGGGACCAGCGCTTCGAGATTGGGGCCGGCGTGGGTTCAACCGTTGGTCAGGACTTCTACCATGCGGTTGTCGGCACCCTGCGCGCCAGCTACCACCTGTCGGACTGGCTGGCGGTCGGCGGACTGTTTGGCTTCAACATGACCCCCGATCTGAAGACGGGCTTTCACGATCGCCTGGCGGCCGCCCTGCCCGACAAGTCCACTGATCGCACGCCAACGCTGGCAGCGGCCGAAGGTTCGATGAACAAGATTGGCTGGCTGGCTGGCCTACAGCTCGAGATCATTCCCATCACGGGGAAGTACTCGTTGTTCGACCGGTTGTTCATGAACTATGACTTCTACGCGTTCGGCGGGCCCGGGTTCATCAATTTCAAGGCCGATGCAGAATGCCCGGCGACCGCCGGACCCAGCTGCGCGGTCACGGGGATGCGGGTTGGCGCGAATTTGGGTCTCGGGATGCGTACGTATATCAACGACCACATCGCTATCAACGCCGAGGCGCGCAACCTTTTGGTTCGCAACAATCCTGCCGGCCGCGACATCACCGGGGATCGGGTGGTCGACGGCCAGGATACGACCTGGGATGCGAATTACCTTTTTACGGTCAATGTGACATTCTTTCTGCCCTCGAAAGCCGAGAAGTCGCCGTAGTCGGGCACTGGACTCTTTCAACGAGAAGACATGGCAATGACCTCGCAAAAGAAAAAAGTGACGCTGTATTTCAACTCAGCCATGCTGGCCGAGACCCAGAAGGAGGCGCTTCGTCAAGATCGCTCCATCTCCTGGATCATCCAGGCGACCTGGCGACATGCTCGCGACGAGGTCAGGCGAATGCCGGCCGCTGCGGTCGCCGGCGGCGGGGCACCCCGGCAGGATGCACCGGTAGCGCCGCTTGTCGCGGCCGCCGCCCGCTTTCATCGCTAAGCGCCCGGGTTACTGGCAGCCGATTCGCACCAGGCCCTCGCCGAGCGGTCGGCAGATGACCAGGCTGGGTTGGCCGGCCGGCGTTTCGTAGTAGATCTGGATGTGATCGCCGCGCTTCCCTTCGATGGGGTTGGCGACGTACGATCCATCCGCCTGTGCGCGAGCGATGACGCCCGCCCCGACGTTCAAGTTGTAGATGAAGATGGTCGCTAGCTTTTGCTGATCGCTGGCTTCGCTGCGCGTCTCCCAGACGGTCTTCGTTCCATTGACCGGATCGGCCACTGTAAGGGGCGTAAACCTCGGATCGGAGGGGGGCGGGATGGGTATGAAGGGCGTGTTGCAACGCGCGAGGGCGAGCAGGCAAATGCCAGCCGAAAGCGCAGCCGCTAACCGCGAACGGATCCGGGGGCGATGGTGCGAGGCGCTCATGCTTTTGCTAATGGGCAGTCCACAGCAAGGTCGACAGCAAGGGTCGGGCCATCACTGGCGGGCGGCATTCCCTGTCATTGTGCCATGACCTCGACAACCGCGGTGACACCGACCGCCAACTTCTAGGCGGATCACGCTGAGGCTCCCATACGGTAGCGCTGAAGTTTCTTCTGCAAACCAAAGCGTGACAGGCCCAGCGCGGCCGCCGCCTTCGTCTGGTTGCCGCTGCTGGCTAGAAGCGCCTCGCGAATCAGGGTCCGCTCAAGTCGTTCGACCCGCGGCCGTAACGCCAGGCTGTCGTGGTCTTCGGCGGGTGAAACGCCATCCGCGATGCTCGCCGCTATGCCCGGCGACAAGTCACCTGTGGTGATGGCGGCTTGCGAAAAGGCCGCGGCCCGCGCGATCTCATTTTCCAGCTCGCGCACGTTGCCTGGCCAGCGGTGATTGACCAGCTTCCTCATCGCGGCGCTGTCGATGGCCTTGGGCTGTCCCCGCGGACCCGCTGCCACCTGCAGAAAATGTTGCACCAGAAGGGGAATGTCCTCGCTGCGCTCCCGCAGTGCGGGCAGATCAATGCGAACGACGCTCAGTCGATAAAAAAGATCCTGGCGAAACTTCTTCTCCTCGACCAGTCGGGCCAGGTTCTTGTTCGTGGCGACGACAATGCGGACGTCGACCTTTTGGGACCGGTCGCTGCCCACGCGGCGCAGCTCGCCCTCCTGTAAAACGCGCAGAAGCTTGCCCTGCATGGCGGGTGACATCTCGCCTACCTCATCCAGGAACAGGGTCCCGCCGTCAGCAACCGCGAACAGGCCACGCGCGTCGCGCTCAGCGCCGGTGAAGGCGCCCTTGACGTAACCGAACAACGTGGATTCGAGCAGGGTTTCGGGAATGGCGGCGCAGTTCTCGGAGACGAAGGGTTTGTCCCGACGGGCGCCATTGAAATGGATGGCCCGCGCCACCAGTTCTTTGCCGGTGCCGCTTTCACCCTGAATCACCGCGGGAAGGGATGTGTCGGTCACCCGATCAAGCAAGGCGAACAGTTCGAGCATCCGGGGGGAGCGGCCCACTATCTGGTGATAGTCGTAGCGAACGGCCAGCGCCTTGTGGCTCTCCTTGATCTCCTGGCGAATCTCGGAGATCTCCTCGCTGCGTGCGGCCAGGTCCGCCTCCAGGCGCCGGTTCAAGGCCTCCACCTGGCGTTCGCGCCGCCGCAACTCGGCCAGCAAGCGGGCGTTCTCGACAGCGATGGCGCCCTGGTCGGCGAAGTCGCTGATGAGTTCCAGATCGTCGTCGCCAAACACGTCTTTGCGCAGGCGGTGATCGACATAGATGGCCCCCACAGGCTTGCCTTTGACGACCAGTGGGACGGCAAGCACCGAGCGCAGGCGCAGATTGCTGACGGACAGTGAGGCGCGAAAACGTTCGTCGCCGGACGCATCGATCGTCACGATAGGCTCGCCACCGTCGGCCACGCGCGCGGCTATCGAACGCGACAGGGCTAGTTCGGGACCCTCCAGTGTCGCCTGATCGATGTTGCGTGCGATCTTGATCTCGAGAACACCCAGTTCGTTCTTCAGCAGGACGAATCCACGCTCGGCATTCGTCAGCTCGATGACGGTGTCGATGATGGTTTCAAGCACGCGAGAGGGTCGCAGTTCGCTGTTCAGGCGCTTGTTGATACGAAGCAGTCGGCGCAGGCGGCTCTCAGCCCGATCGGCACGGTGAATGAGATCGGACTGCCGGCTGGGTGAAGAGGCCTCGGCGCCGTTAGCGAAGAAACGCGCGTCGGGATCGGCATCCAGGCCAGGGCGATACGGCGGCGGCGTCAGCATCTTGACCTCCTCGAAGATGGATCGGGCGGTAGCGAGCGGTGCCTTCCATGAGCCGTCGGCGTTGTCGTGCAGACGCCGGGTCAGGCGGGCGGACAAAAGGTAGGAGCGCCAGGCGGTGGGCGCCCGCCCCGCGCTGTGGGCACGTGCGCCGAGGGTCATCAGGTCCGTGGCGATCTCACCGTCCGGCGCCGTTTCCGGTACGGGGCGACCAAGGGCCACGCGGCCCCGTGCGAGCAGTATGGCCTCGTCCATCTGCCCCCCGCTGGCCGAGGTGTCCCGGCTGTCGATTGCCAGCAGATGTGCGCAGGCGTCGTCCCAGCGGCCGCATTCAGCCAGCGCCTCGGCGTGGGCCACGTCTGCGGCGATGGCCATCACCGTGTGTCCCGCCGTCCTGAAAGTGTGGGCCGCCCGTGCATACCCGGGCAGCGCGTTTTGCGGCGCCCGCTGCCAGCGCTGGACGTCGGCCTCTATGCAGTCCGCAAAGGCCTGGTACACGACCACGCCGCGCCCATCGGCTTCTTCGCGCACCCTGCGAGCGGCACGTGTCGCCGCCGCCGGATCACCGAGGCGAATGAACAGAAGCGCCAGGTTGAACAACGCCGACACCAGATCGCCTGCAGCCTGCAAACGGCCAAGCTCCCGAATGGCGCGTTGGAACTGAGGCAGGGCCGCGCCGTAGCGCCCTTGATCCGCGAGCACACAGCCGAGATTCAAGGCCGCGGCTGCGCAGGCGTGCGGGTCGACGCCCTCCCCGTACAGCTTCAGCGCCTCGCCGTAGGCAGCGACCGCCGCGCCTGTTCGTCCCCCCATCTGATCACAGAGGCCCGCCAGATAATACGAACGAGCCCGCAGCGCCGGATCATCCACCTGGCAGGTGGACAATCGCTGTTTCAATTGGCCGACCAGCGCGTCCGCCGCACCAATCTCGCCGCGGTAGGCCCGCGCGAGGATGGCGGCCTCATGTGCCACAATGCCCGCCGGACCGGGCGCGGCCATCACCGCCTGGCTGGCGGCGAGGGCTTCTGACAGCCTTCCTGCGGCGACGAAAGCACGCGCAAGCCGCGCCAACAGTCGGAGACGTCCTGTCTGCAAGGACGTGGCGGCCGCTGTCGACGAATCAAATTTGTCGATGCCCGTCTGGAGCGCCTCGCAAGCCGCCGCAGCTTGTCCCTGCCGACCGAGCAACCAGGCGCGCGTCTCGACAATGGCCACCTCGTCGGCCACCGCGTCGGCCTCCGCGTCGGCCAAGTCCGGCGGTGGCCCG
>JANXXE010000023.1 GCA_025350815.1 Myxococcales bacterium | reverse complement strand
AGGCGCAGTTTTTCGTAGTCGCGGCGGACGGTTTCGACATCCGGAATCTGTTTTTCGGGCAGGAATTCGCGCGAACGCGCCTGAAGCTTCTGCCGGATCAAGGTTTCGTTGGATGCCGGATCGATGGTGACCTGCTGCAGGACGGCCTCGGACACCGAGTGATCCCGGAATGTCATCTTGGCGCCACCGAGGGTGATCTCATCGCCCTCGCTTAACAGGTGTTCGCCCATGCGCTCGCCCTTCAGGAACGAGCCGTTCAGGCTACCCAGATCGCGGTAAAGGAAACGGCCGTTCGCCTGTCGCAGGATCTGCGCGTGTTCCTTCGAGACGATGCGATCCAGGATCTGGATGCCGTTGTCCGGGTGCCGGCCGACCTTGGTGATCGGTCCCAGATCGAACTCGCGTCGCCCGTCGCTGCTCTGGACAATGATCTTCGCCATGCGGACCCGGTAACTAGGTCGTGAATTGTAGCACGGTCACCAGTCAATTCGTTCCGCGCTGGTCTCGACGTGCAGGACGATCGGGAAGGGGCGTGTCTTGTCGAGCCACGGGAAGAAGGCGACCAGGGTGAAGCGCGCCTCGGCGGTCACCACCTTCTTGTTGTGGGTAAGGATGACCTGCAAACGGGGATCCTTGACGCCATCCTTGCGCAGATTGGCGACGACCTCTTTCCGGATGCGCACGATCTCGGGCTCGATCAGACCTGGTGCCTTCAACTGCGCGCGGTACAGCTGGGGCAGGACGCCGTAAAGTTCGTCCTTTGCCGCCGCCCGCAGCGCCAGCACGGGCCACACGCAGTATCCCACGTAGGCAAGCCCGGCCATGACCAGAAGGATCGAGATCGAGACCGGGTTGATGCGGCTCGGTTTCTTGTATTCCGTGCGTTTGGCGGGCTGTGGTGGGCGCATGGGATCTTTCAGGAAGTGGCAGGGACTTGTTTGAGATCGCGGGCGATCTGGCTGCGCACGCACACCAGGCTAAGGGACAGCTGCACGACGATGGCGATGGCCTGGCCGGCCAGACTGGCGGCAAATACGGCCGCCTCCTGCGACGACCGATCCCCTGGGGGGGCGTAGCGCGCGAAGAAAAACACCATCGCGGCCTGCGTGGTGCCGAGGCCCTGCACGGAAATGGGCGCAACCAGGAACGCGACGGGCAGGCACATCACCGCCTGCATGAACGGCACGTCGACATGAAAGGCGTGCAGCGAGGCGTAGCTGAAGACCACCAGCGACATCACGTGGGGCACGCGAACCACCAGCGCTTTCAGATACCCCGACACGCCCGCGGTCAACAACACGTCGAACAGGGGGCGCCGGGTCAGCCAGCGCGGCTTGGCGATGACGGCCACCATGTACACGGCCAGACCCGCATAGCCCACTTTCAAAACGGTTTTCAGGGCCGGCACCGTGTCAGCACCGGATGCCACGCCGGCCGTGGTCAGGAACAACAGCAGCAGCACGTTGATGCCCATTATCAGCAGCACCGCCGCCGAGCCGCGGATGATGGGAACCCCGCGTGACCGGTTCACGAAGTAAACGATCGCCCCCTGGCCCAGGGCGTAGTTCACCAGCGCCAGCACGTAGGTGGCGCCGCGGATGACCAGCACCTCGCCGAATGCCAGCGGCGTGACGAACCAGCCAAAGGTTTTCCACATCGCCAGCGAGTCGGCGACGTAGATCACCAGCACCAGCACCGCCAGCACCGGTGCCGTCCAGCCGGCGGCCCCGCGCAGGGCGGCCAGCATCTGCGACATCGGAATCTTCCAGAACAGATAGGCAAGCAGGCCCGTGGTCACCAGCCAGGCCAGGGTGCGACCCAATCTCTGCTTCATGTGCGTCGCCGGTCACTATCTCACGAAGAACCACGGTCCGCCCGCTTCCGTGCCCGGTCTTGCGCGTGCTGGCTGCGGGACGGACACTCGGCAGCGCGAGCCGCACCCATGTCCGCCACCCCCACGTCGACGCCATCCGCCACGGAGACTGCCCCACCCGAGCGGGGCCTGTACGTCTTCCTCGAACCGCTGGTCCGCGGCCGGTCCGTCCTGGACGTCGCGTCGCCCATGCCGGCGTCGGCCACTTTCCTGACCGAGGCCCGCGCGCGCAGCGTGGCGCTGGCACCGGCGGACGCCCCCAAGATCGACGCGGCAGACGGCGCCTTCGACGTCGTGCTGTGCCTGGGCGGCTTGCCCGAGGGGGCCGATGACATCGCCCGTCACCGCCTGTTGGCCGACCTGGCCCGCGTGTTGCGCCCGACTGGCTGCTGCGTGGTGCGGGTGCCCCATTCCGCCCCGCGGCCCGGGCGCGGCAAGCTGTCCGGAGGGATCTCGCGCACGGTCTTCGACGAACTGCTGCGCTTTCATTTCACGACGGTCGACATCGTCGCGGAGACGCGTTTTCGCGGGGTCGGATTTTCGGTGTCGGGGGTCGAGGCCGTCGCCGTCAACGAAGACATGGCCAACCTGGCGGCGAGCCCGTCGTTTCACCTGGCCCTGTGTACGAATGGGCGCGAGCGGACGTGGGTTCTGAAGGAATCGCTGTGGATGTCGTTGGGCGAGGCGCCCCCGTCGCCCTCCGCCGACCAGGAAGTGGCGCAACTGCGGCGGCAGTGCGACGAGCTGAATGCCGAAAGGGACAGCCTGCGCGAGACAATGATGACCGCGGACGATCAGCGCGACCAGCGGGACGCCGCGCTGTCGGCCCTGCGCCGCGAGGCCGAACGCCACCTGCGGCAGATCTCGGATGATGCCGCCGCGATCGAGCTGGCGTCGCTGGACAGGGATCGGGCCCTGCGCGAGGTCGCCGCGGCCGCTGCCGCCACGCAAGCCCTGAAGGCCGAACTGCGCCAGCGCGAGGCCGATATACTGGCCCTGGAAACCGAGCTTTCCCGCCTCAAAAAATCATCTCGTCGCCCGGCTTGATTTTACGCGGGGCCTTCTTTAAGGTGCCTCCCTTACGCGGTCGTGGCGGAACTGGTAGACGCGCCAGATTCAGGTTCTGGTGTTCGAAAGAACGCAGGAGTTCAAATCTCCTCGACCGCACTCAACCCGGGAACCCGGCGAGGTGATTGGCACCTTCGCCGGGGTGCTTGCGGTCGCACCGCGTGGGCTCTATCTGGGCCTTTGGCGCGTCGCCGGCGGAATGTCTCGACGTGGAGGTCCGGCCGGAGTCGGCCCAAGTGCCGGCTGCCATCGATCGAGAAGCGGGCTGAAGGTCGGGATCGTCGTCGGTCGCTACGCAGCCCTGAGCCGTTCGACGTCGAGGGTTCGATAGGCGGGCACAGCCGGCCGAGGGGCTGAGTGCTCCTTCAACGACTTCTCGGCGGCCTCGAACAGCGGTCCGGCCTTCTTGCCGAGCTGCATGAAGACGTGGGAACGCAGAGCGTAGGAATTCGCGCCGGTCATGCGACCGCCTTCCTGCTCCCATCGGTTGGCCGTGGCGCGATCAACGCCGAGGTGCTCGGCGAGCTCCGCCTGCGTGTACTCGAGCAGCTTCCGGAGAAACCTCACCTCGATCGGCTCAAGCTCGGCCTGGGTCAGCATGGAGCCGGCGATTGCGAGCGAGACGAGCTCGAGCACGTCTCCCGGAACGAGGACTGCGCCGCATGCCGGGCAAGCGGGCACCGAGAGATTCTTGACGGTGACCTCGTTGAGGCCGAGCAGCGGCCCGAGGTCGCGCTTGCCAGGCTTGACCCTCAGCTTCCCCTTGCCGCAGCTCGGGCAGATGCTGCCGGCCCTAAAATCACCGCTTTTCATGACATCTGCTCCTTCCCATCAGAACACCGTGACGATAACCAGCCGCTTGCCGAGGTGGTCCACATAGACCTCGACGCCAATTGCCGTCGCGATCTCGTCGAGGCTCGGTCCGGTCACGCGCCAACACGTCCCGCCGAAACGGGGAACGCCGTCTGGATACGCCTCGCAGGCCGTCGCTTTCTTGATGATGCTGTTCATGTCGGCGACCGTGACTCCTCGCTGTCGCTGTCGATCTCTGGCGTGGTCGACCACCCAGTACCGACCGTTCCCCAGCGCCTCTGTCGCCCATCTCAGCGCCTGCGCGGAAGTTGATGGGCCAGGCACGCATGTAACATCTTGCTACATATGGACGCAGCCTGCAAGATCTGCGATCAGATCTGAGATCAGCTGACGGATCGGGTCGGTGACCTGGCCCCCGAAACTGATTCCGGCCGAACACCGTTTTTGGAGCCGATCCTCCCTCACTTTTTCCCCCACTTGGCCGTGGCAGAGCGTGGCGCTTCGTGACCCCGTGTGGCAGTTGGCCCCGCCACGGCGCAAGTTCACTGGACCGTGCGCAGGCAGGCGATTGACGTTTCGATGCGGAAGTTCGAGGCGTTGGTGTGGCGTTCGGCGTGGAAGACGTCGAAGGCGTAGGTGCCGCCGGCCGTGATGCCAAGGGCGGCGGCCTGTCGGTCGAAGTCGATGGTGTCCATCAGCGCGCCGTGCACGCCGCCTAGGTCGAGGGCCAGTTTCTTGTTGATGAAGATCCAGACGTCGTCGTCGCCGCGGAAGGTGAATTTCTCGCCGCCGCTGTACCTGAACGTGGCGTGAATCTCGGTCGTGAAGTGGAAGTTGTGGTCTCGGCCCTGGTTGCCGAATCCCATGTTGTCCATCGGAAAGAAGTTTGAATCGTCGAAGACGTATTTTCCGCCGGGCATGGCCTGCAGCGGCAGCGGCACCGACAGCTTCATGTTCACGCCGGGGACGTCGCGGTACCACTGATCAAAGGCGTCTTTGCCGGATGTCACCGCCGTGGGGCCGGCCGGCGCGTACACCGGTTTGCCGTCGCCCCCCAGATCGTTCGCGACGATGCCTTTGAGCGCACCCAGGAATTTCTCGAAGTCGGGGTGGTCGTCCTTGAAATCGCGCACCGTCGCCGTGATACCGCACTTTTCCGCGGCGCCTGCCTCGGTCGATGTTGCGCCGCCATCGGGAATCTTCAGAGTGAATCCGGCGTCACCTGTGCCAGCCGCGCCGCCACCCGGGACGCCCGTGCTGCCGCCGCCCCCACCGGAACCGCTGCCGGTGATGGCGCCGCCTGCGCCTGCGCCTGCGCCTGCGCCTGCTGAACTGATTCCCGGATCCGTCGTGCAGGCGCCAGCCAGGGCGCTGCAAAGGATCATGAAGGATCGAACGCCGACCTCGTACCGCTGCTTCATCATCGTGTAACGAGGATCACATCATGTTTGCCGCCAGGCAAGGTCAGAAACCGAAGACTTCAAGTTCGGCAAGTCCGGGTTCGGTGCTCTCGTCCTTCTCGCTGGTGAACTTGACGGCGACCGCGTCGATGGGGCTGGACAGCGCGATATCGAGATCGCGATCGGGCTCGGGCAGGTCGTACGACGCCGACCACAGGACCGTGTCGTCGGCGGCCAGAAGTTCGAACTTGCCGTGTATAAAATCGTAGCCGCTTTTGTATTCGCGGTTGCCACGCAGGGCGATGCGCCCGATGGCCTGCGACGCCGGCAGCGTCACCTTGAACCACGGCACCGTCGTGCACGAGGTAACGGAGGCGCAGTCCCCGTTCGCGGAAAACCAGCTGGTGACCAGGTTGTTGTCGGCGCCGCGCGGGATCGTCCACGTTCCGCCGTATTCGGTGCTGGCGGAGATCTTGGCCCCCATTGTCTGTGCGAGGTTCTTGCCGACGTTGAAGATCCTTCCCTCGAAAGCCCCCTTGCCGTTGGAGAACGATATGGGTCCCGTCTGCCAGCCTTGCGGGATGACGAATTCAACGGTCTGCAGCGTCTCGCCGATCCACACCAGACTGGCGCCGGCGCCCGGGGTCGCTGGCCGTCCATGCGCGTCGGCGATCTTCAGCGTGTCACCTGCCAGGTTGCGCCCAACGATCTGTACCTTGTCGCCGACCACGCCGTTGTCCGGGTTGTAGTCGACGATCTCCGGCGCGCCGACCGCGGGACTGACGGTGAAGTACAGGACATTGCTGCGCCGGGCGAGGCTGCCAATTCCGTTTTCCACCCACACAGACAACTGACCCGCATGCGTATTCAGCGCGGCTGGCACCTGCGCGCGCAACATCGTGGGCGACATGATCTCCGTCGGGACGTGCATGTCGGCGAAGTACACGGTCGCGGTCTCGTCGAAGTCGGTGCCCGTGACCAGCAGGGTTAGCGCGGTGCCCGCCAGGCCCACCACGGGGCTGAACTGGGCCAGCTGCGGCACGATGGGGGCCGTGACGATGGACCACAGGCCCGATCCGTTGACATCGATCTCGTAGGTCGCCATCCCGTCTTGCGCGACGGCGCCCATCGGCGCGCGCGCGGCGCCCTGTTGCTCCCACGCGTCCCCCTGTTCAGGCGAATAGGCAGCGACGTAGGCGCGGCGCGGGGGGGGCGGGGGCAGCATCTGGCGCATTCGCGCAGGCGGCGTCAGCGTCAGGCCCCGCGTTGCGACCTGCACGGCAGTACCGCTGGCTGGCGTCGCCGCCCGCCGGTTGATGTTCGAGGCCAGTCGCACCGTCACGGGCGCCCGCTGTGCGGCGGCGTTCGGCGAAAATTGCAGTTCGGCGGCCTGCGGGCCGCGGCCAAGCACCACCGCCTGCGGCTGGTCGCCGATCTCCAGCGTCTTTTCGTCCACCACGGTACCGACCGGCGGTGCCACCTTGGACTCGTCGCTGCCACAGCCGGGCGCGACACACAGAATCAGCCACGCAGCGACGTCACGGGCACCATGTTTCAGCTTCATGGCGCGGCATCATACGCGATGAAGTGTATGACTGAAGACTGTTTGGGCAGTTTTTGCGCTTCTTTTTGCGCTTCAAGGACGCATGTTTCGTACATGTCTTCGTACATGTCTTCGTACGTGTCTGCGATTCGTGCGTATGCTGAACAGACGATGAGTCTGGTGATGACACGTAGGCGTCTTCGACAAGGGGCGGCCCTCTGGATGGTCGTCGGGTTGTTTAGCGCGGTGTCGCGTGGGTCGCTGGCTGCGGATGTGAAGTCGATTCCCGAGCCGCCCATCAAGGCCAAGGGCGAGGTGGGCGCCTACCTGCAAGTCATCCACGATCGTGTACATCGTCGCTGGTCGAAGAACTTCGTCTGGGCGCTGGTGCCCGGACGAAACCCCTTCAACGACGCCTCCCTTCGCGTGGCCGTGCGGATCAACGTCCTGCCGTCCGGGGTGATTCAATCAGCCGACGTCACGGTTCATTCGGGCCTGGCCGAGCTTGACGATCTGGCCGTGTCCATCGTGCGTGAAAGCGGGCCCTGGCCCCCGCTGCCGGCGTCTGCTCGATCCGACGACGGTCAGGGCTACTTCGAGTGGAATTTCTATCGCGACCACCGTCTGTGTTCCGACATCAGAACGGTGTCGCGGGAGGATGCCGTTGAAGACGCCGTTCCGCGGTATCTGGCGAAGAAGAAGGACGCGGACGCCTGGCGCCGCGTGGCCGCCGTCGCGAAGACGGAACCCGACCCGGTGCTGTCGTGGTTTGCGCGGCTTTGGCTCAAACGCGCCCTGGGCGAGCCTGCCACGGCGCGGGCGGCCGCAGCGGGACTGCTGGCGGCTGGCGACCAGTCCTCGCTGGCTGTCGTGCAGCAGACGCTGCAACAGGGCGGGGCCGAGTCGGCGATGGCAGCCCAGGCCTTCGTGAAAGCCAAGCTGCCCCTGTGCCCCCTCATCAAAGACAACCTGACGAAGGATCCTGGTCCCGCGCAGGAGGCGGCCGTGGCGGCGCTGGCATTCTCGCTTGAAAAGGATTGCGTCCCGGGCCTCGGCGCCGTGGCGGGCAACGCGAAGGTGGCGATGGCGGTGCGCATGTCGGCGATCAAGACCCTGTCGGACAGCCCGGCGCCCGCGGCGCTGGATGCGCTGGGTGCGCTGAAGAACGATCCGGCTCCGGGCGTCCGCAGCGCCGCGATCCTGGCGGGTGTGAGGCCGGGCTCGGGCAGGGCCACGGTGTACAAGTTGATACCGTTTCTCAAGGACCCCAACGTCGATGTGCGTGCGGCGGCTTCGGCTGGCGTGGTGCGTGCCGCGGGTGACGCGGAGTTGGGGCAGCTTTACCTGTTGTTCAAGGAGTCCGACCCCCGTCCGTACGAAATGGTCGCGGCGGAACTGGGCAGATCTGCGACGGCCGCCACCGCGCAGCTGCTTGGCAAGATGTTGAAGAAGGACGACCAGCGCGTCCGCGTCGCGGCGGCCAGGGCGCTGGCGACGCGCACTGACGATTTCGCGCGATCGCTGCTGGCGTCGGTGGCCGGGGACACGAATCCCGAAGTCAAGGCGTTCGCCGTGGCCAGCGGCGGCTTGACGGTGGATGCCGGCCGGCAGTTGCTGGCGGCAAGTCCAGCCGACGCGCGCAAGCTGTACCCCCAGCTTGCGATCGGGCCTTCGCGTCCCATCGCTGCGGCGTGGCTGGTCCAGAACTTCGCCGGCCTCGACGCTGTGGGCAAGGTCGAGGTGTTGGGCCAGTGGTTGGCGGGCGCGCCGCCCGGCACAGCGAACTACGTGACCCCATAGGCGAAGGGGGCACCTCGTGAAGCTCGAACACCGCCAGCAGCCGTTGCTGCCGCGTACGAAATTCATTCTGCGGCTTGGCCGCAGCGTGGGCCTGGCGGCTTTGCTGTTGTTGGCCTCGCTGGCAATGGGGACGGCCGGCTACCATTCCCTTGCGGGCCTTGGCTGGGTGGACGCCTTCTTGAACGCCTCCATGATCCTGACCGGCATGGGGCCAGTGTCGCCGCTGCCCACCGACGCGGCCAAGCTGTTCGCCAGTGTCTACGCACTGTGGAGCGGCGTCATCTTCCTGGCCGGCACCGGCGTTGTGATCGCGCCCGTGTTTCATCGCTTCATGCATCGGTTTCATCTCGAAGACGAAAACGATCGGGAATCGTAGCTGTCACGCGACACCGCGGGCAGCGTGTCCCCGATAAGCGTGCATGCCTGGCCCACGTCGCGCCCTGTACACCTCGGCCGTCGTCGCGGCACTCATCTCGCCCGGCTGTGGTGCGGGCGCCGCCGCCGACGGTTGCGGCACAGGGACGTGGCATCGCGGCGTTCTCGAAATTCACCACTTGGACGTCGGCCAGGCTGACTCGACACTGATTGTGGGCCCCACCGGTCGGACCGTCCTGGTCGACGCCGGCGAGACCGACTGGGATCTGACGACGGGTGCCCAGAGGATAGGCAGCTACGTGAAGGGCGTGCTCGGTTGCGCGCGGCTGGACTACGTCCTCATCACCCACTTTCACCTCGACCACATTGGGTACGTCGGCAAGGGTGGCCTGTGGCACCTGGTCAATGTTCAGGGCTTCGAGGTCGGCCAGACGCTGCACCGAGATTTTCGCGCGTACCTGGGGGACGCTGCCGGCACCTTGCGCGGCTGGCGCAGTTATCTCGACGGCGACGGGCGTAAACAACTGAATCCCGCGGTCGCGGGGCTGGACACGCGCCTCGATCTTGGCCCGGGTGTTTCGTTGCGTATCATCGCCAGCGACGGCGCCGGCCTTCTGCGCACCGGCAACTTCAGCCGCGACGCCGCGCCCCCGAACGAGAACGACTATTCAGTGGCGCTGCGCCTGCGCTTCGGCCAGTTCGACTATTTCCTGGGCGGCGATCTGTCGGGCGAATTCGCCAGCAGCGACTACGGCTATGCGTATCACGACGTCGAAACCCACGTTGCCCGCCTGGTGGGCGACGTGGACGTTTATCGCGCCAACCACCACGGCAGCGATCACTCCAGCAACGCCACCTTCGTCGCCCAACTCGCCCCCCGGGTGTCGATCATTTCTGTCGGGGACGGCAATCCCTTCGGGCATCCCCGGCAGGCCACCCTCGACAGGCTGTCGGCTGCCGGCGCCGTCTACCTGACCGAACGGGGCGACCTGAAAACCAGGCTGCGCGGTGCCCGGGTCGCGGGGCACGTGGTCGTGCGCTCCAGCGATGGTGTCTCATACACGGTCAACGGGGATCCCTACGTCGCACGCGATCCGTCGCGCGTGGATGCCGACGGCGACGGATACTTTCGCGAGGCCGATCCCGACGATGCAGCGTCGGCCGTGGTGCCTGCACCGAGGGGCGGCTGCGATCCGATGTATCAGCCGTGCACGCGACCCTAAATTTAGTTGCAGCGGCTCATGATTCGTCACATCTCCTGGTTGCCTCCGCTCGGATTGAGCGTGGTCGGCGGAGGTGGGTGGTGTGTCAGTTTTCGCGGACGCGCTGATACGGCCGCTGCGCGGCCACGCGCTCGGCCTCGGCTTGGCGTCGGCCGCAGACGGCCGAGCGGCCTCGGACGCCGCGAAAACTGACACACGACCCACCTCCACCTCCTTTGCGTTCAACCCTCGCTACGAACCAGACGTGGCCAGCCGTGGGCGGCGATC
>JANXXE010000167.1 GCA_025350815.1 Myxococcales bacterium | reverse complement strand
TCGCGAGCGCCCACCACGCTACCTGGCCCTCGGTCGATGCTCTACCTGCCCCTTCAACTCCAGTTCCTCGTCGCGATGATCGCCTACGCCGCCAAGACCGGAACCGAGCGCATCACCTTCACCGCGGAGCAGCGGCGCCGGTTGGCCTTGAAGGGTACGGCGCTGACGCCCGACGAGCGGCGCACCTGCTGCCAGATCGTGAAGCCCGAGACGATCCTGGCGTGGTTCCGCGCCCTGGCCGCGAGCAAGTACGACAGCTCGGAGAAGCGCGGGCCGGGCCGGCCGCCGCGGTCCGTCGCGTCCCTTGGCGGCTCCTGGGCACATGAGGTAATGGCCCGCCGCGTCCAGATCGAGACTCGCGCCGTCCGTGCGCCGCCGAGGTTTTTTTTCACGGTTTTTGTGGATCGGCGGCGTGCGCGTAGTACGGTCGCCACAATCTTTCGGTCTTGAACGATCGATTCGGGCGACTCGGCCTTCACAAAGGGAAAAATTGCTTATGACAAGACAGCGTTGCGGGTTCCTGGGCGTCGTTTTGGCGGGCCTTTTCGCCGCATCCTCCTGCGGGTCGAGCAAATCGACTTCTGACGGCTCAGCGTCGTCGTCCGACGGCGGCGGCACCCCCGGCTCCGACTCTGGCGTGCCCTCCGGCACCGACGGTCCGCTCATCGACGCGCCAACCACCCCCGGCGTCGACTCCTCGCCCTCAACCGGGCGCGACGGCCCACCTGCCGGAGCCGACTCTGCCTCTTGCGGCACCGCCGGCAATGTCTGCTGTCCGGGCAACGCGTGCGCTGCAGGTGGCTGCTGTGTCTCAGGCCGCTGCGTGGTCAGCGGGGGCAACTGCGCCCCTATCGCGGGGATCTGCTCGAACGGCGTTTGCGGCACCTGCGGCGGACCGGGCGGCGCTTGCTGCGCCGCTGTCGGCGCCAACCTCGCAACTTGCACCGCGCCCGCCACGCGCTGCACGGGGACGACCTGCGCGAAGTGTGGCAGCGAGGCCGGGACGCCCTGCTGCGTCGCTAGCAACGGGACTCCGATCTGTCTGGATTCGACGCTCGCGTGTAACAACGCGGGACTGTGCGTGGCTTGCGGGAAATCGGGCGGGCCTTGCTGTGGTGGAACGACCTGTTCCGATGGCGGGTGTTGCTTCAACAACATCTGTCAGGCGCAGGGCTCCGCTTGCATGGCTGGCACGACATCGGTGGGCATGTGCACGGGCGGCCGCTGCTCGGGCTGTGGCTCGAAGGGGCAAACGTGCTGTGGCAGCACTTGCTACGACGGGCTGGCGTGCCGGGGCGGCAACTGCGTCAGCTGTGGAAATCCCGGCGAGCCGTGCTGCCCCGGGGCAACGGCGTGCGGCCCAAACACGATCTGCTCGTCGTCCAACCTGGGCGAGGCCACCTGCCAGGTGTGCGGCGACCCGGGCAGCCCCTGCTGCGCTGGCAGCAAGTGCAACGGCAGCGGATGCTGCTTCAACAACCAGTGCGTGCCCGATGGCACCAGCTGCAGCTACAACGGCGCCAGCGTCGGCGCTTGCAAGGCCGGGCGGTGTCCCTGCGGCGCCGACACCGAGGCGTGCTGCCCCGGCACAGCCGCCAGCCGCTGCGCGGACACGACGCTCGCGTGTGCGTACGAAGGCGGCCCTTCGAGGTGCCTCAAGTGCGGTGCCGTGGGCGGCCCCTGCTGCGCCGGCAACACCTGCGGGGTGGCCGGCACGGGGTGCGTGTACCAGGGTAACTCCGACTACCGGTGCGCCAAGTGCGGTGGTCTCGGCGAAGCTTGTTGCCCGGGCAATACCTGCAGCACGGCCGGAACCACCTGCCTCCAAAGCGGGCTCGGCGGTCAGTGCGCGAAGTGTGGTGGGTCGGGCGAGCCGTGCTGTGCAGGCTCGAAGTGCACGGCTGACGGCACCCAGTGCTTGAACGCTTCCGGAAGTTATCAGTGCCTCAAGTGCGGCATTGCCGGAAACCCGTGCTGTGCCGCAAACCAGTGCACCGATGGCAGCTGTTGCGTGACGCCCAACAGCGCGGCCGGCGGGATCTGCGTGGGCAGCGGCAAAGCTTGCTACTCCGTCTATTCGTCCGCCACCTGCTCCGCCGGAAGCTGCGGCGGTTGCGGCGGCGACGGCCAGGCGTGTTGTACGTCCCCCGCGGGGGGCACCCGCTGGTGCGCGGCCAACGGCACGACCTGCGTGGTCACCACGGCCGGCACCGCGGGGACATGCAGCAAGTGCGGCGGGGCGGGCCAACGCTGTTGCATCGGTTCGAGTTCGAGCCCCCTCGCCTGCCAGAGCCCGCTGGCCTGCAAGTTCGTCGGGGGCGACCCCGCCTACGTGTGCAACTAGGCAGCGTGAGGGAATCGTCTCCAAACGTCCTGAAACGTCGCCAACCGTCAAATGCTTCCGCTAAGTTATGGAAATCACGACATCAACTGCAACCTTCCCAAGGTTGACGTCGAGGGTTCAAGTCCCTTCTCCCGCTCAAAAGTTTCAACAACTTAGAGATTTTCGGAAGGGCCCCAGGGCGCCCTGAAACGTCGAAAAGGGCCTTCAACTTCGCCCTGAACTTCCGTGTAAAGTTCGCGCTTAGCGGATCGGCCCGGTGCCCTCGCTTAGCAGCTCGACGTACGGCGCATACGCGAACACGCGGTTGCGCTTGAAACCGGTGAGCTCATTGACGATGCGTTGCTTTTTCATCCGATCGAGAGCGCCGCACTCCGCCCGCCCGCCCGCACAAGGCCTACCGTCTCGGCCTTGAACTCACGCGTGTGGACACGTCGGATTCGCTTCATCTCGCTGCTCGACATATGGCACCTTTTCTACGCCCATTTTACTGAGCGGTGGTGTCCACCAAATCGGGGCAACTCCAACCATCGTGATCTACGGCTCGCGATGGACTGAATGCCGTGCGAGGAGCAGAACCGTGGAAGCCGGCTGCATGGGAGGACAGGCGGGCAATGATCCAGAGCCCGACGGGCCGAAAACGACCGCCGGCGCCGGAGGGGTGTGGCTGTAGGGTTGGGGGGGACTTCTCACGGTCGCTGTCCGGGTTGCCTGGCCTCGCCCTGCTTGTCGGAATTCTGGTGGCTCGCGGCGTCGCAAGTCGCGCGCGGCGGATCTCAGCCGTCTTTGAGCAAGTGTCCCTTCAAGTTTGCCGATAGACCAGGCTGCCGCGGGGGGCTGAACAGACCGAGAACGACGGCGGGGCGGGACGGGAGACCCAAGTGCGACTTCCCTGAAACCGTGCAAGATAAGGACTTGGGCGCTTAGAAAACAAGGTGAGTTAACCATGCATGTGAACGAGATTCAGCAGTGGCAACACAGTCATACGTTTGGAACCGAAGAGATCCACCGCGGGGAGCGCAGGACGCGTTGGGTGATCGTGCTGACCTTCTCAATGATGATCTTGGAAATCATCGCGGGTATCGCCTTTGGATCGATGGCCCTCCTGGCTGACGGCTGGCACATGGCGACGCATGCGGCGGCTCTCGGGGTCGCGGCGTTCGCGTACGCTTACGCTCGCCGACGAGCGAACGATCGCCGCTACAGCTTCGGGACGGGCAAGGTCGGCGCGCTCGCGGGATTCGGAAGCGCCGTGAGTCTCGCCGTCGTCGCATTGCTCGTCCTCGCCGAAAGCGTAGGTCGACTCGCATCGCCCGTGAACATCCGGTTCAACGAGGCGATAGGCGTGGCGGTGGTGGGCCTGGTCGTGAACCTCGTTAGCGCCCTCCTTCTGCGGGACCACGAGCACGAAGAGGACCACGAGAGCGACCATCATCATGACCACAACCTTCGCGGGGCATATTTGCACGTCCTTGCCGACGCGGTGACCTCGCTCCTTGCGATTGGTGCGCTGACGGTCGGCAAGTTCCTCGGGTGGACATGGATGGATGCGTTGACCGGCATCCTCGGTTCTATTGTCATCGCTCGCTGGTCCTGGGGCCTTCTGAGGGACACGAGCGCCGTACTCCTTGACTCCGAAGTCCCCGACGACCGCCGACGCCAGATTCAAGCGGCCATCGAAGCTGATCTCGACAACCGCGTCTCGGACCTTCACCTCTGGCGCGTCGGGCGCCGCCACATAGCGGCCATCGTGTCGATCGTGACCCACAAGCCGCGCGACCCCAGCCACTACAAGATCCTCCTCCGACAGTTCGATGATCTAGCCCACGTGACTGTCGAAGTGCATCGCTGCACCGACGATCCCGAGGATCGGTGCGAGCAGCGAGCAGGATAGTTTCCATGGCGCTGGCCCGGGCGGCCTGACGACGAAACCGCCACGCCGCTCCAGGTGTAACTCGCGCGGTGACAATTGCGCCGCGTGCTTGATTCCGGGATGCTTGGGGCACCATGTGGTCCCGAAGTCGATCCCTCCAGTCGTTCACTGGCGTCGCTTGTATTTGGTTTCTGGCAGGTTGTGCGTCCGCGGCGCCTGTCCGCTCCCTCGCGCTGGATCCCGCCAACCCCCAGGCTCCGGAAGCGGCGCCGGTGCCCGTATTGACGGCCTTCTCCGTAACGGTTTCCGCCGACGGAGCCGATACCACGCAGTTTGAAACGACCGGGACCGGCTCGGCTGGCGAACCGGCGGCCGAGCATCATCATCACGGGGGGCCCCCCACGGCTGAGCCAAAGGCTCCAGAACCCTCGTCCGGGGAAAAGAAGGCCCCTCCGGCGAAAAAGTCCGAACCCGCCTTCGTTTGTCCCATGCACCCAGATGTTGCCTCAACGAAGACTGGACGATGCCCAAAGTGCGGCATGAAGCTCGAACCGAAAAAGAAAGCTGTACCGCTGCCGCCGGAAAAGCAGTGACCAGCAGGCAAGTGACCTTCCTCGCAGCACTCGCGAGTTCCGGCTGCGTGACCGTATCGAAGGAGCGCGGTCATGACCAGGTCGCGTCCCTGGTCGAGCAGCGCTCCGGTCGCAAAACGCAGTGGGAGCACGGCCCGCCCGATGACGCCCGGGTGGCGGACTGGGTGCGCAAGATTGTCTCGTCCGGTTTGACCCGTGAGCGTGCGATCGCGATCGCACTGGTCAACAACCCCGATCTGCAAGCCACCTACGAGGAACTGGGCGTTTCGCAAGCCGAGATGGTTCAAGCCGGCCTTCTGCGAAACCCGACCTTCAGCGCGGATCTGGGTTTCAGTATTTCGCCGGGAAGCGTCGCCGAGGTCCGATTTTCTCTGGTCCAGGATTTTCTGGATCTATTCGTGCTGCCGTTGCGCAAGGAGATCGCACGCGAGCAGTTCGAGGCCGACACGGTGCGGGTCGCCCATCGCGCGCTCGATCTCAGCGCAGAAGTCGAAAAGGCCGTCGCGACGATGCAGGCCAGTGTCGAACTGGTCGCTTTCCGTCGGACTGTCGTGGAAGGGGCTCATGGCGCGTCCGAGCTGTCGGATCGCCAGTTCGAAGCGGGCAACATCAGCGCGCTCGAACATGGCACCGAACGGGCATCGTATGAACAGGCCAAACTCGATCTGGCGCGCGAGGAAATTGAGCTCCTGGAGTCCCGGGAGAAGATCAACCGCCTACTTGGCCTTTGGGGCGAGACCACGAGCTGGGAGATGAAAGAAACGCTCCGGACGCTGCCGACCGATGAGCCCAAGGTTGACCACCTGGAATCGTTGGCGATCAGGCAGCGTCTGGACGTGGATGCGGTCCGGCGACAAACTGTCCTGCTGGCGAAAGCGGTGGATCTGGCGCGGACCACCCGCCTGGTGGGGCGACTGGAGGTCGGCGTCGATGCCCATCGAGATCCAGATGGTCCACGGGTCATCGGCCCGAACCTGGTGATTGACCTGCCCCTCTTTGATCGGAGGCAGGCGTATATCGCGCGACTGGAGGCTCAGCGACGCGAGCAGGAACGGCGGCTTTCGGCCGTCGCCATCAATACCCGCTCGGAGGTGCGGCTTGCTCAGGCGCGGCTCGTCGCCGTCCGCCAGACGGCTCTTCACTATGGCAACACCGTCCTTCCGCTGCGCCGCCAGCTCGTCGAGCAGGCTCAGCTTCACTACAACGGCATGTTCGTTAGCCTGTTTCAGCTGATCGCCGCCAAGCAGGCGGAGGTCGACGCGCAAAGAGGTTACCTCGAAGCGCTGCGCGACTACTGGATGGCGCGAGCGGAGCTCACGCGGGCGGTCGGCGGGCGCCTGCCGGAGGTCCGGACGAGCCCCGCACCGAAGAGTTCGCCCATCGAAGGAGAGCACCACCATGGTCCGTGATCCGCGTGCAACGTCATCGGCCGACGGTAACTCCGTAACCCGACGGGAAGTTCTGATCGCAGGTAGCACGGTGGCAGCCCTGACCGGAGCGTCTGGGCGGGCCTTGGCCGCCGACCGCGGCGTTCCTCTGGCGCGACCGAACCGGGACTACACGCCGGTGGTCGTTCCCAACGGCGCCAAACTTCCCTGGAAGATAGCCGGGGGCGCCAAGGTCTTCCACATGGTGGCCGAGGAGGTGGACCATGAGATGGCTCCCGGCCTCAAGGTGCGTTGCTGGGGATACAACGGACGCGTACACGGTCCCGTCATCGAAGCCGTCGAGGGCGACCGTGTCCGGATCTACGTGACGAACCGCTTGCCGGCCCCGACCACTGTCCACTGGCACGGTGTTCTGCTACCCAACGGGATGGACGGGGTGGGCGGACTCACCCAGAAGGCCATCGCTCCGGGCGAGACCTTCAAGTACGAGTTCACCCTGCGGCAATCGGGGACATGCATGTACCACTCGCACCACGACGAGATGACCCAGATGGCCCTGGGCCTGACGGGATTGTTCGTGATTCACCCGAGGCGCCCCAAGACCCGCGCGGATCGTGACTTCGCCATCATGTTGCACGAGTGGCGCATCGACCCCGGGGCCAGGCGGCCGAATCCGAACGAGATGACCGAGTTCAACATGCTGACCATGAACGCCCGGGCCTTTCCGGGGACCGCGCCACTGGTGGTGCGGACCGGCCAGCGCGTCCGTATTCGCATCGGCAATCTCAGCGCGATGGATCATCATCCCATCCACCTTCACGGGTATCAGTTCCGGATAACCGAGACCGATGCGGGACCGCTTCCGGAGTCGGCGCAGTGGCCCGAGACCACTGTCTTGGTTCCCGTCGGTAGCACGCGCACCGTCGAGTTCGTCGCCGATGCACCCGGTGACTGGGCCCTGCACTGCCACATGACCCACCACGTGATGAACCAGATGGGTCATGGAGTCCCGAACCTGATCGGCGTGAAGCCCGGACAGCTCGACGAGCGCGTCCGGAAGGTCCTGCCGGGCTACATGACGATGGGGCAGACCGGAATGGCGGACATGGGTGACATGGGAATGCCCGTGCCACCCAACAGCATCCCGATGCTGGGAGGCAAGGGCAAGCACGACACCATCACGATGGGCGGCATGTTCACGATTCTGAAGGTTCGCGACGGCCTGAAGGGCTATGGCGATCCCGGATGGTATGAAAATCCGGCGGGCACGCTCGCCACCACGGCCGCCGCGGATGACCTCCGAAGGGATGGAGTCGATCCCGGCAAGGCACCTGTGATCGAAGACGATGCCGGCTGAGGTGCCCCGCATTCTCGGTCGTCTTGGAGTCCCAGGAGCCGCGCTCCTAGGGCTTGTGAGTAGCTGCGCCTCTGCTGGTGTCGGCGGCCAGGCTCCGGCCGACCGGCCGCAGAGCCGCTGGGAAATTGCCGTCACCGACCGTGGATTCGAGCCGGCGCACATCGCCGTGAACGCCCAGCAGCCGATCGTGTTGGTTTTCACGCGGGTTACGCCGAAGGCCTGCCTGAAAGAGGTTGTCGTCTACCTGGACGACAGCCACACCGTTCGCCGCGAGTTGCCCATCGGTCAGCCAGTCGAGCTACGGGTCACCTTCTCCAAGAGCGGGGATCTCGGTTATAGCTGCGGCATGAGCATGTACGGCGGGCGCGTCGACGTGCGGTGAGCGAGCGCGATCCAGTCAATGAGCATGGGGCTCGTGGGCCGGGCCGCCGTTCGGACCGTGAGCATCGCCCTGTTTTCCCGCAGGAGGTGTGCCGAACTTCACGAGAACAGCCTTGGGCTCTTCGCCCTTGTTCGCCTTGGCCGTGTGAACGACGACCTTCTCTCCAACGGCAAGGTCTTTAC
This sequence comes from Myxococcales bacterium, assembly GCA_025350815.1. GTDB lineage: Bacteria > Myxococcota_A > Polyangia > Fen-1088 > Fen-1088 > JANXXE01. Next base: position 23,126 of record JANXXE010000167.1, on the reverse strand, counting down.
CCGTCGCCGCCATGCCCGACTTCTCGAACTTTGTCTCGGCACTGATCGAAATCTTCACCTCCTTCTTGTCCTTGGTTTCAACGGTGATTGCCTTTTCATCGAGGGATTTGACGGTCCCCATGAAATGCTCGCCGCCTCCGTGGCCAAATGCGGCCAGCGGGCACAGGACGAGCATGGTTGTGGCGATCGCGCGAATGAGGTTCATATGTTCCCTTCCTTTCAGTGGCTGTGATCGTTGCGTGATGGGTGTGAAGTGGCTCCGTCCGTGCCGCGCAAGAAATCTTCTTCCTCTTTCTCCTCGCTGCGCTCCCCGGGATTGACAGGATTCATCTTCCTCATCTCGGCCTCCTCCTCCTTGGTCAGCGCCGGAAGATGTCTGATGAAGGCGACGAGCTGCCAGCTATCCAGGGAATCTTCACGGCCATTTCCCCAGGCAGGCATTCCCGTCAGGCGGACGCCGTTCTCGACGATGAAGTAGAGCTCACCGTCGGTGAGGTTCTGCGTGGCTGAGCCACGCATGTCAGGCGCGCGCGGGTAAAGGTGCCTGCCGATCTGTGTGTCGCCGCTGCCGTCGTTCGCGTGGCAGATGGCGCAATGGTCCGCCCAGTGAGAACGCGCGTCGCGGAGGATCCCGGGCGAGGGCTGGATGGGACTCTTGAGAGTCGCGGCGCGGGCCGTCATGGACCAGGAGCGCATCATGCTCGCGAGAGTCGCCTCGATCGTTGACGGCTGGTCGCGGGCACTGAACCCTCGCCGAATCATCGACACCGTCATGACTCCCGCGACCACGACGGCAAGGGTGGCCAACAGCCCCACGAAGGCGAATACCTTCACGATCCTTGCCATGTTGTCCGCCCCCCGGAGGTTTTGAGCATACTGCCAAAAACGGCAGCTCCGTCTGTGACGTTTGCGGTTACACGGCCACGGGTGCTTCCAGAGCGACTGCGGAGGAGAATTGGTGAACCGAGATCAGAGGACGACCATGACACCGAGTCTCCGCAAGTTCACGCTTACCACGCACGTCACGTTCTCCGTCGGGTGGCTCGGCGCGGTTGTTGCCTATCTCGCGCTCGCCCTTGCTGGCCTGACCAGCAAGGATGCTCAGACCTTACAACGGCCGATGGCGACGCTCAGGTCGACGTGCCGCGTGCGCAGCGTGGGCCAGAGGCACCTGACCCGCTACTACCCGGCCCTGGTCCGCGCCGCCGGGGGCAAGGACTGAGCAGGCCGCAGCGCCGACGAGCAGAGTCGGCGCTGCGGTTGCATCGAGGCTTGCCTTGATGCTGCGGACCAGAAAGTCGAGCACGTCGAGGGCTTGCTTCCGCGCGGTGCGCACGACGGTCATGATCCGCTCCGCGAAACGATCGCCACGCTCGCTCCGGGTGCCGAAGGATCGTTTCCGCCACAGCACGAAGTCCCTCAACTCGAGTTCGGCGTGATTGTTCGTGGGCTCGACGCCTTCCTGGGTGACGAACGTCCACAGCGCCTCGCGGTGCTCGAGAATGTCTGCGCACGCGCCCGAGATACTGGCCGAGCCGCACTTGCTGCCACGCTGAAGCAACTGTTCGAAGTGCCTCTGAAGCGGCTGCATGAAGAACCGTAGATCTTCGCGGGTCAGCTGCCCATCCTTGTAGCCGTGCCAGTACTCGAAGATCAGCGTCACGCACTCGATCAGCTCGCACCCGATCGCCCCGTCGGGCCCATCGCGCTCGCTGAACCCGACGAACTTTCGTAGCAAATGCGCATGGCACACCTGCCGCAGCGTCATCGCCCAGAAGCTGAAGACGGTGGCACGGTCGCTGATCAGGATCCCATGCGCTGGGCCGAACAGGGGGCGGACCGTGTCGCGGCACCCGTTGTCGAAGATCTTGTAGACGGTCGCCGCTGTCGTGGCCAACACCCACAGGGAGGCCGTCTTGCCCGAGCGCAGCCAGGTGGTGGCGTCGCTGTGTTTGACGGCGGCGTACTGGACCTCTCGCTGGGCTTCCTCGTGTGCTTCGGCCAGCGCCAGGCTGGCGCGCTTCTCCATGGCGCTGATCGCGCCCGTCGAGACGGAGATCCCGAATAGCTCGTGCAGGAGCTTCTTGGTCTTGCGGCGGCTCAGGTGATAGGCGCCGGTGAGCAATACGACCACGCACGTCAGGCACGAGCCGAAGGCGAAACTCGGCAGCTGCGTGTGATCGTATTCGGCCCTCGTGGCCGCGCCACACCGCTGGCACTGGACCTCGTGTCGCCGCCACTCCGTCAGATGATGCCGATGGTCGCGCAGGTCGAGTTGCTGGTAGCGGCACGCCGTGGCGTCCGGAGTTCTCGGCAACACGTGCCCGCAGCCGAGGCACACCGGCGGAAACAGGTCGATGAACGCGTCGACCAACTCCGACAGTAACAGACTGCGATGGTTCCCGCGGTGGCCCTTCTGCCCGCCCCGCCTGCCCCCGAACTTGCCTCGCACCTTGCCCTTGGCGCCTGACCCGGGGCCGTCGCTCGACGGAGGTAGGTGCGAGTTTTTCGAGTTTTGCCCCAGCAACTCGGTCAGCTTCGCCACCTGCGCGGCCAGCTCTGCGATCTTGGTCGCCTGCTCGGCCAGCTTGGTCGCCTGCTCGGCCAGCTTGCCGTCCTGCTCGGCCAGCTTGGCGTCTTTTGCGGCAACGTCCGCTTCAAGGTTAACTATGCGGGTCTCGGCGTCCAACGACCAACATAGATCATGTCTTTGATCTCATGTCGATCCCCATTCTTCGTCGATCCGGCAAGACGCTGATCTGATCCGACTTTTTCTGCCCCTGAACAGTTACGACGGTCCCTTGGGAGCGTCGGGTGCCGGGCCAGCACGAAACTGCTCCGCGCGAAGGTCGTATCGTTTCAGCAATCGGTGCAAGCTCTCTCTCTCGATGCCTGCTCGTTCCGCCGCGTGGGTTACGTTTCCGTTGAACGTACGGAGCAGATCGATGAGATAGCTGCGCGAGATCCGCTCCCGAGCAACCGATACGGCCTCTTTGTAGGACAGGTGGGCGAGCGACTCGTCGTTGTCATCGGCACGGGCGTCCTTACTGGCCTGCGCCCGGTTTCGTTTGCGCTCTAGGGCCCGAGCCACGACCAGGGCGACATCGTCGGGATCGAACGGTTTTTGTATGTAATCGTAGGCCCCGTCCTTTATGGCCCGGACAGCCGCGTCGATCGATGCGTAAGCGGTCATCATGACAACTTCGCTGTCGGGCCAGCGTTCCTTCACCGCCCGTGTCACCGCGAAGCCATCCGCGCCCGGCATGCGTACGTCGGTCAGAACAACATCGAAGGAACGCGTGCGCAGCACTTCAAGCGCCGAGCTGCCGTCGGACACGGACGTGACGTCGTGTCGGTCTCCGAGAATCTTTTCCAGGAGACGAAGCATGTTCTCCTTGTCATCGACGACAAGGATGCTGTCGCGCGTGTCGCTCATGTGGCTCTGCTCCTGTCTGGAAGGCTCAGACGAAATACCGCGCCGCCGGGCCCCGCATCTACCAACTCGAGCTCACCCCCGTGCGCGCGGGCTATGGCGCGGGAAACTGCCAGGCCCAGGCCCGTCCCGGTGGGCTTGGTGGTGAAGAAGGGCTCGAACACGAGGGGCCGGCTCTGGACCGAGATCCCGGGGCCGGTATCCCTGACGGTGATGGCCACCTGACCGCGCTCCGGTGTCTCGATCGAGACATGAACGCCACCGGAACCGCCAATGGCCTCGGCGGCGTTCTTGACCAGATTGTGCATCACCTGTCTCAGCTTGCGATCGCTGCCCACGATGGTGGCGTCACCTTTTATGGCCACGCTGACGCCCGGCTTTTCGCTGGCAACCTTCAGTCGTTCCACCACGTCCTCCGTCAGTATGCGGAGGTCTACGCTGTCGGCCTCAAGTGGTGGAGTCCGGGTCAGGTCGAGGAGATCCTCGACCACGACCCGGCACCGCTCGGCTTCATCTTCGATGACCTTGAGATCAGAGGCCACGCCTGGGTCGGCCTTGCGGCGAAGAAGCTTTACGTAGCCCAAGATGACGCCCAGAGGGTTGTTGATCTCGTGGGCCACGCCCGCGGCGAGCCGCCCGATGCCGGCCAGTTTCTCCGTCTGCATCAGCCTTGCTTGGTGATCCTTGAGGGCTGCGGTCATGGCGTTGAACTGGGCGGCCAGCTGTCCGAGTTCGTCCAGGCTGTGGATCTCGATCTGCGTGTCCAGATCCCCCCGTCCCAACCGGATCGCACCGGCGGCGAGGCTGGCAACAGGGCGCGCGATCGAGCGGAAGAGGAAGAAACCGATGCCTGCCGCGCACAGAACGGCGCTGGCCAGAAGGATAATCACCCAGCGAATGGCCGCATGCTGAACGACGCTGGCGTGCTGGCGGAAACCGACGATCGCTGTCTCGCTTATCGCCGCGAGCTTCTGGGCCTTCTCCTGGGCGCCCGAGACTATCGTGAGGACCTCCTCGTGAAGGGCGGCGGAACGGGCCCGGTCACCGGCCTTGACCGCCGCCAGCAGCCGGCCGCGAAAGAGCTCATCGAGCCTTGCGCTGGCTTGTCGAATGTCTTCGAGAAGGTCGCTCGCCGGCGCTGGGGGCGGCCGACGCAACACCTCGGCCAGATTCGCCCGCACAGACCGTTCGGCGTCCTGATACATGGCAAGGTGGCTCTCGTCGCCGATGATCATGGTGTGCGCCATGTGCGCGTACTGGTCTCGCACGGCGCTGGCCAGACGCAGGACCGCCTGCAGGCGACCGGCGTCGATCTCGACCTGGTGGAGCGCGCGGTGAAGGTCCAGTAGGCCCGTCAAAGCGAAGTAGGACGCCGAGCCAAAAATGCCAAGGAGAAGGCCGAACGCAATCAGAAGCTTTCGCGCCATGCCCCACCGCGGCCGGTCCAAACGATTCCGACTGGCGTCAATCCTCGCCAAACCGCGGGGACTCTGCTTGTGCGCTACGTCCATGACCAATGCCATAGCGTGGAACCTGCAAAAGTCGAAGGCCCTGGATGCACCTGTCGAGAGCGTAACCCGGGGCGTTACAGTGCCGCGTTCCAGCCTGTAACTGCGACAGTGACAGTTTCGGGGCGAGTCGCCGGAGTGTAGTAATAGGACCGATGACCCTGCGGGCCATGGATCGGCGGCGTGTTGCGCGCCTGGCGCGTGCGCTGCCTGGTGTCCTGGCGCTGCTGGCGGGTTGCGGAGACTCGGACAAGGCCGACGTGGCCGGATCGCTGGGGCTCGCGCGGATGACCGACGTGAACCCTGCCGCCGATATCGTCGAAGTGAACCTGGTGGCGGAAGCGGGCCGGATGCGATACCTGCCGGCCGGGGATGCAGAGGTGTGGGGTTACAAGGACGGGGCGCGCGCGGGAGCCGTAGCGTCCGTGCCAGGGCCACTGATCGAGGCGAACCAGGGCGACAAGGTCATCGTCAGATTCACGAACAACCTCGGCGAGGCGACCACCATCCACTGGCACGGCATCCGCGTGCCCAACGCGGCCGACGGGACCCCCTCCACGCAGAAGGAAGTGGCGCCGGGAGGTTCGTTCGTCTACGAGTTTATCGCCAGCGACGCCGGGACGTTCTGGTACCACCCCCACATTCGTGGTGACGTCCAGCTTGAACGGGGTCTCTACGGGATGCTCGTGGTGCACGGCGGACCTGAAGTACCGGTCAGCGCCGATCGTTCCTTCGTCCTGGACGACGTGAAGCTGGAGGCGACGGGCAAGCTGTCGGAACAAACGGACGCGCTCGACATCATGCTCGGCCGACAGGGTAACGTGCTTCTCGTAAACGGTCAGCGCCGGGGGCGCCTGGACATACAGCGGGGCGCTCGGGAGCGGTGGCGGTTCGTCAACGCTGCGAACGGCCGCTACTTTAACCTGCGGCTGCCGGGCCACACCTTCACGGTGATCGGGTGGGACGGCGGGCTGGTGCCGAGTCCCTACACGGCCGAGACGCTGCTCATCGCGCCGGGCGAACGATACGAGGTGCTGGTCACGTTGACCCACAAATTAGACGGGCCACTCGCCGTCGAGAACATCTACTACGATCGAGGGCACGATATCCCGGACCCGGGCCCGCAGGCTCTCTTCCAGGTGTCGTTCACCGGCGATGCGATCGCGCCGGGCCAGCTGCCGTCGACATGGGGCTCGATGCAAGCCATAGCGGTGACTTCGACGACGCCTGCGGAAATGATCGTCTTTCGCGAGGAAGATTCGAAGACACCTGGCTCGGAGCCTCGTTTTTTCATCAACGACAATGCCTTCCCCAACGTTCCGCTTATCTCCGGCAGGGAAGGGGAAACGGCCATCTGGAGCGTAAAAAACGACACGGAGATGGACCACCCCTTCCATCTCCACGGCATGTTCTTCCAGGTCCTGGATGTCGACGGGCAAGCACCCGAGCACAGTGGCTGGAAAGACACGGTTAACGTCCCACAGAAGAAGACGTTGCGCTTCGCAGTCCGCTACGGCTCGCCCGGCCGATGGATGTACCACTGCCACATCCTCGAGCACGCCGAGCGCGGAATGATGGCTGAACTCATTCTTTCACCGCCCAGTTAAACGTAACCCGCGAGGAGGACATCGAAGCATGCACACGCAAACGAGACCGCTAAAACTGTTCCTGATCCTGTCGGCGTTGGTCATCGGCGCCTGCGGCAGCATGAACATGGACATGCCCAATCCACCCACCGAGCTGAAGGCGACCGAGCTGGACAAGGGCGCGCATCTAACCTGGAAAGACAACTCGGACAACGAGGCTTCCTTCATGGTGGAGCGCAAGGTGGGCGCGGGAAGCTTCACGATGCTGATCGTTGTTCCTTTTGACACGACCGCCCACCACGATGCCCCACTCACGGCGGGCGAGACCTATACCTATCGGGTCATGGCGATGCCCAAGAGCGGCGAGCATTCTGGAGACGCGAAGTACTCGAACGAGGTGAAGTTCAAGCTGGCGCCGTGACGCCGCTCAGTCCGCCGACGACAGGAGATCGGTCATTGCGTGCCGTTACGGAAGCAGGTCCTGGTCGGTCGGAAATACGACCGAGAAACTGCCCCCGGCAATGGCGATGGACCCGTCGAGCGTGCCGGAGAACGTCCCTTTGAATGTCCCGCCCGCGGTGGGCTCGAATGCATCGACGGTGATGCGGCAGGGGCCCCGCGACAGCTCAGTCGAGTAATCCCTCCGGTTGTTTCCGATGTGGTTGTAGGACCAATACAACTCCGCCCATCTTGTCCCTGGAGACCTCGCATCGGGCGGGCTGCATTCGTAGACGCCTCGATCAGGCGTGCGCTCGGAACCTTCAATGCCAAAGAGCAACCAGACTTCGCTGTAGATTTCCCCCGGGGCAGCCTCCTCCCCCAAGGAGCGTAGGCCAGTAGAGAACTCGATCCGCGCTCCCGAGGGGTTCGAGGTCGCCCGCCACGAAGAAAGCTTGAACCGCTTCGAGCGTCCGTCGATCTGGGCGAAAAGGTTTGGGAAGAACGGTGCAGTTTCAGTGGCCGAGGAGCCTGCGGTCGTCTGATCAGCCGATCCGTTCGCCTGGGAGCCGCGGGCCACTTCGTCGCCCGACGGGCTTGGTTGAGAACCAGTCGATGGAGGCGCCGAGGGCGAGCCTACCCCGGTGGTTCCCTCCTGGCCGCAAGCAGCAAGGAGGGCCAAGCAGCCCGCGCAAAGGAAAGAAACGACGCGTGTCATGGGGGCCTCCGGGTCGTGTGCTTCGGATCGGAATCGCACCCCCGGTACGTCCTCCGGGTTGGGCACCGAGTCTACCTGATCTGATGTGGATCTTGAAACCCTGGAGATTCGTCGAGGATTCACGGCTCGGCGCCTCACGCAATCGCTGCGCCAGCGCCAGCGCCGGCGCCTGCATCCAGTGCACGGCCGGCACCGCCTGGGCCTGCGGAAACGTCTGCACCGACGGGACCTGTGGGCCCTGGACGAAAGTCCTGTCCGCCACGGGGCCGCTACTGCCCGCGCGCCGGCGGGCCAGAGTCGCGAATCCAGCGGTCGATAACTTTCAGCGCGGCGTCATCCACGACCGACGTGGCGAGGGGCGGCATGTGCCCTTCCCCGCGGTGTGACATTCGCCGTAACAACAGCGATCGCCGAGGGGCGCCCGGGGCAACCAGTCGCGCGTCCACAAGATCAAATGTGTGGTGCTGGGGGCGCGCGTCGATCACGCGCATCTTGTCGGGCGCTGTCGAGAACTCCAGATCCATCAGCGCATTTCCGCCGCCCGCCTCGACGTGGCAATGCGCGCAATTCGCGTGCAAATAGGAACGTGCGCGCGCATCGATGGCGGCGCGTTCGTCGCCAGGATCCACAAGACGGGGCAACTGCGTCGGCGCCTTTGGCAGTTTCTGCGAAAATAGGCCCATGCGATCGAAAAGCGCGAGCTGATTTATCCCTTCCTGAACGTCGCGGTTCATCTGCGCCGTGCTGAGGCCGAGGACGAAGTTAGCCGCGCGGGAATGGCACACCATGCATTCCGTGCGACCGGGAAAATGCCAGACCTGCGTGCGGGCGCCGCCGGGCGCAGCGCCGTCAGTAATGCTGACCGTCTGGTCCAGGCCTTCGGGGCCAAGTAAGGTGGCGTCTGTCTGCGCGTCGTTCCAGATGTACGTATAGCCTGCCCAGTCGCCCGCCTGTTTGGTGAGCAGCCGGGTTTCGAGGCGACGACGTGAGGCGGGCTTTCCCGCTTTGCTTTCCAGCGAAAATGTCTTCACCAGCACCGCGCCATCGGGAAAATTCCATCCGTGGGCCTCGGTGAACTCGATCTTCGTCAACCCGGGAAGCGCAATGAAGCGATCCTTGTGCGCGCCGTCGGACCACAGTGGCGAGTTGACCGTGTACGCAATGAGCGCCGGGTTGGGCCGGTGTTCCTTCACATCGGCGAAAAGCCCGGTCTGGCTCAACAGCTTCGGAAATCCAGTCGCGACAGCGGGGGTGGCCGCCCGTTCCAGCCTGTAGAATCCACTGCCCTCGTCCACCACCAACATCTCGCCCACGGCGTCCACGCCGAAGCCCGTGATCGCGAACGCGGTGTCGATCAATTCGCGCTGCCACAGCAGATTCTTGCCGTCGTGTAGCGCGGCCCAGATCTTTCCCGTGGACCAATCGCCATAGATGTACGCGCCACGCAGTTCGGGGAATTTCTTGCCGTAGTAAACGATGCCGCCGGTCAGCGAGCGAAATTCACTGTGCGGATGCTCGATGGTGGGCGGCGTGATGGGATGCGGGCCCCGTTGGCGGTTTGCGTAGAAAAGGTGACTGCCTTCGTACACGCTCCAGCCGTAGTTCGCACCGCGGTCCAGTCGACGGGCCATCTCCCACAGGTCCTGGCCATTTTCGCCGACCCACAACGCGCCGGTTTCACGATCCCGGGTGATGCGCCAGGGATTGCGCAGGCCGTAGGCCCAGGTCTCGGGGCGCGCACCCGGCTGGTTCACGAACGGATTGTCGCCGGGCACGGTGTAGGGTTGGCCTGCCCGGGGATGATTGACGTCGATCCGCAGGACCTTGGCGGTCAACCTCGACAAGTCTTGCCCGACGATATTGCCGTCTGAATCGCCCGTCCCATCGCCGCTGGTGACGTACAACATACCGTCGCGGCCGAACACCAGATCGCCGCCGTTGTGCCCGTCGGAGGGCCACTCGATGATCACCAGTCGCGAATTCGCCTCGACGCGAAACGGTGATTGGCGCTGCAAGGTGAAGCGCGTAACCCGGGTCTGTTTGTGGGCAGACGGGTGCGGCCCGTTGCTGCCGACGAAGAAGAAGCCGTTCGTGGCAAACTCGGGATGAAAGGCGATCCCGTACGCGGTCTCGTTCAGATCCATCAGTGATTCGACTTCCTGGGTCGCCGGCGAATCGACGAATCGACGCAAGCGCGCCGTTCCACCCCACGGCTCGCTGTGTTCGATGAACATCAGGCGATCGCTCCCGGGCTCGCTGTATATGGCGACCGGCTTTTGCGTCTTGATCCCGGGAAAGGCGGCAACCGTGCGATAGCGTGCGGGCGGATTCGGCGAGCCGATAACCCGCGAGCCGAGCCACGCCGCGCGAGTGCCGTGCGCGGCCGGATCCCGGGCCGGCGGGGCCGCCGGTCGTGGTGTTGTTGCGATGCAGGCCGACAGTGCGATCAGCAGGATCTGTCCGCCACCCCGGCTCAGCATCATGGGTCGCATGGTACCGCCAATTCGTCGACGCGCCCGCTTACGGCCAGGGCGGGGTCAAGGGTCCGTTCCTGCCACTCGCAGGCTGACCTGAGGGCGCGTCCCTATTTTTTCTGGGCGGCGAGTAACTTTTTGAAGGAATCGCGGGCGTCCGCCGTCAGCTCGAACTTGGCATCGGTATCTTTATGGCAGCCGTCGCATTGGAACTTCGCGCCGTTCGCCTTTGCCGTCTTGACCAGCTCCCTCATGGCGGCCTTCGCTTCCTTCACCCCGCCCTGTGCGCAGGCCTTCACAACGGGCGAATCGCCCTTCACGGCGATGGTGCATTTGTCGCCGTCCGCCGCCAACAACAGTCGACCGCCCGCGCCCACCAGCATGAAACCAACGAACAACACGCCACGAATCAGTTTTTCCATGATTTTTCCATGATTTGATTTCTCCTCGGGTCCGCTGACATCGAAGGATGTTCGCAAAAGCTTGAGGGCCGACTTTTGGCCCTTCAAGGCGCCTTGCCTCCCTTGGTGGGCCCCAGGCCCTTGGGCCGGCTGCTGGTCAAGAAGCTGATGATGTTGCGGGCCTCAGTTTCCAGAAGCTTGGCCTCTTCCTCGACGACCATCTTGCGCACGATCTTTGTCCAGCCCGGCTCGTCGTCGCCCCCGTGTTTGTCCAGTTCGTCGAGTTCATGGCACTGGGTACACTTCTTTTCGACCAGCAGGGTGCATTCCTTGACGTCCAGCGCGTTCGCGCCCGCACCGCCGCCCAGGTTTTCGACGGCCTTACTGGCCTGAACCTGCCTTTCGTCACCGTCCGAGCGGCGTTTGGCAGAGGCTTGAATATTCGGGGTGATGGCCACCAGATACGCCGTCACGTACGGGATGTCGGCCAGCTGGATGGGATCACCGATTACCGTCGGCTTCTCGGCCATGCGCTGGACCACGTCGTACCACCCGCTGGCCGCGCGGGGTTTGCTGAGGATGGTACGCAGGTCATGACAAACTGTGCACTCGGACGTCAGAACACGGCGGCCGCGATCGAGACCAGAAGGGCTGACCAGGTGTCCGGGATCGCTTCCGGGAATGGCCAACTCCGTCACCAAACGCTGCACCCGCTGCACATTGACGGGCGATCGATCCAGGGCGTGGGCGCGCAGGGTGAATGGGATCGACAGCGCCGACAGGACGACCGTACAAAGCAAGATGCCCATACCCAACATGGGCATCGCTTCCTCGAAATGGCGAAAGAAACGCAAAATGCTGAGCTTGGTCAGTAACAGGACGCCCAGCGTGATCGCCGTTACCGCGTGGAACACCGTCCGGGCAGGCAACTCGACCTGGTATTGCCACAGGCGTGGCACCATCTGCCACATCATGAATACGTAAATGCCAAAGAAAAAGTACCCGATATAGCGATGAACCCGCAACCAGGCCCGTGGGGCACGTGTCTTGTTGGCAGCAGCGTCCCAGAACTGCGGCCCCCACAGCCACGCCTGCAGCACGACCGCGGAGATCCCCAGTACCAGAAACGCCAATCCCAGCACCATATTGACAGTCGTACTCACGTTGTCGGCACTGTACGCCCCGGCATGTGGGGTGGCAAAAAACAGCGGTGCGGCTAAAGGCCAACTGTTGGAATGCCGATTGCCCAGTGCAGCGTGACTACCACAATGGACTCGTTATGATCGACGCGGGTACCGTCGTCGTCCTGTTCAGTTCCATAGCCGCCATCGTCGCCACGATGACCGGCCTGATCGGGGCATTTGCCACCTTCAGACTGCAAAGCATCGATGCCAAGCTGGATTTTCTGAAGGACTACGTCATGCACAAGGCCGTGACGAACGAAAAGACGTTGAACGAAAAGGTCAGGGAGACCGGCTACCGCCAGATCGAAAGCATCTACGTGCACGATTTCGGCGCGGTCGATCTGGTGACGAAACTGGTCGCCGACCTTGGCTACCACAGTCACTCAGGCGAGTACGAACACGATCTGAAGAACATCGCCAAGAACCAGCATAAATACGACCGAATCAAGAAGCTAACGCGGACGGATTTTAGCCTGTCAATGGGTCTGGTATTCGCAAGCTTGCTCGCATTGGCGTTTGCAAATCCGATAACCGCGTCGCGCTTTATTTGGCCGATATTGGCGGTGTTCTTTGTCGCGACCGGGCTGATTTTTCGCGAGTTTTCCAAGCAGGTTCGCATCCTGCTGGGCTAACCGGTCCAGCACCGCCCTCGCCCCCTGGTTTCAGTTCGAAACGAACACAAACGGATAACTGACGGCACCGCTGCCCTTCTGGGACTTCGGGAACGACCAACGGGCGATCATATGTGCCATGCACGTTGACAGGTTTGTGTTTTCAAAAGTCGGCGCGTCGACCTTTATTTGCTGAACCTTCCCGTTGACGTCAATCTCGAACGTGGTGATCGCCTTGCCCGAACGACTGTTTCCCGTGCGTTCCAGGGTCATGTAGCAGCCTTTGACGCCGGCGAGGCTGCCACGGATGACCTGCTGAACCACCTCGGGAGCCAGAATTTCTGGCACGGGCGGCTCGACCAGGGCGGCCTCGATCGGCGCCTGCGCATCGCCGGTCGGCGCGCTGTCGACGTCAGGCGCGCCCTCTTTCGAATCCGAGCGCGTGCCGCGCACGTTGCCCATCAGGGCTTCGCCCTGGTTGTCTTCGATGCGCGCGATCTTGACACCCTTTGATTCCAGGGCGGCCCACCTGGCCTCGAACGCCTGGTCAGCGGGGGAACCTGCCGGCGGTTTTGTCCTTTTTGAGCACCCATCAACAAACAGCAGAGCCAACCCAGAGACGGTCAATGCGAGGGCAATAGATCTCATTTTCCCCGCATCTTATCACGATTTTTTCGGGATAAATCCTATACCTTTGGGCGGTAGGGCGACGCCCGCTGTGCCTTGTACACATCTTCGAGCACCATGATCCACATCCCGAACGACAAGGCCGCGATCACCGTCCAGATTTTCCAATCCAGGCGGTGGTGAAGGGCGTAGTTGTAGGCGCCGTGGCAGGCCGTCGGCAGCAAGAAACACAGCGCCCGGTCCAGCCAGCGCCTGTGCGAACCCATCCTGGCCGCGAACTTGGCCCGGCCCAGGTAGTAACCCATGGTGCCGCCAAACAAGGCGTGCGCCGGCACAGCGAAGACCGCGCGCATCCACGCAATCCCGATGCCCCATCTGTGAACGTAGATAAGGTTCTCGACCATGGCGAAGCCCGCGCCGACGGCCACACCGTAAACCACGCCATCCAGCGGCTCGTCGAATTCGTCCCAACGAAACACGGCAGCGCCCAGGACGACCAGTTTCGACACCTCCTCGACGACGCCCGACAGAACCACCGAGTCGAACAGGCGGGCGCTCTCGTCGGCTCCGCGCCACCAGGTGGCCGGAAACAGAGTCTCGGCGGCGGTGGCAATGCCCTGGGCCGCCACCATCGCATAGACGCCCAGCCCGTAGGCCGTTGCGACATAGGGCATCGGCTCGCGCTCGTAGCGATCGCGCCAGTAGAAATACGTCACCAGAAGAATCGATGGCGCGACGGCCAGGACGACGGCGGCGGGGGACATGCGGCCTTGACGTTACCAGCCCTGGGCTGGGCGCGCGATTCGTGAAACCGGCGCCAAGCCGCCATTTTTTCCCAGGTCCGGCCCGGTTGACACGCCGGAACCCGACGGGCTACATGGGTGGTCATGAGCTGGTTATCGAGCCTCTCCCTCGGTGCGCAGGCGGCCGGTCGGCGCCCCCGAGTGGCGGTCGCGGGCATCAATCACGAATCAAATTCGTTCAACGCCCGGCGCACTTGCGTGACGGACTTCAGTCCGCGCACGCCGCCGCTGGATCGCGACGCCTTCCTGCGCGAGCACCTGGGCGAAAGCACGACGGTCAGCGGATTCGTCGAGGCCGCCGCGCGCCTGGACATCGACGTGGTGCCGGGCCTGGTGGCGACGGCGACCCCGTCAGGCAACGTGGAGGCGGCCGCCTTCGAAACCCTGGTTGCCGTGATCCTCGCGGGAATCGAAGAAGCCAAGCCCGGTCTGGACGGCGTCTATCTGTCCCTGCACGGGGCGATGGTCGTAGAGGGCTTCCCAAGCGGTGACGCCGAACTGGTCCGCCGCGTGCGCGCGGCTGTTGGCCCGGACTGCCCCATCGTCGTCACACACGATTTTCACGCCAACGTCTCTGCCGAGATCGTGGCGTCGTGCAACGCACTGGTGACCTACAAAGAAAACCCGCACATCGACACCAAGGCGCGCGGTGTTCAGGCCGCCGAGATCATGGCCGGGATCATCCGCGGGAAGATTCGCCCCGTGCAGGTAATCGTAAAGCCACCGATGATTTTCAACATCGCCTTCCAGCACACCAAAAGCCCTCCCCTGTTGCCCATCACCGACGAAAGCCGCCGGTTGGAAGAACAGCCCAAGATTCTGGCGGCCAGCGTCGCGGGCGGCTACCAGTACGCGGACGTGCCGCAGATCGGCCCCAGCGTCATCGTCGTGACGGACGGCGATCTGGCGCTGGCCCAGCGCGAGGCGGACCGTCTGGCCGCGATGCTGTGGGCGGCGCGCGAGAAAATCGGCCTGAATCTTCCCGATGCGGCGAGCGCCGTGACGCGCGCCATGGCCAGCCCGAAAACGCCCGTCGTGCTGATGGACACCGGCGACAATATCGGCGGCGGGGCGGCGGGCGATTCGACCTTTCTGTTGGCCGAGCTTGTTCGACAGAAGGCCACCGGGTGGGTCGTGGTGCTGGCGGATCGGGCGGCCGTGGAAGTGGCCGCGCGCGCCGGCGTGGGGCAGCCCTTCGACCTGCCGGTCGGTGCCAAGGCGGACGCCCTGCACGGGACGCCCGTGCCCATCACCGGCCACGTCCGATCATTGAACGACGGGAAGTTCTTCGAGACCGAGGTGCGCCACCTTGGCTCGCGCTACCACGACATGGGGCGCACGGCCGTCATCGAGGTCGCAGGGTCGACCCCTGATATGGCCAATCTGGTGGTGCTTACGACCGAGCGCTGCTCGCCCTACAGCCTGCACCAGCTCATCAGCGTCGGTGTCACCCCCGAACGTCAGCGCATCATCGTGGTCAAGGGCACCGTCGCGCCGCGCGCCGCCTACGAGCCCATCGCGGCGGAGATCATCGTGGTCGACACACCCGGCTCCACGACCGTGAATCCGCGCCGCCTGGTCTACCGGCACGCGCGGCGGCCCCTTTTCGGATTGGAGTAACGCCGTGGCTAGCTCCCGGTTCACCGACGTCATCACCTCGGAAGAGGCGCTCCGCGAAATCATGGGCCTGCCCAGCGAAATGGTGCTGCGCAAACAGCTGTCGGCGCTGGACCCGCATGCGCAACAATTCATCAGTCGATCACCCTTCTTGCTGATCGGCACCACCAGCGGGGCGGGCGGCGGCGACGTTTCACCCCGTGGCGACGCACCGGGTTTCGTGGCGGTCCTCGACGACAAGACACTGGTGATTCCCGAACGGCCGGGCAACCGCCGGGTGGACAGCCTGCGCAACATCCTGGAGACCGGAGGCGTCGGACTGCTGTTCCTGGTTCCCGGCGTGGAAGAAACCCTGCGCATCAACGGACGCGCCTGCCTGATCAAGGACGGCGACCTTCTGGATCGGACCGTGGCGCAGGGCAAGCGCCCCCTGATGGCCATCGGCGTCGAAGTTCAAGAATGCTTCTTCCACTGCGCAAAGGCTTTCAAACGATCGAAGCTGTGGCAGCCGGATTCCTGGCCAGAACGCGGCGCCATCGCGTCGCTGGCGCAGATACTGTCCGATCAGATCAAGCCTGCCGATCAGACGGTCGAAGATCTCGAGAAGATGATCGCCGAAAGCTACGCCAAGCGCCTTTACTGAAGGGCGCCTCAGCGACGGCGGCGGGCCCGCAGGGTCATCGCGACCAGACCCAGTCCCAGAATCAACCCAAAGCCCGTGTCCGCGGCGCCGCTTGAACCAGTCTGGGCAACCGTGCAGCCCCAGTGCCGCATGCCCGCGCTCTTCGTGACCGGCATGGCGGTGGCGCCGGGCGGGGTGCCAGCGGGGGAAGTGCCGCCCGGGGTCCCGTCGGTGACCGCCGGGGGCATCGGTGCCTCAAGCGACAGTTCCGCCAGCGACGTGTTGCCGAAGGCGCCCAGGTTGACGCGCGCACCATTGGGCATCGGCTCGAGGTCGAAAGGATCGGCCGGGTCGCCGCGATCGGTGGTCAGCTGTGGCCCGGACAGGCGCAGATCCCGTGTGGTCGGATCCACGAACGACACCGGCGCCGAGAAATCATTGTCGCCCGCCACCATGCCGAGATAGTCGGCTCCGTTGCCCAGCAGATCGTTGTAGCGGCTGCCCACCTTGCCGTCCGCGCCCGACGTGGCGAGGCCCGCGCTCTTGTTTTCGATGACGATGCTGTTGCGCACGTCCAGCGCACCCGCGCTCCGCGCGCCCACGCCGTTCCACAGCACCGTGCCGTTGATCAGCTCGGCCCTCTGACCGACGTCCACATCCAGGCCAGCCTCATCGTGATCACGCAGGATCACGTTGCGCAAGGTGGTCAGCGCACCGCCCGAGACCTTGATGCCGACACGGCCGCCGGTAACGGTCAGGCCCTCGATGATCGTCTGGCCCATGCGGGCGGGGTCGGCCTTGATCACGAAGCCCGCCGCAAGACCCGTGGCATCAAGAATCGTCAAAAGGCCACCGGCGCCGGAAATCGTCACGCCGGGTGGCACCATGACCGTTCCGCCCAGACGGTACGCCCCGATGCCCAGTCGGATGGCGTCGCCCGGTTGCGCGTGCGCCACAGCCTCACTGATGTTCGCGTAGGTCTTACCGGCGATGTCCACGGTCGGCACCTGTTCGGCCTTGAAATGTTCGACCGCCGACCACGCGGACCACGCGCCGAACGCGTCGCGACTGCGCACGGAGAAGCTATACATCACGCCGTCTTTGAGAAAGACCGGGATCTCGGCGCTGGCTTCGCCGGCCTTGGTGGTCACGTCCACCAACCAATTCTCAACGACCTCGCCGTCATCATCGACGCGCACCTGATACGAAAGGCTGCTGCTTTCGGGATCCGTCGCGCCGTCCCAGCTCAGCACGGTGCCGATCCGGTCGACCACACGGCCGCCGCCGGGGCTCAGCTTCAGCGGCGCGGTCGGCGCACGATTGACCTGCGAGCCAAAGGCATGAAGCACGCCCGCGTCCGTGGCGACGAACAACTGTCCGTTCGCAAACACCGGCGACGATCGGCTGGGCCCGGCCAGCGGGGCGCTCCAACCCACGGCGCCGGTCTTGGCGTCCAGCACATAGATCTTCGCGGTCAGACTGGATGTGGCGGCCACAAACGAGCCGGCACCCGAGACACCCGCAAATCCGGCCGGGGTCGCGCACAGGTTCAGCTCGGGGATGTCGTTCGGGTTGCTGGTTTCTTTGCTACCTACCAGCTGCGTCCAGGCCACGCTGACCGTGTCGGGATCGACGGCGACAACGTATTCGCGCAGGTACGAACGGGGCGATGTGTCGCCCACGGGCGTGACGGAGTATTCGTAGCGCAGCTGCGCCACCACGAACTTGCCGACGTTCATCGGTGACGAAGTCGACACCGACACATCCAGGACCTTGCCTGCCGGTGGCGCAGACGGATCCTTGATGGCGAAGGGGAACTTATCTATCGGCTTGCCGTCGTCGGCGTTGACGGCGAACAGCTGCGCCTGCTTGTCGCCAGGCAACAGGTACGCACGCCCGCCCAGCACCAGCGGCGCGGACAGGTTGACCGCGCCCTTGGTCTCGAAACTCCACAACGGGACACCCGTCTGCAGGTCCAGGGCCTGGTAGCGCCCGCCGTTCATGCCGATGATGACCTTGCCCCCGACGATCGCAGGCGACGAGCTCATCAGGTCGCCGATCACGCCCTTGGCGGTCTCCCAGACCGGCTCGCCCTTGTCGGTCGAAAGACGCGCCACGGTCTGCGCGGGAAAGCCCGCAGGTAGCACCAGGGTGTCGGCCCGACCGGTCGTGGCGTCCGTGATGAGGACGGGCGAGCCGTAGTCATGCCCCCCGAAGGCCTGTTTCCAAAGAAGGGATCCGTCGGCGATGCGCAGGGCAAACAACTTGCCACCCAGCGAGGGAATGAACATGCGACCCCGATCCACAGCCGGGGACGAAGCCAGCTCATCGGCCAGGTCGGTGCGCCACAAGGCCTTGCCATCGGTGGCACGCAAG
This sequence comes from Myxococcales bacterium, assembly GCA_025350815.1. Lineage (GTDB taxonomy): Bacteria > Myxococcota_A > Polyangia > Fen-1088 > Fen-1088 > JANXXE01. The sequence goes on along the minus strand of JANXXE010000167.1, from coordinate 4,728 downwards.
GCCTCCACGCCGCCGTCCATGCCGGCCAGCAGCAAGGTCCCGTCAGACACCGCCGGGCTCGACACCAGGCGCCCACCTTTGACCGCATGGTCCCACTGCGCCTGGAAGGCGGCGCCAGAGATCTCCGGGGTCGTGCGGCGACGCCCCAGATCCAGGCCGAACTGGCCCCAGTCGTCCGCCGACGCCCCCCGCTCGGCCCCTAAGGTCGCGACAACCAGGCCGAAAATCCCGATCTTCCGCCAGCGGTTCAACATCACATCCCCCTGGTCTCATCAATCGACAGCTGCCTTACACATCTTTAGGGCATTAGGCTGCTCGACCCGGGAGAAGCGCGACTACTTCACAATGACGCCCTCTTCCTCCTTGAGACGTCTGATTTTTGTCCCACATTGCTGCAGCAGCATGCTGCGCATCTTGGGGCTGTCGTACTCGACGGACTCCTTGAAAGTGACCGAGAACGCCGTGCAACTGTTCGACGTCGGGTCCTGTGCGCAAAAGTGGTCGCGGACACGCTGGCAGGGATTCCGCGTGCTGTCCTTCATTTCGAGCAGCAGCCATGCCAGGCCCGCCCCCGCCATGCCAAGGGCGACGGCGCCCAGAATGCGGCCGCGCTTTTTGTAGCGATACGGATCAATCGCAGCGGCGTCACGACGCAGCTGTTCCATCTGCTCGGGCGTTTCGTCCATCCGCAGCGATTATCAGGCATCGGGGGACGCGATGCCATTTCGTGCTAGACCGGGCCGTCAGATGATCACCAAGGCGAGCCGCAAGCCTGTGCGTTTTCGCTGGCCTCCGGCTCCCCAACGGGTCAAGGCGATCTTGGCCGGCCTGGAGACGCTGTATCCCGACGTCGACTGCGAGCTTGATCGCGGGTCGGCCTTCCAGTTGCTGTGCGCGACAATCCTGTCGGCGCAGTGTACGGACGAACGGGTCAACCATGTCACGCCGAACCTGTTCCGGCTGTTCCCCGATGCGCCCGCGATGGCCGCGGCACCGCTGCCGGTTCTTGAAGACCTCGTCCGCTCGACGGGCTTCTACAGGCAGAAGGCCAAAAGCCTGAAGGGCACCGCCACCTTGCTGGTGGAAACCTTCGGCGGCGAGATCCCGAGGACCATCCGCGAACTGCGCACATTGCCTGGTGTCGCGCGCAAAACCGCCAACGTCGTGCTGGGCACGGAGTTCGGCATCGCCGAGGGCGTGGTCGTCGACACGCACGTGCAGCGCCTGAGTCTGCGGCTGGCCCTGACCCGGTCAGCGGCGCCCGAAAAGATCGAGCAGGATTTGATGTCGGTCGTCCCGCGCGAGCGCTGGATCAGGCTGTCGCACCAGCTGATCTGGCACGGCCGGCGCGTTTGTTTCGCGCGCAAGCCAAACTGCGACGAATGTCCCCTTGCCCCCCACTGCCCCAGTGCCTTCCGCGAGGCGTGAACGATAAAGCGCGCACAGCTGGTCGGGTTGGGAATCGTGGCTGGCAACGAATAAGCGTCAACTGGCTGTCGCGTCGTTGCCGGCGCCGAAGTACACCTCGTCGTAGGCGCACGTGGGATCGCTGGCGGCCGGTTGCGGGTAGTCGACCAGCTGTCCTTCGTAGTTTCGCAGCACCCACTTGTCGGGGCCGCGGCTGACCACGTAATCCGGTCCGATGTTGACCTTGCCCATGCCACCGGGCGTGTCGATGACCAGGTGGGGAACGGCCAGGCCAGATATGTGCCCGCGTAGCTGCTGCATCATCTCGACGCCGGTCTCGACCGAGGTGCGCAGGTGGCCCGTGCCCTCGGCGACATCGCCCTGAAACAGATAATAGGGCCGTACGCGGCAGCGCAGAAGTTCAGTGAACAGCTTGCGCAACACGCGGGCGGACGAATTCACGCCCCGCAAAAGCACAGTCTGGTTGCCCAGAGGAATCCCGGCGTTGGCCAGCCTTTCGCACGCGGCGCGCGCAATCGGCGTCAGTTCCTTCGGGTGGTTGAAGTGCGTGTTGATGTACAGCGGGTGGTACCGACGTAGCATCGCGGTCAGGTCGTCATCGATGCGCATCGGCAGCACCACCGGCACGCGCGTGCCGATGCGGATGATCTCGACGTGCGAAATCGCGCGGACCGCGGCGATGATTTCTTCCAGCCGGTCGGTCGACAGTGTCAGCGGATCGCCGCCCGATATCAGCACGTCGCGAATGGCCGGCGTGCGGCGGATGTAATCGATGGCCTGGTCGAGATCCGAGCGCGTGATGGACGATTCCTGCTGGCCGACCAGACGACGGCGGTTGCAGTGCCGGCAGTAGATCGCGCAGCGATCCAGCGCCAGCAACAAACATCTGTCTGGGTAACGGTGGAAAATGGCGGACACCGGTCGGTGGGCGTCCTCGCCCAGGGGATCCAGCATTTCCCCCGGCTCGATGACCAGTTCGCCGCCGCGCGGGATGACCTGCATACGCACGGGGCACGCGGCGTGGTTTCTATCGACCAGCGAAAAATAATAGGGCGTGATGCCCACCCGAAAATGGTCGGGCGCGGCGGCCAGGCCCGCGCGCTCGTCGGCCGTCAGCGGCAACAGAGATTCGAGTTCGGCCAGGCCCGAGATGCGGTGGCGCAGTTGCCAGCGCCAGTCGTCAGGTCCGGACGGCTGGTCCGTGGCAATGGGAAGGCTGACGGAACGAAGCATAAGTGTCACATCTGGGGCTGGGCAGGCGGGGGCGGCGCAAGCGCCACGTGGATCTCGTTCTGACCGCCGATTTCGAGATCCCCGAACAACGCGGTTCCCCGGCCGATCTCGCCGGCCATGTCGTCCTGGGCGCGGATGGTGATCCGAAACGTTCCGGGTAATTCACGCGGGATGCGGACAGAGAAGCTGACCGGCAAGGTGATGGGCTGCGGGGTCTCCGGCATGCGGAAGGCGCGCGTCTGGGCCCCGACGACGACGTCCGTTCGCAGCTGAAAGACGGGCCTCGGGGTCGTGCCCTCGACCACGACCAAAACAACGGTATCCGGCTGCGAACAGCCGACAGGGGCCAGCGCCAACAGAGCAAAGACCACGACAAAACGTGCGCGTGTCATCCTAGAAACTGAAACTCCCCAGCGTCGATTCCGGAATCTGCGTACGATCCCGCCGGGCCAGGTAGAAGCCCGCCGCCCCCGCTGCCAGAACCGTGGTCGTGATGCCGACCCACGTCCAGGCGGACCAGGGCTCGGCCGAGGGGCGCTTGTGCGGGTAGGCACGCTGTTCCAGCGCGCGGGCCGCGGCATCCTGCGGCGGCGGCCTGCGTGCGACGGGCGTCGTCACGGGCGCCTTGTCGGCCGACAACTCCTCGATGCGCCACTGAACCGCCGCGCGATTCGGGGCTTTCGGAAAGTCGGCCAGGAACTTCTTGTAGTCGGCCAGCGCCTCGTCACCACGGTCAAGCTTGCGCAGACATTCGGCGCGGTTGAATAAAATGGCCGGATCGTTCAGCAGCTCGTACGCCTGGCTGTACGCGGTCACCGCGGCCTCGCACTTGCCGGTAGCCGCCAATTGACCCGCCTCACGCACCAGGCGGCGTCCGTCGTCAGACCCGGCCGCACGTGTCGCCGGTGCGGCGCACAGACTTGCGACCGCGACGAACAGGGCGACCAGGCGACGGGTCATCGGGCCGCCAGTCGGCGTACGTGTCCCGCCACGGCCTGAATCTTCGCGACGGACAGCATGCCGCCAAAAGCCGGCATCTGTTTGCGGCCACCCATGATCACCGTCTCGATCTCCTCGGCCTTCGCGCGCATCTTGAACGCCGGATCACTGAAGTCCTGGATAGGCATTTGCAACTTCAGGGTCGCGTCGCCCTTGCCGTCGACACCGTGGCAGCGCGCGCACATCTGTCCGTACAGGGCGACCGGGTCGACGGGGATGGCCGGCCCGGCGTCGTTGCTGGAACAGCCGACCCAGGCGCAGGCGGCGACCAGAAATACCTGACGAATCCTGCCCACGGGCCTCACGACACCGAGGGGCCGGCCGCAACCACGGCGGCGGGCACGGGTTCCGGCGACACACCCGGCTGGTAGATTTCGCCGCCGCCGCTGCGAAACTGATCGGCCTTTTCGCGCATCCCGCGCGCCACGGCGTCCTCGACGGCGATGGCCTGTGTTTCGGCGTATTCGCGCACCTCCTGTGTGATCTTCATCGAACAGAACGCCGGGCCGCACATGGAACAGAAATGCGCTTGTTTGGCGGCATCGGCCGGCAGGGTCTCGTCGTGGAAACTGCGCGACGTGGTCGGATCCAGCGACAGATTGAACTGGTCCTGCCAGCGAAACTCGAAGCGCGCCTTCGACAGGGCGTCGTCGCGGGTTTGCGCGCCCGGATGTCCCTTGGCCAGATCGGCCGCGTGCGCCGCGATCTTGTAGGTGATGACACCTGTCTTCACGTCGTCGCGGTTCGGCAGGCCGAGGTGTTCCTTCGGCGTGACGTAGCAAAGCATCGCCGTACCAAACCAGCCGATCATCGCGGCGCCGATGCCCGAGGTGATGTGGTCGTAGCCGGGCGCGATGTCCGTGACCAGCGGCCCCAGCGTATAGAACGGCGCCTCGTGGCAGACCTCAAGCTGCCGATCCATGTTCTCTTTGATCTTGTGCATGGGCACGTGGCCGGGGCCTTCATTCATCACCTGGACACCGTACTCCCACGCGATCGTGGTCAGCTCGCCTTGCGTCTTGAGTTCGGCAAACTGCGGCTCGTCGTTGGCGTCGGCGATGGAGCCGG
>JANXXE010000159.1 GCA_025350815.1 Myxococcales bacterium | reverse complement strand
GGCGTTAAGCGGCGGGCGCGCAGCGCCCGTCCGTCTTCAACGCCTTGTTAGGCGGGTTTGTCACCGCCGTGAGTCTTGCACAACTTGTGGAATCCGTCGTCAAGACGGCTGAGCTGTTCCAAGGCTGACGCTCGTAGGCAGGCTGGAGATCGACAGAATACGCAATGCCGGCAGCCCGTGGGCACGCCGGAGCACTGGTGAAAGTCCCTGATCAGGTGTTCCCTGGTTTCGTCAATGAGCATTTGAAAAGGCACGGTTCCTGAACGGAAGAACGTGGCGGTCTCGGAGGCGTTGATGGTTTGAGAAAGGGGTTCCGGCAGATAGTCGTGCTTCAGACGCAGCTGGCGGAGGTCGTTGCGGAAGTAGCGACGGATAGCCAACGACGACATATTCCAGACTTTCTCGTGAAACTTTTCAGTGGGTCGGTGAAATGCACGAACATCTTTTATCCGGGCCAAAGTCAGGGCGCAGTAGTACAAACTACGAAGGCCCGAGCCCCAGAGTCGAGGCTCCTGGGAAAAAAGGATTGCCGATGTGTCTAGGAAGACCTGAGCCTTGGCTACCAAATGAAGGCCAATGTCTGGACGAAAGTCGGGCGAGCCGCTGCAGCCAGTGAGCGCGAGCCCACAAAGCAACCACAGAAGCGAGAGCGTTCGCATCTCTTGCCACCACTCTAGCGGCGATCTCGATTCCCGGGTCACGTCGCACGGGGGATGGTGACAAAACCTTCGGTCCAGTGGTCCATACCCAAGAGATACCCGTCTACCGAAAAGCCCTTTGGAGACTTCTTGAATCCAGGCTGCTTCCGCAGGCGTCGTACCGCCGCCAAGCCGGCGGCCCGGGTCGGGTAGATCCCGATCATCTTGACGTCCTCACTCCCGTCCGGCATCTCGTGAACATGCTGAACGACGAAGACCTTCACCGCCGCTTCGTTCCGGTTCTTCTTCACGGCCATCGCGAGTCCGCCTAACGTCAGGGCGTTAAGCGGCGGGCGCGCAGCGCCCGTCCGTCTTCAACGCCTTGTTGGGCAGCGATGTCCGCGCGGGCACCAGTCGTCATCCTGGATAGTCTCCCACGGTCATCATCGGCCTGGGAAGCCGATGTTTGCGCTCGTAGTATCCGTTTACCCGAAGGGCAAGGAGGATGTGCGCACCATCGAAGATCTGCACGATCAGAGGGCCCCAGCGGTCCTCGTTCACGAACATCATCACCTCTTCCAGTCGGGTCTCGAATTCGGGAACCTGGAAACCTCGCGGGGGGCCGAAGGAGACGATGTTGTTCTTGATGGTCAGTTGGGGCAAATCTGCCACGGCCTGAACAGCGCTTCGGTAAGCGCCATGAATCAAAAGGTTCCTCAGCTTCACGCAAGAGCGCAGGAAGGATGCTTCGTTGGGATCCCGCAGGCCACACGTGGACATCAAGATCGAAAGGAGCTTGCTGAGTTGGGGATGGTTACCTTTGGCGGCAACGCGGCTCCGGTATTCCGCAGCCTGTTTTTTGGCGTCGGGGTGGGGCTCAATGAGCAACAAGATTTGATACTCAACTTCGCAAGCCGCGGCGAGCACGGGCGCCAACCGCGGTGCGAGTACCATCTTTTGCAAAAGCATTTCTGGCCGTCTCTCAGAGTACCCAGGGCCCCGGGGGCTTAGAGCGGGCCCCGGAAACGTGTTGATTTGTCATCGTGATGCCGCGTCGTAAGCAATGAATCCACTGGCAAGATAAACGAGCGCCAGGTAATTCGCGGAGATTCTCTCCCCGAAGTATCCGGAAACACATCGCGGGCCATCACGCCGCCACCCGGTGGTAGAAGTTGAGCAGTCGGCCGAGGCGAGAACGGCACGCGACCGCACCAGCGGCATTGTCGTTCGCGGAAGTGGTGTCCGGGCTGATGAGCTGGCCGCCGATCCCTTGGTGGAACCGCTCCGCGAGGTAGTGCTTCACGAACTCCGTTACGACCAGTCGCCCGTGCCGCTCGCCAAACAGGACGAAATGGTCGAGGCATTCGTCCCTGACCGTCCTCACAAATCTCTCCGCGTGCGGATTGCAGTTCGGGCTGCTGACCGGGATCCTCACGCCCTCGATGCCCACGGACTCGAGCACGTCGGTGAATGCGTCGCAGAAGAGCGGGTCGCGATCATGGATCAAGTGCGTGGCGCGACGGAGGAACCCATCGACCGGGTCTACCAGGTTGCGCGCGACTTGCTTCATCCACTCGCCGTTGGGATCGACGCTGATGCCGGCGATCTCCACCGCGCGGGTCTTCACCTCCATGACGAAGAAGACCATGTAGCGGACCGTCCCGAAGACGCCGAGCGGCTCCACGGTAAAGAAGTCGCAGGCATATAGGGTGTCAAGGTGGACCTTGATGAACTTCTTCCACGTGCGTGTCCGGCCGCGCTCAGGCGCGGGCACGATGCCGGCTGCGCACAAGATGTCCGAGCCCGTCGTTCGGCCGATGGTGATTTTCAATCCACGAATGGCGTCGCGGATCTTCGTATAGCCCCATCCCGGATTCTCGTTCGCCATCTTGATGACGAGGTCGCGGACCTCTTGGGGCTTGCGGGGCCGGCCCGGCCCGCGCTTCTCCGAGCTGTCGTACTTGCTCGCGGCCAGGGTGCGGAACCACGCCAGGATCGTCTCGGGCTTCACGATCTGGCAGCAGGTGCGCCGCTCGTCGGGCGTCAGCACCTTGCCCTTCAAGGCCAGCCGGCGCCGCTGCTTCGCGGTGAAGGTGATGCGCTCGGTTCCGGTCTTGGCGGCCAGGGCTTCCTTGAGAACCCGGATCTCCTCCTGCATGTATTCCATTTTCCGCGACATCCGCTCGTTGATCGCGTACGCGATCATCGCGACGAGGAACTGGAGTTGAAGGGGCAGGTAGAGCATCGACCGAGGGCAAGGTAGCGTGGTGGGCGCTCGCGATTCAAGCTGTAAACCCTGCGGTTTTCAT
>JANXXE010000158.1 GCA_025350815.1 Myxococcales bacterium | reverse complement strand
CCCTCGTTGTTTCCAAATTGCTTTCAACGCTGGTTCACTACATAGCTCTGGAGTTTTGGCATCGGTTGCCATGATGTGCTCACTGAATCCTATAAAATCAATCCGCTCGGCTCGTTCAACAAGGTCGAGATTCCAGGGCGGACCTTCTTCCTGCGCGGTGAACTGACGTTCTGATCTCCATGCACCGAACTCCACCACATCAGACGTCATGCATGACGGGTTCAGGCAGCGCGCTACGCGCCGTCGTGCTCTCGCTGCTGGCAAGCGGCGCGCCCCTGCTTGCGGCGAGTGTCGTGGTGGTGCTTAGTTCCGATGCCGACCCCTATCGCAAGAGTCTGATCGAGCTGACCAAGGGCATCAACGTGCGTGCGGGCGAGAAGTTCAAGCAGGTCTTTTCGCTGATCGACACCGAAGAATAGGTTCGGCCCGCCGCCCCATGGTTTCTTCGCCGTCCGATCCCAGTCCGAGTCGATCGGACTCACTGGCCACCGCCTGGCGTGAATATTTTCTGCGCGCGGCGGCGGAAGCGCCCCGCCATCCCGAGGCGCGCGACTACATGAACGAGGATCTTCGTTCGGCGCTGGGGCGGCTGATTCCCGATGATGCGCGCGTTCTGGAGGTCGGCTGTGGCGCAGGCGACTTGCTGGCGTCCTTGCCCAATCGCCAGCGCACCGGTGTCGACATGCTGGCCGAGGTTGTGGCCGCCGCCAAGGATCGGCACCCGGAGATCACCTTCAAGGTCGGCGACGCGAACGATCTGGGGGCTGTCGGAACCTTCGACGCGATCATCTGTGATCGCCTGTGTCACAGCGCCCCCGACATCCGAGCGCTGCTGTGCAGCCTGCGTGAACGACTGAGCGACGAGGGACGCGTCTATCTGACGGCGTTCAATTACCTGTGGGAATTGCCCGCCCGTGCGGCCGAGACGCTGGGTTGGAAGTTGCCGGCGCCAGAAACGAACTGGCTGTCCGAAAGTGACTACAAGAACCTGTTCGACCTGGCGGGTCTCGAGATCGTACGGCACGAGGACCGCGTGATGGTGCCACTGGGCGTGCCGGGCGTGGGCGAATTGTTGAACCGCTACCTGGTCAAGTTGCCGGTCTTGCAGCGCTTGTCCGTGTACCGGATCTACGTTCTGCGCCGAAGGGATATTCCCTCGTTGGAGTCGCGGGCGCCGTCGGTGACGGTGGTTGTACCGACACGAAACGAGGCGGGTAACGTGCGAGGCGCCATCACCCGGACGCCGGTGATGGGCGGGGGCACCGAGATCATTTTCGTCGAGGGCGGCTCGACCGACGGGACCTGGGAGCGCATCCAACAGGAAATTGCCGCGTATCGCGGGCCGCTGAAGCTGCAAGCCTGGCAGCAGACGGGCAAAGGCAAGGGAGACGCCGTGCGCCTGGGTTTTGACAAGGCGACGGGCGATCTGCTGATGATCCTGGATGCCGATCTGACCGTGCCGCCGGAAGAACTGCCCGTGTTTTACGACGCGGCTGTGCAGCGGCGCGCGGACTACATCCAGGGAACACGCCTGGTTTATCCGATGGAGCCGGGGGCGATGCGGTTCTTCAACAAGCTGGGCAACGTTGCCTTCTCGCAGCTGTTCACCTATCTGTTGCAGCAGCCCATCAAGGACACGCTGTGCGGGACCAAGGTGCTGTGGCGGTCCGACTACCTGCGCATCGCGGCCGGGCGCCATGTGTTCGGCGATTTCGATCCCTTCGGCGATTTCGATCTGATCTTCGGGGCGGCCCGCCTGAATCTGAAGATTGCCGAAATCCCGGTGCGTTACCGGGATCGTGTTTACGGCGAGACGAATATATCGCGCTGGAAACACGGCTGGCTGCTGTTGAAGATGTCGGCCGTGGCGGCGCGCAAGATCAAGTACGTCTAGGCGGCGCCCATGGACGGCGACGGCGACATCGACGAGGGCACGCGGCGCAAGACGCTGGCGCGATTCGAAGACCACCGCCGGGCGTGGCAATCCAATGCGGCGCTGCGGACGTTGTATGGCCGCTGGTATGAACGCGTCCGGCAGGCGCTGCCCGCGCCATCGCTGGGGCCGTGGATCGAGCTTGGCTCCGGGCCGGGCTTCGCCAAGGAATTCATCCCCGAGTTGCTGCTGACGGACCTGGTGCAGGCCCCGTGGCACGACCGCGGGCTATCGGCACAATCGCTGCCCTTCGACCCGGGCGCCGTGGGGGCGCTGGTGCTGTTCGATGTCCTTCACCATCTGCCCGCGCCGGGACGATTCTTCGACGAGGCGACGCGGGTGCTGGCGCCGGGCGGGCGCATCGTCTTGTGCGAGCCTTACATCAGCCCGGTGTCGTATCCGGTCTACAAGTTTCTGCACGACGAGCCCGTGCAAATGGGTGTCGATCCCCTGGCCGAAGGCTCTGCGCGCGGTCGTGATCCTTTTGATGCCAATCAGGCGATCCCGACGCTGCTGTTTGGCCGCTGCCGCGCGGAATTCGAGCGACGGTTCCCAAGCTTGCGCATCGCCAACGTGGAACGACTGGCGGGCCTGTCGTATCCGTCATCGGGCGGTCTATCGCGCGGGCCGCTGCTGCCGATGTCGCTGTGGCGGGGCCTGCTGGCCCTTGAGGACCTGCTGCCGTCGGCCTTCTTTCGTCTGACGGGCTTCCGGCTACTGGCCGTGATCGAGCGGATCTAGTTTTTCGTCCAGGCCGTACACTGGTACAGGGCCAGGCGCGTCGGTGCCGCCGGCGGGAATGCGGCACGGCCGATGGGACGCAGCACCCGGGACAGGGCGGAGGCGATGCGCACCGGCGTGGTGACGTGGTCGTCGTCGATCGACGCGTAGCCAATGGCCGCGAAGGCGCGGCTCATCAGGGGATTCACCATCGGGTATCCGGCGACCAGCGTGCCCCCGGGGGCAAGTGCGGACGCCAGTGCCTCGGCCGCGCGCTCGGCGTTCGCGATGTGTTCCAGCACCGAAAAGCACACCACGGCGTCAAAGGCCGCGAAGGGTAGGGCGTCGGGCTGTAAGAGATCGACGCAGCGAAAGGTCGCCTGGCACTTCGCATCGGCAACGGATTCCAGGCCGTCGGCCAGGACCAGATCGGTGCCCATGTATTCCGCATAGTGCGCGGTCAGCGTCGGGACCAGGATGCCACTGCCGACGCCGACTTCCAGGATGCGGCGTCCGCCTGCAGGAAGAAGATCGAGGCCCAGCTGGAGGCGGTGGCGGTAAAGCCAGCCGGTCAACGGCCGGTAGTAATAGGGCAGGGGATCACGTTCGTTGTTCGGGCGCAATCGGCCGGGCGGCGGCAGGCAGAATGTCAGGCTCACGGCTGCGTCCAGGCGTGCAGATCCACGCCACCCCGTCGCCGGGGGGCGGCGATGACGTTGAAAGATTCGGGCGCGTAGGGATAGTTCTGCTCGACGAGCTCTTGCATGCGTCGCTGGTCTTCCTGGAGCTGGTCGGTAAGGGATTGCGAACGAAGGCGCGATAGCGAAATCAGGATCTGTTGCCGGGTCTCCTTGCTGGACGTCGCGGCGTAGGCCTGTTCGAGCTGCTTTATCGCCAGTTCCTGGCTTCCGCGCTTGGTCAGAAGACGCGCGACCAAACTGGGCAGGTAGGGCGGAATTCCGTCGAAGGTGCTTACCTGCCGAAGCAATTCAAGGCCGTCCTGTCGCCACGACGGCACCCTGGGATCGTTCTCGCCTGCGAGCCTCGGCAACTCGAAAAACAGATTGAAGCCCGTCTGAAAGGGCAACTGCCAGTCGCCCGGAAAGATCTTGGCGCCCCGCCTGAGCAGCGAGTTCGCCTGCACCACGGAATCCACCGTCATCTTCGAACTGCTGTACATGATGGTGGTGGCGCCGTTCAGGTAAAGGCGCTGAAAACGCGGATCCAGGTCCGCGGCCGTATCGAGGTAGCGCGCCAGCCACAGGTGCGGTTGCTTGGCGACCAGTTGCGCGCCGAAGTAGACGTTGGCGCGCGCCGCGACCAGATCCGCGGCGAGTTCGGTGTGTCCCAGCGACATCGCCCGCAGCAGGCGCGACGAGGGTAGGTACAGGTTGTCGGCCTCGGCGGGCCAGCGATCACGAAGGCGCTGGGCGCGCGTCAGGGCCAGCCCCGAGATGGTCGCAAGGACTGCAAGTAGTGCGATCAGCAGCAGCCGTCGGCCAGCGGCGACTGGCAGTGCGGTGTCATTCGACATCGGTGTCCCCGGCTCCATCGGCGCCGGTGATGCCCAGCTTCGACAGACGGTAGCGAAGTGACCGGAACGTGACGCCCAGCAGGCGCGCCGCCTCGGTGCGGTTGCCCTTCGTGCGTTCCATCGCCTTGAGGATGATGCCCCGCTCGAAATCCTCGACCAGGCGTTCCAGATCGACAGCCGGGTCGACCCCCGCAGGGGACGTGCCAGGCAGGGCGCTGATTGGGCTCATCACGGTCAGCGCGGGCAGCGTGTCCGCGGATACGCGATCGCCCGTCGCCAGCGTGACGGCCCGTTCGATCAGGTTTTCGAGCTCCCGGACATTGCCCGGGAAGCTGTGGCCCATCAGCGCCGACATGGCCTCGGGATCAATTCCTGTGATGGTGCGTCCATGTTCGGCGGCGAACTTGCGCGTGAAGTGATCCACCAGTATCGGAATGTCCTCGCGCCGTTCGCGCAGCGGCGGCAGGCGCAGCTGGATCACGTTCAGGCGGTAGAAAAGGTCCTGCCGAAAAGTGCCCTTTTCGACCTCGGTCTCGAGATCGCGGTTGGTGGCGGCG
>JANXXE010000155.1 GCA_025350815.1 Myxococcales bacterium | reverse complement strand
GCGACGGCAAGAAGCTGACCCACCACATCACCGATCGCAGATACGAGCTGCACGATCTGGCCACTGATCCCGGGCAACTGACAGATCTGGCGCGCGATCCGCGCCGGGCCACGCTGCTGAACGATCTCCGCGCGAAGCTGCTGTCCTTCGAGGAGCGGCGGCGCTAGCGATCTAGCGCGGCGGCCGACGGGCGTCGCGAAACCACGACCGGTAGTCCGCCATGCGCTTGTGCTGATCGGCCGGGGCGTGTCGCGCGCACGTCGCGTATTCGGGCGTCCCCTCCGCGGCGCCCCAGCGCGCCTCGACACAGTCGTTCGGGTTGTACGCCACTTCCAGCGCGGCCCGCCGCGCCAGCAAGTCGGCCACCGTCAATTTCCAGGACGAGCCGTCGCTGCGCCGGTATTCGATGCCCCGCTCGACGATGCGCCCGGCGTGCAGGCGCGCGATGTCGGCGCGCGCTGACTCGGGGCTGCGCCCGTTCAGCCGGTAGAGTTCGGGATGGCGCACGATGCGTTCGGGCAATCCCAGCAACACATTCATCGCAATCAACAGGCGCATGTCCCGCGACGGCGTGGCGTAGTCTTCCCAGGGGCCGGTGGTCTCGAAGATCTTCGACCCTTCAGGCATCGGCACGACCGGATTCGCCGCCTGCCGCATGTACGTCTCGCCGTTGTCCACGGAGCCCACCCGGGTCTGCAGCTGTTCGACCAGGGCATCCAGCGTCTCGCCGTAGGCCTGCGCCGCTTCCAGTCCCGCCGGATTGATCAACGTCGCGAGGCGCGCGTAGAACGCGTCCGGCGACAGCACCGCCTGCTCGGCCGAGAATTCCGAGAATCCCTTGTCCGGCGTGATGGCTGCATTTGTCAGCGCGACGGCGGTCGGCCCGCCACCGGCGACGATGGGGCGAAACGCCTTGAACCCCGGGCCCGCGCTGGGCGTCTCATTCGTGAACAGAAAGGTCCCCTCCCAGAAGCGTTTGCGCCCAATCGACGTGTCGGGCTGCCCGTCGACCGCCAGCAACAGCCCGCCGTGGTCGGCCGTCTGCGTCACCCACTTCACGATCATCAGCACGTGGCCGTAGGGATCCGCATAGACCGTCCCGGGTCGCATCGACCGGCGATCCAGCTTGATTGGATAGTAATCCGTCTGCTCGTCCAGCAAAGCCGTGCGCGCGCTGCCGGACTGAACCTTGTTCATGACCGAACGAAAGAATCGCCTGGCCGCTGTCAGGGGATCTGCACCGGGCTCACCCTGTTCGTTCGTGCCCAGAGCCCCGCAACGCGGGGGCCGCGTCTCGCTACCCCGGTCGCAGTCGCGAAAACCGAAAGGAAGGCCCAGCTTCCACGCGAAATACGCCCGCAAGAAATACGGCAAATCCGCGCAGTCGGGGGTCGCGACGATGGCCGCCCGATTCCTGGGATCGTCTTCCCGCAGGCCCAGATGATTCGCCAGAAAATTCCGCCCGGGATCGCGCAACGCCTGGTGCAACGGTCGAAAATCCAGCGACTTGTCGACCGGGGCGTCAAACAACTGTTCGATCCACGCCGCGTACAGCCCTTCGGTCGTCCTGTCCCAGACCAGCCGCGGCGGCCGAACCGTCGGTTGCGAAGCCCGGGCCCGCACCGCGATGCGCGCGCACGCCAGGCGCTTGCCCGAAGCGACCAGTTCGACATCAAAAGGCCCGGCGCGCGGCCTGTCGATTGTGAAAGCGTAACTGATGGGCGGCCCCGGTCGCCGGGTGGCACCGGCCTTGCGGGGTCCTTCCCCGGGTGCGGCGATTCGCAGTTCGGCCGCCGCGGCGTCGTCCACGACCGCGAGGATGCGCAACGGTTGGTCCACCGACGGGTCACGGGGGGACCACCAGATTCTGGCGTTGTCACTGGTGACGCACCCAGCGAGGTCCGCCCCCCATGCCAGGCCCGGACTTGCCACCAGAGCGGACAGCAACAGGCCGTACCCCAGACTTGCCATCGGCGTCAGCATACCCCGGCGTTGCCACACGCGTCAGCCCGACGCCCGGCGGGTGTCGCCCGGCTAGCCCCACAACGGCCGCGTTTGGCCCTGACCGGGGGATTCGTGGTAGCTAGTCAGGCGGGCCAAAGCAATGAAGTGGTGGCGGCAATTGCGAGCAGTGGTTCGGGTCACGGTGCACCTGGGTTTGGTGCTGGTGCCCTTGGTGGCGGCCATCAACAGCGATTCCGTGGCGGCGCGCCTGCTGTTCGCAGCCCTGGCGTGCCTGGGCGTCGTGGCGCTGGTCTGGGCAGCGTTCGTTTACATCCCTGGATTCGACCTGCTGTTCCGCGTGCCGTGGCGTGGCCCCTCGCGCGGAAACCGCATCGCTATCACCTTTGATGACGGCCCGAACGGCGCCTTTACCGAGGAAGTCCTGCGTGTCTTCGAGAAAGCCGGCGGCAAGGCCACGTTCTTCATGGTCGGCACGGCGGTCGAGGCACAGCCCGAACTGGCGAGGCGCGTTGCGGCTGCCGGTCACGCCGTCGGAAGCCACACGTACTCGCACGCCAAACTGCATTTTGTATCGCGCGAGCGAATGATCGAGGAAGTCGACCGCGGCCATAGCTGCTTGCGCGCTGCGGGTCTTCCTGAGACGAACATTTTCCGCGCGCCCCACGGTCTCAAGACTTTCTCGCTGTTGCGCCACCTCGACCGCCGCGGCATGCGCTTGATCGCCTGGACGGATGGGGTTTACGATACCGACTGTCCGCACGCAGACGTCATCTACCGACGTGCGCTGGCGAAGCTGCGACCGGGGGAAATCCTGCTACTTCACGACGGAAAGATGGGCCACGATCGAACGCCGTTGTTGACGGCGTTGCCGCGAATCCTCGAGGCTTGCCGAGCCCGCGGTTTGCAAATGGTAACCATCCCCGAACTTCTTTCATGGCCGACCGCCAAATGACGGGGTACGCATCATGAGTGTAGCGGCAAGCGCCACCGTGCTGGCACGCGGCGTCGCCCACCGGGACAGCGCCACCCCGCCCCCGGCGCGTGGCAGCCTGGTCATGCCTGCACCCGCGCGGCGCCAGCGCGTCTTGTTTGTTATCAAGCACCTTGGACAGGGCGGGACCGAGGCGCAGCTTCTGCAGCTGATTCGTGGTCTTGATCGAAACCGCTTCGAAGCGCGCCTTTGCACGGTCTCGCGAACCGAACACGCGCTCGGTCGGGGATTGTCCATCGAGCCAGACTACAAGCTGGATGCATCGTGCCTCAGCCGTGCCGCACGCGTCGGGCTCGCCGGTGTCATCGACGATTACCGACCCGACGTGGTTCACGCGTTCCGCGACGCCGTCAACGTATGCGCCTGGCTTGCCCTGCGGCGCAGCCACCACCAGCCAGCCCTGCTGCTGTCGGTGCGCGGCCGACCGGTGAGCCCGATTTATTATGCCCTCGCGGGCATGCTGGGAAAGCGCGCCTACAAGTTTACCGTCAACTCGCTGGCGACCGCCGAGACGCTGAACCGACACGCCCGGGTTCCGCACGACAAGATCGCCTATATCCCCAATGCCGCTGACGCCAGTGAGTGGCCGATCGTCACGCCGGCGCTGCGGCAGGCGGCACGGCGACAGCTGAGTCTGCCGCCCGACGCCTTTGTCTGGCTGTCGCCCGCGCGGATTTCGTACGTGAAGAACCAGTTGGGCCTGGCGTTGTCCTTTGCCGTAGCCCGCCGCAGCCGCGGCATGGATCCCAGCACCCGCCTGCTGCTGGCCGGCCGACCACGCGACAAGGTTCCGACGTTTCTGCTGCCACGCTGGCTGCGCCTGCTGGGAATGCAGGGACAGGTCCAGACCCTGGGCGCGGTGGACGACATGTTGCCGCTGTACCAGGCGGCGGACGCGATGGTGCTGCCCTCGTTCGCCGAGGCGATGCCCAACGCGACAATCGAGGCGCATCTTTGCGGCTTGCCGGTGGTTGTCTCCGGCCAGGCCAACCGCGACGGTCTGGTCGTCGACGGCAAAACGGGTTACGTCGTTCCGACGGCGCGCGTGGGCGCCCTGGCCACGGCTCTCAAGCGGATGGTCGACCTCAGCCCTGAAACCCGACGAGACATGGGTCAGCGTGGTCGCGAACGGATCATCGAACGGCTGGGCGCCACGCCAAAGACGGACGCCTTCGCCCGCCTGTACGCCGATGCCGTCGAAGAGCGCGCGCTAGCGGGAATCCACAGCCTCTAGCACCGCCCGCAGCGCCGTCCGCCGTTCAGCGGAGACCGAAGCCAGAAGATAGCGCCGGATGGCCGCCGCATCCCCGGTGGCAGGATCGCTCCGCGCGCAGGAAAGAACCGCGTGCCAGCTAGGATCCTCGGGATTGCCTCGCCAGCTCGCCAGCCGCGTCCAGGTCGCGCACGCCCGACGCTGTTGACCAAGGCGCTGCCATACACGCGCCGCGCGCTCCAGGCCCGTACCGCGATCCGACGCGTAGTAGACCAGGTCGGTCAGCTTGCGCTCGGCGGCGTCGAAATGCCCCGACCGACCGTCAAGCCAGGCCGCCATCTCCAGCGCGTCGGGTGATGTCGGATCTTCCTCGACCAGCAACGAAGCCAACTGATTGCCCAGGGCGCTGTCGATCGATGCGGGCGCGCCCGGCGCCAGCAGACGCCATGCCACGGTATGCGCGCCCAGCACCCAGTCCTGCCATCGGCAGGGAGCGACGCAAACACCCACCGACGGCGCAGGCGCGTCCAGGGCGAATGCGTGATCTTCGTTTGAACGCAGCCGTTGAATTTCTCGGAGATCCGCATCCTGCGGACCCAGTCGCCGCAAGATCTGCCATTCGGCCGCACGCCCCTGCAGCAACGACACCAGACGCTGGCGCTCGTTTCGCCGCAGCGTCGCCACGCGCTCAAGGGTCCGCAAGGCACGCAGCTCGGTCACGCGGTGCCCGGTCACCTGTTCCCTCGCGATCTCTACCCGCAGGCGGGACGGGATGGGCGCTTGTCCTGGCTCGGCAATGAACGGCGAGCCGCCGAGGGGCTGCCCCATATACCAGGGCGCACGGCCACAGCCCGAAGGCGTGCCCGCCAGCAGGGCGAAGGCCAGGGCAACGGCGGTCCCGCAACGCACGGATGTCCTACGGATAGGTGTCGTACTTCTGGATGACCGGCGCATATGACTCCGCCTTGCCGGCCTCGATGTACAGGATGGCCATGCGTCCGCAGGCGTCGGCGCCACTGCCCTTGCAGATCTTCGTCAGCGCGCCTTCCAACTTCTTCTGGTCGGCCCGCGCCGCAAACTTCCCGACGGACAGCACCGGGAACGGCGGCATTCCGCCAGCCGCATAGACCCAGGCCAGGTCGCCGCCCTCGCCCAGGCGTTTCTTCACGGCGCGAAAGTCCGTCTCGTACAAAAGGGCGACGTCCGCCTTGTTCGCCAGGACGGCGTCCAGTGCCTGGCGGGGCGTGTCGACCTCTACCAGCTTGAAGTGTTGCAAGGGCCTGACGTTCCCCTCGAACAAGATGTTGATCCACTGCACATCCTTGATCTCGGTCATGGCCAGGCGCAGGCCGGGATACTGCTCGATGTGCTCGAACGGCACCTTCCCGCCGCGCGACACGCCCCAGTACGTCGGCTCCGTTCCGTCCAGCCCAACCGCCCGACCGATCGGCTGCAACTTGAGCTCGCGGCGCGCCTGAACGAACTGGTGAATCGGAAGAATGGCAAAAGGCACCTTGTGCTGACGAATGTAGTCAAGCGCATCGGCCGGCTTCGCGAAACCCTTGCCGCGCAGAGAATTCGCGGGCCACCCCGCGACCTCCTCGACCCGTCGGACGAAAGCGTCGACATTGGCTTGCAAGTACGTGCCCGCCTCGACAAAGGCTTCATTCGCAATGACCAACTCGCGCGGGG
The DNA here is from genome assembly GCA_025350815.1 of Myxococcales bacterium. Lineage (GTDB taxonomy): Bacteria > Myxococcota_A > Polyangia > Fen-1088 > Fen-1088 > JANXXE01. The sequence goes on along the minus strand of JANXXE010000155.1, from coordinate 6,251 downwards.
CGGCCTCGACCGCGCGGGGCACAACCAGAAACGCCGCCAGGGCGCAGATGCAAAGCGACGATAATCTGTTCATCGGCCACGGTCTCCTTGGGAACGTTGGCCGCGCAGTCTAGCGAACTTCGTCAGGAAATGAAGGTGGCCTTCTCGGCCGTTGCAACGCATGCCAGCGCCTGCGCTTCGGTCAAGATCCCCGCGCCCAAGAGCAGGTCGAACTCCTGTCGCAGGTGCGTGTTCAGAAGATACGGGCCGTCCGTGTTGATGGTGAAGGGAACGCCGTGCGCGCCGAATAGTCGCAGCTTGCTCCCCAATTCCTCCAGTCCCGACACCACACGCGTGCGCAGATTCGAGCTCGGGCAAATCTCCAGGACCGTCCCCCGCTCGGCCAGCTTGCGCAGGGCCTCTTCACTGTGGGCGGCGGCAATGCCGTGGCCAATTCGCGACGGCTGCCACCTGTCCAGCACCGAGATCACGCCCGCCGGACCGGTCAGCGGCGTCTCGCCGGTGTGCACGGTCGTCCCCAGCCCCGCCGCCCGCGCCCGCGCGAACAAGTCGGCGTAAGCGTCGACCTCGGGACCCAGTTCAATGGCATTGATCTCCGGCCCCGCCAGGTCGATGCCCACGACACCCCGGTGGCGGTACTTGATCGCCTTCTTCAACAGAATCTCGTTGAGGTCGTACGCGAACTCGCGCGCAAGACAAAAAATCAGGCCAACCTTCGTGCCGTATTCCAGACACGCGCGATCCATGCCGCGCAGGGCGGCGTGGATGATGTGGTCCAGATCGCGCTCGCCACCCAGGTTGCGCTTCATCGGATTGAAGCGCAGCTCAATCAGCGACACCCGGCTCGACCGGAATTCCTTGCCGATGATTTCGTGAATGGATCGTTCAATCGCCGCAGGCGACGACTGAATCTTTTCGGTCCACTGGTGCAAGATCGCCAGATAGTCATCCTGTGAATGGACCTTGTCCTCGCGTGCAGTCACAAGCTCGCAGAACTCCCAGTATGTCTGCACCGGCAGCTTGAAGCCCTGCTCGTGCGCGATCGACCACAGAATGTGCGGGGCAACGGCGGCTCCCACATGTATGTGGAGATCGCCCAGCTCGATTTCGGGGTCCAGCATTCCTCAGTTTAGCGCGTTAGCGGCGACGGCGCCCGTGCCTCCGACGCGGATCGCGATCACGCCAATCGTCGGGCGGCGGCGCGCTGGCTGTCACGGTTCAACAGCGACTTCAGTTCCTGCCCCGGCGAGAACACCACCGTGGCCTGCGCCGGAATGATGATGGGCGATCCGTCCTGAGGGTTGCGGCCGCTGCGCTGGTTGCGACGACGCTTCGTGAACGTTCCGAAACCGGGATAGGCAAGGCGCGCTGGGTTCGCCCGGCTGGTGCGCGATCGAATGAAGTAATCCCCCATCTCGGTGAACACCGCGTCCACAATTTGCGTCACCGTCTTCTTCGTCAGGTCCCGCGGCAGTTCCTTCTTCGCCGCCACCCGCTCGATGAGCTCAGCCTTGGTCATCCTTGGTTTCCTCAGCAAAAAACGCCACTGCAGCAAACACGAACGAGCGGCCGAGAGTACGCAAACGCGCGAGCGCGGTCAACGGACAAAGAGCAGCGGCGAGAAAACTTTTCTTCAGCGCGTACACAAGAGCGCGTGTTTGCAAATTCGCCCGCGCCCGTCGCCACGTTAACAGCAGGTAAAGGTAAAGCGCTTGCTTGTCGCGGCGACGAACCGTACGCTGAAAGTGAGGGACACATGGCGAACGCGACGAAGGTTACTTACGTGACTCTCGGAGCCCAGAACGAAGAGGTTCAGGCGCCATTCGACGCTGCCATCGCCGACGTGCGAGGCCGCCTGGGCCGTTTGTCGCCGCTGTATATCGCCGGGCAGGCGCGCGGAACGACCGCAAGCACGAACAGCGTCAACCCGGCCGACACGCGCGTTGTCGTCGCACGCGCGGCCGTCGGTACCGCCCGCGATGTAAACGACGCCATAGCCGCGGCCAAAACAGCCGCGCCGCTGTGGCGCCGGACACCGTGGCAAGAGCGCGCCAACCTGGTCGCGCGTGCGGCTGAACTTATTCGCGAACGGCGCTACGAACTTGCGGCATGGCTGATATTTGAGATGGGCAAGAATCGGATCGAGGCGCTCGGCGAGATCGACGAGACGGCCGATCTGCTGGACTACTATGTGGGGCAGATGCGCGCGAACAACGGTTACGTGCATCCAATGGACCAACTGAGCCCCGCTGACACGAACACCAGCGTCCTGCGACCCTACGGTGTGTGGGCGGTGATTGCGCCATGGAACTTTCCCTATGCGCTTTTTGCCGCACCGATCGGCGCCGCGCTGGTCACGGGCAACACCGTGGTGGCCAAGCCTTCGTCCGACACACCGCTGTCCGGGGCGCTGCTGGTCGAAATCTTCCAGCAGGCTGGGTTGCCACCGGGCACCATCAATCTGTTGACGGGCAGTGGCCAAGTCGTCGGCAGCGCACTCAACGATCATCCCGACCTTGGCGGCGTGACCTTCACCGGCTCGTACGACGTCGGCTTCCGCCAGCTTTTCCAGCGTTTCTCGAGGGACTTTCCGCGACCGTGTATCGTTGAAATGGGTGGCAAGAATCCGGCACTGGTCATGGACAGCGCCGATCTCGAACGCGCGGCTATGGGCGTCTTTCGCTCTGCTTTCGGCATGAACGGACACAAGTGCTCTGCGTGCTCGCGCGTCTACGTGCACCAGGCCGTCGCCGGACCTTTTGTCGAACGCCTGCAGCGCCTGACCGAGGCCGCGCGCATCGGCGATCCGACGGAACGCGATATCTTCGCCGGACCGCTGGCCACACGCGCGAGCTTCGAGGACTACCAGCGCTTCGTCGCACTGGCGCAGGCCGGCGGGCACGTCAGGTCGGGTGGCGGGATCGTCGCCGACGGTGCCTTCGCCCACGGCTACTTCGTGCGCCCGACTATTCTCACTGACTTGCCGCACGGACATGAACTGCTGAAGGCCGAGCTGTTTGTCCCCATCGTGGCCGTTCAGACGGTGCAGAACCTCGACGAGGCCCTCGTGCGCGCCAACGACACGAAGTTTGGGCTCACAGCGGGCCTGTTCAGCCAGAAGCAAAACGAGATAGACGAATTTCTCGACCGTATCGAGGCGGGCGTCGTGTACGTGAACCGCGCCGCCGGCGCGACCACCGGCGCCTGGCCGGGCGTGCAGCCTTTTGGTGGTTGGAAGGGCAGCGGATCGTCGGGTAAGAATATCGGTGGGCTGTACACGCTTGGTTGCTACATGCGCGAACAAAGCCGCACCGTCGTCGCCTGAACGCCATGTCGCCCCCCCCACACACAACTGAACTTGCGGCCCGACCGATCTCGGTCGTCACGGAATTGCCCGGCCCCAAGGCGCGCGCGATGATTGGGCGCACGCAGGATTACCTGTCGCCGTCGCTGATCCACGTGTATCCCCTGATGGTGGAACGCGCCGCCGGCTGCATGGTCGAGGACGTCGACGGCAACGTCTTCCTGGATTGCCAGGCGGGCGTGGCCACCGCGTCGACCGGCCACAGCCACCCGCGCGTCGCCGCAGCGATCGCCGAGCAGGCCCAGCGGCTGATCCACATCTGCGGGACTGATTTTCACTATCCTGGCTACGGCGAACTGTGCCGCCGGTTATCGGGTTTCGCCGCACGCATCCCCGACACCAGTGCGGACGACTGGCAGACCTTCTTGACCAATTCGGGCACCGAAGGGGTCGAAGCCGCGATCAAGATGGCCCGCTACCACACCAGGCGCGCGCATCTGATCGCGTTTCGGGGCGGCTTTCACGGCCGCTCCATGGGCTCGCTGTCGCTGACCGCCAGCAAGACCAAGTACCGCCGCCATTTCGGTCCCCTGCTGCCGGGCGTTCACCACGCCGAGTACGGCAACCTCGCCAGCATCGAGCGAGATCTGTTTGCGCGCACCGTCGGTCCGGAGGAGGTCGCGGCCATCGTCGTCGAACCGATCCTCGGCGAGGGCGGCTACATCGTACCGCCGCGCGAGTTTTTGCCCGGCCTACGGTCCATCTGCGACCGCTACGGCATCTTGCTGATCTTCGACGAGGTACAGACCGGCATGGGGCGCACGGGAAAAATGTTCGCCGCCGAACACTTCGGCGTGGTGCCGGACGCCCTGGTCTTGGCCAAGGGCCTTGCCTCGGGCATGCCCCTTGGGGCGATGATGGCGCGCAAGCGCTTCATGACCTGGCCACACGGCTCGCACGGATCGACCTGCGGCGGCAACCCGGTCTGCATCGCGGCCGCCCTGGCGACGCTGGATCTTCTCGAAAATTCTCTGGTCGACAATTCGCGCCGGGTCGGCGACCACCTGCGCGCACGCCTGGTATCGGCCCTGGCCGGGGCGCCCGCGGTCGAACAGGTGCACGGTCTGGGCCTAATGATCGGCGTCGACTTCCGCACCAACGAACTGGCCAGTGCGGTGGCGCAGGCCTGCTACCAAAAGGGCCTGCTGGTGCTCGAATGCGGCGAGCGGGGCATTCGTCTTTCGCCGCCGCTCATGATCAGCGAGCAGCAGGCGGACGATGCCGCTGACGTCTTCGCCGGCGTCTGCCGGGCGGCATGAACGCCCCTGGTCCCCCCACCGGCAGAACCGGGCTGGCGGCGCAACAGTCCCAGCGCGTGTTCGACACCTGGACCGCGCAGAAGGATGCCTCGCCGCTGGAGATCGTCGCCGGCCAGGGCGCTTTCTTTCAGACGGCCGACGGTGCGCGTTGGTTCGATTTCGGCAGCATGACCTGGAACGCGAATCTCGGGCACGGCCACCCGGGCATGCGTCAGGCCCTGGTGAACGCTGCCGAACGTGGCCTGCTCACCTACCCGTCGTCGGTGTTTCCGGACAAGGTGCGCGCCGCCGAGTTGCTTCTGGAGGTCGCTCCGCGGGGGCTTGCAGGCGGCAAGGTCTTCCTGTGTCTGTCCGGCGCCGAAGCCAACGAGAACGCCGTGAAGATGGCGCGACTCGTGACCGGGCGACGCAAGATCGTCTACCGCAGCCGCAGCTACCACGGCGCGACGCTGGGCATGCTGTCGTATTCGGGCGATCCGCGTCGCAAGGCCTTCGATCCGGGTCTTTCAGATGGGATCTGCTGGGACGACCGCTATGAGGCCACCGCGGGACCGGGCGATCTGGAAAGCGCCATCCAGGCCGCGGGGCCCGACAGCGTGGCTGCTGTGTTGCTGGAAGGCGTGGTCGGCGCCAACGGCGTTTTCGTTCCACCGACGGGCTACTACCGCCAGATCCGACAGGTTTGTGACCGCTATGGCGTGATGTTCATCGCCGACGAGGTGTTATCGGGCTTTGGCCGCACCGGCCGCTGGTTCGCGGTGGATCACGACGGCGTATCGCCGGACATTCTGACCTGCGCCAAGGGGCTGACCGCCGGCTACGCACCCGGCGGGGCGGTGGTGGCCAGCGGGCGTATCGCCCGTCATTTTGACGACGCCGTTCTGTCCTGCGGGCTGACCGCCTACGCCCACCCGCTGACCTGCGCCGCCATCGTCGCTGCGATCACAGCCTACCGCGACGAAGGCTTGATCCGGCGCGCGGCGCGCCTGGGCGACGGGCTGCGCGTGCAGCTGCGTCTTCTGGGACAGAAGCGCCCCTACATTCAGGAGACGCGGGGCCTGGGCCTTTTGTGGGCCATCGAGCTGCGCGAGGGCGGCAGCGGCACGCCGCCGGCGACCCCGGCGCGAATGAAGGCACTAGCCGGCAATCTGCGACAGCGTCATTTGCACATGCACAAGCGCGACAATCTGATCTTCGTCGCGCCGCCCTTGATCATCAGCGACGAGGATCTACAGGCGGGCCTGGTCGCCCTGGGTGACGCCCTGGACGCGACGTGGGCCGCGCCGCCGGCAAGGCCGCCGCGATGAGATCCAAAGTCCGCACAGGCGCGCAGGAGGCGCTCGCGGGTCTGCGAGACGGGATGACGGTCGTGGCCGGCGGCTTCGGTCTGTGCGGCAACGCCGAACACTGCATCGCCGAGATTGCCCGCCGCGGAATCCGCCAACTGACCATCATCAGCAACAACTGCGGCAACCAGGGCCAGGGCCTTGCCGTGCTGCTGCAACAACGTCAGGTGCAGCGCGTGGTGTGTAGTTTCATCGGTGGCAACCCGGATCTGGCCGCGCAGTACCAGGCCGGCGACGTGCAAGTCGAACTGAACCCGCAGGGCACCCTGGCCGAACGTCTGC
>JANXXE010000196.1 GCA_025350815.1 Myxococcales bacterium | reverse complement strand
AGTATCCGTACGCGGCTGTAATGAATGCATCTCCGAAGGGCGGACTGATCTCGCTCTGCGCTGGATCTGCTGATACCTGTGTCCCCAGATTGTTCACGATTTCAGAAATCCGCGTCGCCCGGGTTGGTGAGGTCGTGATACTGGCAACGGATGAAAAGGGAAGCCACGAGATAGAGTTTGTTGGCATTGGAGATAGGTTTCACGAAGAAGCCAGCATTCGAGGCATCCTGCGGCTAAAGCAACGCGGCCAACGACCTTTCGAAGTCCAGATGAGCTTAGTTCAGTGGCCAGACGGGTTCTTGCGTACTGCGGGTGGGCTGCTTTCGCGAGCAAAAATGGCGCTGGGTCACAAGTAGATGTTAATGGCCGAATTGACGCCGTTGCTGACAGACATCTCGGTTCGAAGGTCACTCATAGTACGGTGCAATATTCGTAATAAGGCTGTCAGCGTCTGGAGCGCATAACATGAGACATCGAAATACACTTGTCACATGGACGCTTCTGCTCGCATCCTGCGGGAATTCACAGAATGCTGTGAAGGATGGGGGCGACACCGACGCTGTCGCGCAGGGCTCAGGGGATGGTTCCCATATGGATGTCGGATCCATGGATGCTGCCCGCGATTCCGCGGGACGGGATTTCCCCGGAAGTACAGCGGACGCGCCCAGCGGCTCCGGCGACGGCGGGACCGATCGCGAGACGGATGGCGCCAGCGGTCCTCCCCGGGGCTTGGACATCCTGTTCATGATCGACAACTCACCATCGATGCGGGCGAAGCAGGAGAACCTGGCTCGGAGTTTTCCGGCGTTCATCGAGGGGCTGAGCAAGGCCCGCGGCCTGCCGGATCTGCGCATCGGCATCGTGTCCAGCGACGTCGGTGCGAAGGACTCGCCGGATGGGAACTGCAACAATTTCGGCGGTGACCGCGGCTCGTTCCAGGTGCTTCCCCGGTGCGGTCTGGACCCCAAGACCTCCCTCTATTTGGTCTCTCTGAACCACGGCGCCAACAACAACTTCACCGGCAACATCGGCGACGTATTTGGCTGCATGGCGAAGCTCGGGATAATGGGTTGTGGCTACGAGCACCAGCTACAAGCAATACGATTTGGCCTTTACGGCGCGTTCGGCATAAATCCCGAGAATGCTGGTTTCGTGCGACGGGACGCGTACCTCGCCATCATCCTCCTCACCGACAAGGACGACTGCTCCGCTCCCCCCAATTCCGACCTTTTCTCCACCCCGACCGCCCCGGGTCACGCAGCCCGCCTGCGCTGTGCCCTCCGCGGACACCTGTGTGGCGGCAGCGCTCCTCCGGCGGCCGAATTCGCGACGCCCCTTTCGCAATGCCAGTCCAACGAGAAAGGCGACCTGGTCCCCGTGACGGAATTTGTCGCAGACATCAAAAGGCTCAAGGCGCCCGGCACCGACCGGATCTTCGTCGCGGCCATCACCGGATGGGACCCCGCGCCCGGCGCCCAATACCGCATTGGCAAGAACACAACCGGGGATCTGGATTACCTACCCGCCTGCACCGCGCCCATCAGCGGTTCGGCCACGCCAGCCATCCGCATCAAGCAGTTCGTGGACGGCTTCGGTTCCAATGGCGTTCTCCAGAGCATCTGCAACGACGACTTCGGACCGGCCATGGGAGCCATCGGGACCAAACTGGCGTCTCTTGTGGCGCCCTGATTTATGGGTGCAGATGACCTGACCCCCAACGCTGTTCCAGTCAGGCTGCGAGTCCCAGGGTTGATGAATACTTCTTCGACGTAGCGTTGCGCAGAGAGCTGTGCGGGCTTCTTTCTAGTCGACCTTGGGGGCCCCAGCCTGGGTTCCGGACGCAGGACGCCGGGCCTGCGATAGGACCCGGCCCAAATCCGTGCGACCGTCCGGGCATGGCTGGTAACGGTATGGATTTTGGTCCCGATGAATTTGCGCGCCTGGTGGAACAGGTGCGCGGGCAGTTCGTGCAGCGGCGGGCGCTGATCGGCAGGCTGGTGGCACTGGCGCTGGGGATCGCCGTCCTCGGGACGTCCTACTATCAGGTCGAGCCAGACGAGGTCGCGGTCGTCACGCGCTTCGGGCGTTTTGTGCGGATCACGAATTCCGGTCCGCATATGCGGCTGCCGCTGGGCATGGAACGGGTGCAAAAGGTCCCGGTCGAGCGCCAGCTCAAACAGGAATTCGGCTTTCGCACGACCCGCGCCGACATCCAGTCCACATACCGCAAGGACGAGACGACTGGTGCCGAATCCATAATGCTGACTGGCGATCTGAACGTCGCCACCGTCGAATGGATCGTGCAGTACAAGATCGCCGATCCCTACAAGTACCTGTTCAAGCTGCGCGACGTCGAGGAGACCTTTCGGCTGATGACCGAGGCGACGATGCGCCAGGTGGTCGGCGACCACAGCGTGACCGAATTGCTGACCGTCGGGCGCGAAGCCATCGCCACCAAGGCCAAAGAGCTGCTGTCGAATCTGTGCCGGGTCTACGACAACGGCATCAGCGTGCAGCAATTGGTCCTTCAAGACGTCGATCCGCCCGAGCCCGTGAAGCCGTCGTTCAACGAGGTCAACCAGGCCATCCAGGAGCGCGAGCGCGCCGTGAACGAAGCCTGGGCCGAGTACAACCAGGAGATCCCGCGCGCACGCGGCCGGGCGGCACAACAGCTACAGGCGGCCGAAGGGTACGCCATCGATCGCGTGAACCGCGCCGAGGGTGACTCGAAGCGCTTCCTGGCGCTGGCCGAGCAATACCGAAAAGCCCCCGAGGTGACACGCACGCGCCTTTACCTGGAAACCATGGCCGAGGTGATGCCCAAGGCCGGGCGCAAGTTGCTGATCGACGAGAAGGTACGCGGCGTTCTGCCCTTGCTGCAACTGGGCCGCGTCGAGGAGGTCAAGCCATGAACCGCACGGTTGTCGCAAGCATCGTCGGCGGGGTTGCGCTGCTGTCGCTCTGGTCGGCATTTTATACGGTGTCTGAGACAGAGCAGGTCGTGGTCACTCAATTCGGCCAGCCGATAGGAACGGCGACGTCCGAGCCCGGCCTGCACGTGAAGTTGCCGTTCGTCCAGGACGTCAATGTGTTCGACAAGCGGTGGCTGGAATGGGATGGCAACGCCACCCAGGTGCCAACGCGCGACAAGAAGTACATTTGGGTCGACACCTACGCCCGCTGGCGCATCGCCGACCCCCTGCGATTCTTTCAGCGGCTGCGCGACGAGCGGGGCGCCCAGTCGCGGCTTGATGACATCATCGACGGCGAAACGCGGAACGTGATCGCCAGTCACAACCTGATCGAAGTGGTGCGCAGCTCGAACCGCACCTTCGAGCAGGGCGAAGAAGCGCAGGACGTGCTGGAGGCCGAGGAGACCCGCGAGGTGCAGCACGGGCGCGACAAGATCACGCGCCTGGTTTTGGCGCGCGCCTCGCAAGTCATGCCTGAATACGGCATCGAACTGGTCGACGTGCAGATCCAGCGCGTGAACTATGTCGACACCGTGCAGGCCAAGGTTTTCGACCGGATGATCTCCGAGCGCAAACGCATCGGCGATCGGCACCGATCCGAAGGTCAGGGCAAAAGCGCAGAGATTCGCGGCAAGAAGGAACGCGAACTCAAGCGCATCGAGTCCGAGGCCTACCGCAAGACGCAGGAGATCATGGGCAAGGCCGATGCCGAGGCGGCGGCCATTTATTCTTCGGCCTACGGCCACGATCCCGAGCTGTTCCGTTTCGTGCGGACCCTGTCCACCTACCGGGACACCATCGACAAGGAAACCTGGCTGGTGCTGTCAACCGATGCCGAGGCCTTTCGCTACCTGCGGTCTTCGAGCGCCGCTTCTTCCCCCGCGCCCGTCCGTCGATGACAGCGCCCGCACAGACGCACTACGAAGTCCTCGAGGTGACGCCGGAGGCCACCGCGGAGGAGATCCGGGCCGCCTACCACCGACTGGCGGCGCGTTATCACCCCGATAGACACCAGGACAACCCGCTGGCTGATCTGGCGTCCGAGAAACTGGTCGCCCTGAACCGTGCGTACGAGATCTTGTCGGACCCCGCGCGCCGGGCGGCCTACGACGCCGAACAGGCCGCGCAGGGCCGACGCCCGCAGGGCCCGCGTGTTGTGCGCCCACGGGGGCCGCTGGCGACGCTGACGCGACTGGCGTCAATCGTGTTCGCGGTCATGCTGGTGGTACGCGCCGTGCCCGTGGCCTGGCGACTGGTTGTGGGCGCGCTGGACGTTGTGGGTGAAGCGGCGGGTGCCCTGGCAGGCACGCCGGCCGCGGCTGTCGCGGTCGTGTTGGGCGTCGTGGCTGCTGTCGTGCTGGCCCGACGCCGTCGCGCCCGGCGGCCCCGACCCTGACAGCGGTCCTAGAACGGCGACTGCGTCAGCGCGGACCACAGGGGATTCGCATTTCGGTATTCGCCGTAATCGAGCCCTGCGCTGGCCAGCAACGTCGCGCCCACATCCTCGGGCAAGATGTGACGCTGCCGGTTGCCAGGTTTGGCGTCGTCCGCCAGCACGCGCTGCTGGTCAAAGTCGAACACGCCGGGTTGCATGCCGCCCACGGTCGTGGTGGCGCCCACGACGGTTCCCCCGTGTATGCCCGCGCCGATCAGCAAGCACGAACTGGCGAAATGGTGATCCTTGCCGACGCCCGAAAAGCCAAACCGCGCCCCACGGGCGAATTCGCTGAACAGACAAATGGTGGTGTTGTCCAGCCAGCTGCCTTTAAGCGGCGCCGGCGCGGGACTGCCGGACAGGTCATCCACCAGGGACGCCACGGCCGCCAGCGCGGGATACAGCCCCGATGCGTGGCTGAGATTGGTTCCCCCGTGCGAGTCCACGAAATTTTCGGCAAAGCGCACCGACACGAACTGGGACAGGTTGGCTTTCAAGCTTTGCGCCACGAACGCCGCCAGGGCCCCCGCCGACCGCGTGCTGGAACCTGCACCCAGGCCGTATTGCGCGCGCACTTTCTGGCTGGCCTCGTCGTTGGCCGACAGGAAAGAAAAGCGTTGATCGAGGTGCGACGAGATGACCGCCCCTGTGCGATCACTGCCGTCGCGCAACTGGCGGTAGATTTCGGATGAACGACCGGCGCGCGCGGCCGCCGAGCCCGGACGTTTCGCAAACGCGGCCAGGGCCTGTTCGACAGCGTCGTGCTCGAAAAGCCCGGCGTCTCGTTTCAGCAGGCGCGCCGTATCGGACAGATCGCCCAGCATGAAGGCGCCGTACTGACCGCCCTTGTTGCCGGTGAAGCTGTCGATGCCCATGGCCAGCACGGGTGTCACGACATCGCCCAGCGCCCCGGCCCTCTCGCCCATCTTCGCGGCAATGCGAATCGGCATGCTGGTTCCCCGTCCGGTGCTGCCCACCGCCGGCTCGCCGGTCAGGAAGTACATGAATGCAGGTTCGTGCCCCAGCGTGCCCATGTTGATGCCGCGAATGATCGACATCGGGACGCCGCGTTCACAAAGCCCAACCAGATTGACCGCCTTCTTGGGCGTGCCGTCTTGTTCCGTCGCCACGGTCGCGGGACCGAACATGAACGGAGCCTGGGCGCCCTTGGGGCGGTACATCCTGGCGCTGAAGTAATTTCCGCCCGCGTAACGAGCATCCAGCGCGTTCGGGCCGTCCTTGTATTGCGTGTCAGTCTGCGTGCGTTCCACCTCGCGCTTGTACGCGTCGGCGGACATGGTCAGCTCGGCCTCGCGCGGATCGAGAAACAGCAACTGATCCCAGCCGCCGGGAACGTACAAGAAGACGAATCGGCGGCCATTGGCTGGAACGCCCGCCGCAAGCGCCGCCGGCAGGCCCAGGCGCGAGACCAGCGTGCCAAGACCCAGAACAGCCGACGCGCGCAGGACATCCCTTCTGTTCGTTCCATCCCTTCTGTCGCCGCATGCGGGGCTAACGGTCAATTCGCAGTCAAGGCACTTCATGATGTCTCCGTGCGGTCAGTCAGTAGACAAAGAATTGCGGATCGGTGGTCAGCGCGATGCACACGGCCCGCCAGCCATCCATGGGGGCACCAGCTGCGCGCTTGACGCCGCCGGCGTCTGTCCACGCGGGCGCCATGGATGCGGCCCGAAACACATCGACCAGGGCGGACGCGTCCGCACCCTGCGGGTCCAGCGCCTGCCCCCAGAAGCGCAACGCCAGCGCGACCAGGTTGGCCCGAATGGCAGAATCCCCGGCCGGCAGGGCGTCACTGGCCTTTGCCCGTAACAGCAACTTGGGCGCAGGCGCGGTGTCCTTCGACTCTTTCTGTGCGGCCCGCCCACAGGTGCTGCGCGCGGCGTCCTCGACGAATTTCGCGAACGAAACCCCCGCCTCCAGGCTTTCGTGCACGGTCAAGTCATAGTCAGGCCGGCCAAGCGACGAGCCGAACAGATCCAAAAGATCCGCGTCGTTCTTTTCGCTATATCCGCCGGACGAAAGAGGATCCCGCACCCACGCCCGGCCTTCGTAGGCAAAGCCGGTCAATTCGACGAAGGCCGCGCGAATCTGATCCGCCGACATGCGCCGCACGATCCGGCCCGCGGGTGGTCCGACCTTTGCCGGCCCTGGCCCGTTGCCCGCGGCATCGCCCGCGCTTCCTGCGGCCCCGCCAGCGCTTCCTGCGGCCCCGCCTGCCCCACTGCCGGAGGGCATCGTCCCCGCACCAGCGGGATCGTTGCCGGGCGCGCCGTTCGATGGATTGCCCCGGGGCGTGTCCCCCCCGATGATCCCCTGACAGCCAAGTGCCAGGATATTCAGGCACGCAAGGACAAGCCGTGTACCCCGCGTCGTCATGGCGTCTCGCTTCGGTACGCGTCGTTGGTCACGATGGCCCGGACCAGCTCGCGATACTTCCGGCCGCTTTGGCTGAACGTTCCGGTCAGTTGCTTCAATTCCAGGTCGCCAATCTCACGACGCACGAGGCGCGCCCAGGCGGTGCGCACCGTGCAAGTCTCGATCGCGTCGCTGGCGGCGAGATCCATCCGCACCATGTCTTCAGGACCGCGGTCGAGCCGCGAAAGATTCGCCTTGTCCTGGTACTTGAAAGTGTCCTCGAAGTACTTGTCGCCGACCGGTGTGTCGGCTGGATCCAGATACAGCGGCGTGCGGTCCGGGTAGCGCCCGAACCACAGGCCGTCGTTTTCAAGGCGCTGGTGACAGCTGGCGCAGCCGCTGCGACGGGCGATGTCCGGATTGGTGTCCGCGGGATCGGGCTGGGGGGCGAAATCGAATTCCGGCGAACACAGGAACGCGCGTCGGTACTGCGCCACCCGTGACCGGTAGGTCGGGAAACGCAGAAGGAATCCCAGCGTCGTCAACACCCCCGCGTGCCGCGCCGGACGCTGGTATTCGACCCAGCTTTCGCTTTCGTAAGGCACTTTGTCCCACGCGGGCTCGGTGGCGGCAGGTGGGCTAACCGTCAGGAATCCCTCGCCCCGCAGGGCCGTGGCCTGGTAGCGCCAGGCAAACGCCAGTGGCCCATTCACGAAGCTGCGTTTCGTCGTGAGGATGGTCAGATAATCTTCATCTCGGTCGACGATCGAGCGCACGATGCGCAGGGGCTCGCGTTCGATGGCGCTGCGCAGGCGCACTTCGCTGCGGCTTTCGCCGGACGGCCGATACCCGGCCACCACGGGCTGGCAATACGCGCCTTTCGGACCGCAGCCGCACGATGGATCAATCGTATACCACCTGGTGTTGGCCACGACCCCTGCGCAGGCGATGGGTTTTCCGGCCAGCGTCTTTCTATACAGACCCGTTTCGCGCTCCTGGGCATCGAGGGCGCAGGTCTTGACCTTCTGCCCCTGCGACCAGTAGTGCTCCATCCAGCGCCATCCCTCGCGCTGCGCACCGTAGACACTGGTCCCACCACCCAGGCGGCGTAGCGCATGCAGCGTCTCTCGCACGTCCAGGCCCTGGTAGAAATACGCGCCATTGTTGATGAAGTGCGCGCCATTCCAGAAGTCGCAGGAATTGACTTCCCTGACGTAGCCGTCCGGACACCGCATGCCCGGTAGGTCCAGCTCGTGTCGCCCAGCGGGATCATCGCCCGGTGTGTCCATGTCGCGAAAACATCCGGCCGTCGGCCCTTGGTTGAAACGTGTCTCGTATTTCGACCAGGAGCAGTCGACGCGACGGCAGTAGTTTTCACAGTGCGTGTAGTCGTGAAAAGGCAACACCGCGCCGAAGGTGGCGGGATCCTCGCTGTAATATTTGCCCGTGAAGGCTTTGCCATTACCGCTGCGCCGTGCCGGAACAACGTACTGGTTTTTCGGAGTCCCCACGACCGAGGGGTCGGGGTATTCGGCGTCCGCGCGGATGTCACACAACCCCGTTGGATAGGCGTGGGCCGCCCCGCGCAGCGCGCCCTGGTAACTCTCGTCCTCCACGGCGACCACGAATACGTTGCGAGCCTCGGTGTCGGTCATCAGCCTTGGGTCCGGGGAAATCGCCGCCCCCGAGCCAATCCAATACGTTCCCAAAGCATAGGGACTAAGGTTCTCCACCGGAGGCATCGCCCCATCGGGCAGGATTGTCGACGTAAAGGCCGCCACCCCATTGGCCTGCGGTCGGTAGCGAAATACGTTCGGCCACAGCAACTCGGAGTGCCAGGCATCCACCTGCGACAGGAAGTCGGGCGACTTCAGCATCTGGTCAATCAGGTCGCCCGGCACCTGGGCGGCGGCAGCCACGCGATCGGTCTCGCCGGCCGTGGGCGGGCGGCCGCGCAGGTCGAACGACAACTGGCGCAGATACTGGACGGGCGTGACCAGTCGCGCGGCGGTTGGAGGCTCGGTCACGGCCCGCGACACCGGCGCAGCCGGTCTTGATTCTTCAGAACCGCAACCCAGCGCCGATGCGCCCAGTTGCAGGCACGCCAGCCAGGAAACCACCCACAGGTGGCCACGGCGGCACCCCACGCTTGGTGCCGCCGCGCTTTGGGCAACAATGGTTACACTCGACCTCGAACCGGGCATCGCGGCCGTGGTCGTCACCCACACTATTGGCGGCAGGCAGCCGGATCGGGACAGATTTTAGGGCCCGACGCGATCTACTGCGGTTCTGTTCCGCGGCCCACGCCGGAGGCCGCCCAGGCCGCCCCGAAAGCGACGAGGCCCGGATGCCTGGCGACGTCAGTCACCTTGCGGAAGACCATCCAGTCCAGCGCGCACCCCAAAGACAGGGCCGCGAGGCCCACGGGCCGGGTGAACGTCACTCGGTGCGAAAGCCAGGCCAGCGTGGTCTCGACGCGCTTGCCCTGCTTGGTGACGTACCCTTTGTCCTCAAACCCGTCGCGCAACAAGTAGAAGCAATTGATGGCAGCGTCCAGCGCGACCTCGACCGCCATCTGAAGCGCCCGG
The DNA here is from genome assembly GCA_025350815.1 of Myxococcales bacterium. Lineage (GTDB taxonomy): Bacteria > Myxococcota_A > Polyangia > Fen-1088 > Fen-1088 > JANXXE01. The sequence goes on along the minus strand of JANXXE010000196.1, from coordinate 9,612 downwards.
TCTTCCCAGTGCGTCGGATCGATGTCGAAGCCAGCCGCGCGCAGGGCCGTTCCGTGCTGGTTCCACAACCAACTGGCGATAAGCGAGCTGTCCGGCAACACCAGTGGCGCAGGACCGTCGACCATCAGCACGGGCACCTTGCCGCAGGGGGAAACAGCGGCAAGGGCAGCGGCGCCCTCGGGCGTGCGATCATCGACTGATTCGACGGGAAGGCCCAGCGCACCGGTCAGGATCTTGATCTTGCGGACATACGCGGAAGTCGTCCCGCCAAATAGCTTCATCGTCATGGGCCGCGCAGCATAGCGTATCCGTCAGGATCCAGTCGTCACGGATACGGGCGACAAGGTCAGCGTCGTGACTTCGGCAGTTTGGCGGGGCAACATCGCCCACCGTGTCTGCCTTTGCCGTGGATGGTCTTCTACGCGCGCTGCGCGGCAAAGGCGCGTTGCTGTCGGGGGTTCGGCAAGGAACAGATTGCTTCCGCCTGTGCGCAGGGGCGGCTGACGGTTGCGACGGGTTGATAGTCGACAGGTTTGGATCGCTGGTGGTGGTGACGGCGTACGCGCCCATGGAATCGGGCGGGGCAGAGCGCCTGCTGGCAGAGGTGCGCGGATGGTTCCCGTCGTCCGAGATCATCGTCAAGACCCGCGCCCAGGCCGCTGATGCGGACGCCTTTGCCGTCGAGCGTTTTTTGCCGCCCCGGCAAGGTTCGGTAATCGCCTGCGAGCAGGGGCTGAAGTTCGAGGTAGGTACCGATCCTGCGCACGACTTCGGCATCTACCTCGATGCTGCGAAGGCACGCGCGCATGTTCGTGGCTTGTCGCATGGCCGCAACGTCCTGAACCTGTTCTCGTACGCCGGCGCCTTCGGCATCGCGGCGGCCGCAGGCGGCGCCACGTCCGTCACCAACGTCGATCCGAACAAGGACTACCTGGCGTGGTCGCTGCGAAACGCGCGCCTGAACGACCTGAATCTGCGCGTGCTTCCTGATACCGCGCAGGATTTCCTGCGCAAGCACCTGCGCCGCATGCAGCGCCAGCCTGACACGGCGACGCACTTCGATCTGGTCATTGTCGATCCACCGGCCTTTGGCGTGGGCCGGGGCAACCAGCGTCTGCTTCGGCTGCTGTGGCCCGAGATCTTCGACAGCCTCCGCGTGATGGAACCGGCCCACATTCTGCTGACCTGCAACGACAAGTACTTCCGGTCGCGAAAAAGCTTTGTCGACCTTGTGCAGGCGGAACTCGGCGACCATTATCGCTTCTGGCGACTGGGGACGTGCCTGACGACGGATGACGTTTCGGCGCCGAACGCCGTCAACCTGCGCTGGACGGCGGCGGTCGAGGATCCCCATTATGTCGAGCCTGTGGTGCTGGCCGGGACACTGACATGAACAATGACGAGACCCCCTTCGCGCTTGTCGGCGGCCGCGAATCCGTCGAGCGGCTGGCCGCCCGGTTCTACGAGATCATGGAGCGGGACGAGCCGGCCCTGGCCTCCGTGCACCGCCAGTCCCCCGAGGGCGGCGTCGATCCCGGGGTGAAGCAACGGTTCGCGCTCTTTCTGGTCGGCTGGATGGGCGGGCCGCAAGACTACATGGCCCAGCACGGGCACCCGCGGCTGCGCATCCGCCACGCGCACGTGCCCATCACCCAGGCGATGCGCGACGCCTGGATCCGCGCCATGACCCGGGCGCTTGACGACTGCGGCGTGCGGGGACCGGTGCGCGGCTATCTCGACCAGCGCTTCGCCGAGGTCGCGACTTTCCTGCGTAACGTAGACGAATAGACCTGACAAGCTGACGAGGCACTAAGAACTAGGACGGCCGGCTGCGCCACGCCTCGTGCCAGCGCATGAACGCCAGCAGGGTCCACAGCGGTTTGCGGTTATCGGACCGCCCCTGCAGGTGTTCGTCGACCAGGCGTCGGATGGGGGCAGGATCGAACAGGCCGCAGTCCCGCAGCGCCCGAGGAGACAACGTGTCCTCCATGAACGGCCGCAGCGGTCCTGCGAGCCAGCGGCCTATGGGCATCGCGAAACCTTGCTTCTTACGGTGCAAAGTCTCATCCGGCAAAAGGCCGCGCAGCGCGCGTTTCAAGATGTGTTTGGTCGGAAAGGCGCGCTGGCGCAGCGACGGGGCCAGGCGACAGGCCAGGGACACGACGCCCTCGGCCAGCAACGGCGACCGCGCCTCCAGTCCGACCGCCATCGTGGCCCGATCCAGCTTGGGCAGCAGATCCTCGGCCAGGTAGCCCTTGACGTAGTGGCACAGCAATCGATCTGATTCCAGGCGGCCGGGTCCGCTGTCCCAGCGCGCGTCGACGACGTCGTACAGGTTGGCGCCCGTCGCGATCACCATGTTGCGAACATCGGGTGCCAGCACGGCCAGGGCCTCTGTCGGCAGAAACGACGCCATCCACGCCTGGTGCCGCCGGCCGGCGCCGCCGTTGCTGGCCCGGAAGAATTGCTTCAGTTTGAATTCCAGCGGCAGGTAACCCCCGGACGACGGCAGCAGCGCGCTGACACCCTTCGCCAACGCGGCCGCCGCCCGTCCCGCGCCTGGTGCCCGATCGAACAGTAATTTCGCAAGCGGCTCGGCCGCGAAGGTGGGGTAGCCGCCAAATAGATCGTCGCCGCCGTCGCCGCCCAGACACACGGTCGCGGTGTTGCGGGCAAATCGGGCCAGAAGGTGCGTCGGAATGATCGACGCGTCGCCAAGTGGCTCGTCCAGCAGGGATCCCACGCCGACCAGCGCATCAGAAACACTGGCGGCGGTCAGGCGTTGTTCGTGGTGGCGTGAACCGATAAACCGCGCCACACGCGCGGCCGCGGCCGATTCGTCGAACGCCGGATCGTCGAAGCCAATGGTAAACGTATCGAGATCCCCGCCGCGGACTTCGGCCGCCAGTGCCGCGACGGCCGACGAATCGACGCCGCCCGACAGAAAAACACCCAACGGAACGTCCGAAATCAGTCGTTCGCGCACCGAGCGCCGCAATTCGCCCAGCAGCAGGCGGGCCCCTTCTTCTTCATTGGTGATGCGTGGTCCTTCCGAAAACGACAGATCCCAGAAGGTGGACACCACGGGCGCGGCGCCTGCCTCGACGACCAGTCGCGTTCCCGGGGCAAGTTTGCAAACGCCGCGCAAGATCGAACGCGGCGCCGGCACGCATTCGTGAACCAGATAGCGCGCAAGCGATCCCGGGTCCAGCGCCGTGTCGACGCCGGGGGCGTGGCACAGTGATTTCAGTTCGGACGAAAATGCCAGACCACCCCCCGGCAGCGTCGCCCAGTACAGCGGCTTTTCGCCCATGCGATCGCGCGCCAACAACAGGCGCCGCCGCCGCGCGTCCCACACCGCAAGCGCAAACATGCCTTGCAGATGCCCCAGAACGCCGTCGCCCCATTCCTCGTAGCCGTGCACGACCACCTCGGCATCGCACGCGGTGGCAAAACGATGGCCGGCCCTTTCCAGCGTCGCGCGCAGTTGCCGAAAGTTGTACAGCTCACCGTTGACGATCGCGGTCACCTGGCCGTCCTCGCTGTGCAGGGGCTGTCGGCCGCCGGCGACGTCGATGACCGCCAGGCGACGATGTCCCAGGCCCACGCCCGGCGCGACATGGAACCCGTCGCCGTCGGGCCCACGCGCCGCCAGTGCGGCGGTCATCCGATGGAGCGAACGCTCGTCGATGACAGCGGCGTCACCGGCGAAGATTCCGACGATTCCACACACGGGGTGTTTATCTCCTCGGCCACCAGATAGATGCTTTTGTTCTGCGTCTCGTGGTACGTGCGCACCTGGATCTCGGCCAGCAGGCCCATGCCAATCAATTGCATGCCGACAATGAACAACGTGACCGCCAGCAGCAGCAACGGGTTGCGGTGCGCGTAATTCGCCGGGTTCACGAATTTCTCGACCAGCGTCACGACGCCCGACGCCACGCCCAGGGAACACAGCAGCAGACCCCAGCCGCCAAACAGATACAGCGGTTTGGTGGAATAGTCCTTCAGGAACTTCACCGTGATGAGATCCAGCAGCACCTTCATCGTGCGGCCCAGGCCATACTTTGATTTTCCCTCGGTGCGCGGGTGGTGGCGGACCACCATTTCGGTCACGCGCGCGCCCGTCCACTGCGCGTAGATCGGAATCAGCCGGTGCATCTCGCCGTAAAGGCGGACGGCCTCCAGCACCTCGCGCCGGTACGCCTTCAACGTGCAGCCGGTGTCATGCAGCGGCACGCCGCCGACCTTCGAGATGATCCAGTTGCCCATGCGCGACGGCAGCCGACGGGTCAGCGCGCGGTCCTGGCGATCCTGGCGCCAGCCCGATACGACATCGAATCCGTCTTCAAGGCGTCCGAGCAGCATCGGGATGTCCGCTGGATCGTTCTGCAGGTCGGCGTCCATCGGCACCACGTAGGCACCGCGCGCGCGTTCGAAGCCGGCGGACATTGCGGCCGTCTGACCGAAGTTTCGCCGCAGGCGGACCAGGCGCAGCCAGGGGCGCGCGGCCGCCGCGGACTTCAACGCTTCGAATGTGCGGTCGCGCGAACCGTCGTCCACGACGATCACCTCGGTGGGCCGACCGGCGGCGGTAAGGGTGGCCACCGCCGCGTCGAGCGCCGTGCATAGACGTGGAATGGTCTCCTGCTCGTTGAAGCAGGGAATGACGATCGAAACCTGCGGGCTAGTCCTTGCCCCGTCCGATGCCATGGTAAGTGAACCCCGCCCCTCGCAGGTCCTCGGGCTCCCAGATGTTCCGGCCGTCAAAGACCACCGGCTGCCGCATGAGGCCCTTTAGTCGCTGAAAATTGGGCCGTCGGTAGTCATGCCACTCGGTCACCAGCGCCAGCGCATCGGCGCCCTCGGCGCAGGCATAGTTCGACGCCTCGAAACGGACGCGCGGATCGGATGCCTTGCGCGTGACCTCGATGGCCACGGGATCTGTCGCGCACACCTCGGCGCCGGCCGCCAGCAACTGGTCAATCAACGTCAGCGCGGGTGCCTCGCGGATGTCGTCGGTGCCCGGCTTGAACGCCAGGCCCCACACGGCGATGCGCTTGCCCCCGATGGCGGCGCCAAAGTGGCGCAGGATTTTGTCGCCCAGGCGCTTCTTCTGTTGCTCGTTGGCGGCGGCCACGGCGGTCAGCACCTGCAACGGCACACCGGCTTCTTGCCCCGTGCTGATGGCCGCCCGCAGATCTTTGGGGAAGCAGCTGCCGCCGAAACCCATGCCCGCGTACAGGAACTTGTTGCCGATGCGCGCGTCAGACCCTATGCCCTTGCGCACCAGTTCGATGTCGGCGCCCAGGGAATCGCACAAATTCGCAAGCTCATTCATGAACGAGATGCGCGTCGCCAGCATGGCGTTGGCGGCGTACTTGGTCAGTTCGGCCGAGCGTCTGTCCATCACCAGCATGCGATCGCTTGACCGCGTGAAGGGCGCGTACAGCAACTCCATCGCCTCGATGGCGTCGGGGTTGTCCGTTCCGATGATGACCCGGTCCGGCTTCATGAAGTCGTTGACCGCGTTGCCTTCTTTCAGGAATTCCGGATTCGACACGACGGCCAGATCCTGCCGCGTGTGCTGTCTCATGAGCGCTTCAATCTTGTCGCCGGTGCCGACGGGTACGGTCGACTTGGTGACGACCACCGCCCAGCCGGTCAGCGCCGAGGCGACTGTCTGGGCCGCACTGAAGATGAAGCCCAGATCGGCCGAGCCATCGGCACGCGGCGGTGTTCCGACGGCGAGAATGATGATGTGCGCACCGGCCACCCCTTTGGGAATGTCCGTGCTGAAGACCAGTCGGCCTTCCCGCACGTTGTGCGCCACCAGCTTGTCCAGGCCCGGCTCGTAGATCGGCATGCCGCCGTCCTTCAGCAGGGCTATCTTGCTGGCGTCGATGTCGCAGCAGACGACGTCGTTGCCCATGTCGGCAAAGCCCGCGCCGGCCACCAGGCCGACATAACCGGTACCAATTACGCAGATTCGCAAGGGTAAGCGCGAAACTTATCACGTTCGTCGCTGCGTCGTCGCGGGCGCATTCGTGGACGACCGGGGGTCGATCCGATACTCTGGCCACGAGATCGCATGAAGTACGTGTTTCTGACGGCCTGTCGCAACGAGGAGCGCATCCTGGGCGAGTTCCTGGAGGAATTCACCGCGATGGTGACCAAGGCCGACATCGCCGGCCGCGCAGTGCTGTACGTCGTCGATGATCTGTCGATGGACCGTTCGGTCGCGATCCTTGAAAAATACCGCGAGACCGAGACGGGCGTGCGGCTGGAAATCATCCACGCGCCGACCAATCTGGGAAACCAGGGGGCGCTTTACTACGGCCTTGGCCACATAGATGTCGACCCGGAAGACCAGCTGATCACCTTCGATTGCGATGGCGAGGACGACGTCGCGCAGATTCCGTCCATCCTGGAACTGGGCCGCGACAACCCGGGCAAGCTGGTGCTGATTGAACGCGGGCGGCGGGCCGAATCCCTGGTCTTTCGCACGGCGTTCGTTTGCTACAAGGCGATGTTTCGTTTCCTCACGCGGCAGACCGTCATCCCCAACAACTTCTTGCTGATCCCCTGCCAATTCGTTCCCAAAATTCGCCGCCTGCCTCTGGCCCCCGTCCACTTCGCCTACGCCATCATGAAGCTGGGCCTGGCATCGGTGACGACCCGACGCGATCGCCGCCCGCGCTACGGCGGTCACAGCAGCCAGAACGTCTTCACGGTCGGCAGCCACGGTCTGGTGGGGCTGATGGTCTTCTACGAAAACGTGATCGCGAAGTTGCTGGTGCTGCTGTCCTTCTTCGGCGTGTCCGCCGTCGCCGTGATCGGCGGCGCCCTGGCCGTGCGCTACAACGTCGGCATCCAGCGGACGCTGCTGTGGGTCGCGGTGGCGGCAGCGGGCGTCGCGGTGGGTCTGTTCGGTCTGTTGTTGTCGGCGGGGATGGCGCTGCTGTTCAAGGTAACGGTCTTCACCCTCAGTCGCTCGGCCGACGAAGCACGCACAAGACCGACACCCCAACGGGACAGCGGTGCGCTGGCACCAGGTGTCGCTCCAGCCGAAACAGCTGGTAAAAAAGCGAGTTGAAGGGCTCGGGCGTCTGCGTCCCGTGCGTTTGCGCCTGACCGGCCGGGCGTTTGGGCAAAAGCTTCATCGCCACCCGCACCGCAGCGATGGGGGCGAACAGCAGCGAATTGAAGTAGGTCGTGTGTAAGATCTCCAGCGAAGGCGGTACCAGCCGCAGCAGCGCATCTGTCGTGTAGCGGCGAAAGTGGTGCACAGCCTCGTCGTGCTCGCTCCACAGGAACGGGAATGCGGGCACGGTGATGACGGCGATCCCGCCGGGCGCCAGCTGCCGGGACACCCATTCCATCGCGCCGGCGTCGTCTTCGATGTGTTCCAGCACGTCGAACATGCCCAGGATGGAAAAGGGTCCGGGCAGCGGCGCCGGCACCGAGTGCTGCATCACGCGGTAGGTGTCACCGTATTGCTGGCGCAGCTGCACCAGGGCTTCGGGCTCGTGCTCGGCGCCCAGGACCTCGCCGAACTGCGCCAGCATCGGCAAGTTGCCGCCGGTGCCGCAGCCCACCTCGGCCACGCGCATGTCCGCGCGCGGCAGCGTCGGCGCGTAGCGCTTGATCGTCTCGGCCAAGATCTCCCGCCGCGCGCGCCACCACCAGTTGGTGTCCTGCGCCGCCGCCATCGTCTGGTATTCGCCAAGCTGCAAAGTGGCCGATCGTCCCGCGCGCGGGCGGCGTTCAGTTGACCCAGCGGACGATGATGTCCTTGATGTCCTTGAAGGTCACCAGGACGAAGACGCCCAGCAGCAGCACCAGTCCCACCATATGGACGGTCGCCTCGGTCTTCGCGTTGACGTCCTTGCTGCGCAGGGCGCTGATGCCCAGAAACAGGGCGCGGCCGCCGTCCAGTGCCGGCAGCGGCAGCAGGTTGAACATACCCAGGTAAACGGACAGCAGCATGATCAATTGCAGAAAATCGAGGGCGCCCCGGTCGGCCGCGCGGGCCATTTCGCGTGCAATGCCGACCGGCCCGCTGAGGCTGGCCTTCTGCTTGCCGGCAATCATTTCATACAGGCCCTTGAGCATCTCGCCGGAGGCCACGGCCGGCAGCACGACCGCCTCTCTTAGCGCCGACAACAGGGGCACTGGCTCGCGCAGCTGGCCGATGCGAATGCCGATGAGAAAATCGCCCGAGGTCGGGTCCTTCTTGGGCGCGATCGTGAGCGTCTGAACGTTGGCGCCGCGTCTGATCTTGATGGCCACGGGCACGCCCTTCGATTCACGAATGGCGGCGATGGGCGCGTTGGCAGCGATGGGCGTGCCGTTGGCTTGCAGCAGGATATCCCCCGCGTGCAGCCCGGCCTGTTCCGCGGGGCTGCCCGCGACCAGTTCATCCACCGTGGCTGTGTTGGTGTGCTTGCCGTAGCCGAGGAAGATTCCCAGTGCCACCAGCGAGGCCGTCAGGTAGTTCGCCATGGGCCCCGCGACCAGCACGGCCAAACGCATCCATTTTGGGCGGTTGGGGTAGACGTAGGGATCGTCGTGGTCGAATTCTTCGTGGGGATTCAGCCCCGTTATCTGAACGAAGCCGCCAAGCGGAATCGGGCATAACTGATAGATGGTCTCGCCCCGCTTGAACGACAGCAGCGGCTTGCCAAAGCCGATCGAGAAGCGCTCGACCCGCATGCCGCACAGGCGCGCGACCAGGAAGTGGCCCCCCTCGTGAAGCACGATGAGCAGCGCAAGACCGACGATGGCGATCGCGATCGACATCGGCCAAATGTAGCAGGTTTAAGCCGCCAGGAAGCGCAGGAAGGGCTTTAGCAGGGCGGCACCGGTGCTGCGCGGCGGGCGTGCACCGAAAATTTCCACCGCGAGGCCAGTGGCCTGGCGTTCAAGGTTGCGTTCGAAGATTTCGAGCCGTCCGCTGGCTCGGGCCAGCGCGGGCAGCGCCAGCAAGCGGTTTGCCACGACAAAACGCCCCCGCAGCACGACCATCTCGCGCCCCGCGGCCAGGCGAGACAGGGCCCATCCGAGCGCGGGCAAGCGCAAACCGCTCGGTCCGGCATCGGCCAGCAAAACGGTGCCTCCGCGCGCCTCGGTCGCGCCCCGCAAGAAAGCCCGGCCAGATGCGTCGCGGGGCAGGACACGCAGTTCTGTTATCTCTGCTGCCAGCAGGCCGAGCAGGGCGAAGCTATTGTCGCGTGAGCCGTCGTTGACCGCGATGATCTCGAAAGCGATGCGCAGGCCGCGCAGGTGTTCAGCGATGCGCCGGATGTCGCGGCCGACGGAATCCTCGACGTCCCGAATCGCCAGGACAACGGACAGGTCGGTCGATTTGGCGCGCTTGGTCATCGCGGCTCCTCCGGGTTGAGACATCAGACCGGAATCAACAGCATAGTCCGTGCCCCGGACCACGCATAATTAATACACATACTTAGCTGGGTCAGCGGCCACGGTGCGCTGACCATTACGCGGTTCAGGCGCACATTGTCCCACACTGCTGTGTAAGGAATTACGCAGGGCCGTCGACAACGCCCCGGCAAGAGCCGCCACGTTTTCGGGCGGAACGGCGGTGACACG
>JANXXE010000143.1 GCA_025350815.1 Myxococcales bacterium | reverse complement strand
TGTGGTCCGGCGTTCCAGGACCCAGTGGGCGCCGCGGCGCCACGACGGCCTCGTAGCTTTCTCCGGTGGCCAGACGCTGGGCGACCCAATGGACAATCTCGGGCGACTGCCAGGCGGGATCGTGGCGGGCCCAGGCATTTGCTTCGCCCTGGATACAGACCAGATGCGACCAGTCTGCCCGCAGTCGCATGGGCAGCGTCGGTGCGCGGGGTGCGCGCGGCCCTGGCACCGCACGCTGGTGGCGGTGCGCCCGCACCTGATGGGCGAAGTGTTCCTGGCTGACGATCATGGCCTGGAAGGGCGCCAGCAACGCATCGAAGCGGGCGCCACCGTCGGTGTGACCGGGCTCGATGAACTCTAGGACTTCGGCCAGCGCCTCGATGGTCGACACACAGAATTGCGCGGGCTGGCGGCGGATGCGGTAATTGCTGGGGCGACGGGGCGCGAACGCGACGCGCGGCAAGGCCGCCAGTGCGGGATTCAATTTCAGCAGCTTGGCCGCTTGCGTCCACGTCCCATCGAGCACCAGCAAGGTCACGGCGCGGTCGGAGGGCAGCGCGGACACATCAACCGCGGCCGGGCCCGGAAACAGAACGTACGCAGGTGGACCGTCCTCGATGGCAGCCCGCACCACACGATCGGTCGAAAAATCCGTACCCACACGCAGCGTGGAATTCGGCAGCGACAAATGCGCCATGCGCGCCGTCCCGATGGCCATGTGTTGCTCGCGCGGGTGCTGCAGCAACAGGACTTGCGTGCGCGTCGGCAGCAACGGCAGGTGGGCGCAGTAGCAAACCACGCGCGGGCGCCTGCATCGTCCGCACATTTCGCGAAAGGCAACAGGCGGCGTGATCACGCGGGGCCGTCCTGGGCGGCGCGGCCGGTGTGCAAGTCAATCGATAGCGTCCGCGCCTTCCTGCATTTGCGTGTCGACAAATCCACGCCGACCGCATCGAGGCCAAGGGCATTGGCCACGGCCAGCACCGTCCCCCAGCCACAGAAAGGATCCACCACCGTCCGCGTATTCGTCTCGGCCAGAACAAATCGGCACGCATCCACGCAGGCGTTGACACCCATCGCGTTGCTGCCGGGCATGAAGCCCGCGTCGGGCAACACATCGGCGGTCGTGCGGCGCAGCGACGGGCGCAGGCGGCGCGCGAAACCCAGCAGGTGCGAATAGCTCGCCCGTCCGAAGGTCACCGTGCCAGGCGGCTTGCGACAGACGATCTTGTGAAACAGCAGGCCCATCCCGGTGCGCGCGGCGGCACGCGCCACCAGGGCGCCCTTGTCCACCCACAGGCCGCCGTGCTTGATGTCGCTTTGAAAGAAGATCGCGGCGCCGTCGTCGACGACGCGGTTCATGATCAACGCTGCGGCGTCCTCGAACCAGCGGCACCAACCGTCGAGATCCAGCGTCGGCAATTCGGAAACATCCGGCAATGACGTGATCACGCTGGCGCCCGCAAGCAGGTCCTGTGCTGACAGCCAGGCAATCGCCTCGGCGTGGTGGACGGTGCGGCGTGGGCCGGTGTTTTCCGACTGCGCTACCGTCACCACCAGGACAGGCCCCCGAAGATCCCCACTTCGGGGCGAACGAAGGATGAACGCAAGTCTGTCCCCAGCGTTCCGCCCACGCGCACCGCCAGGCGACGCCCGACCGCCGCGAGGCTCACAAATGAACGGCCACGAACGCCCACGGTGTGGGCCTACCACGGAAGGCTGGCGTTGCGGCATTTTGTCCCAGGCCAGAAAAACCGTGGCGGCCAGGAAGAACATTGCCCATCATCCGCGGGTGTTCGCCTGCCCCCGCTTGCCCCTGTGCCTGGCGCTGCTGTTCGCGGCGTGGCCGGCGCGATTTGCGGCTGCCTGCGCCAGTTGCGCCCTTGGCGATCCCACCTTGACCGCGATGGGCACCGAACAGCCGTATGTGAACCGCCTGCGCGCGTCGCTCGAACTGCGCCACCGCGTGGACGAGATCGGTGAAGGTGGTGCCGGCCTGCGCCTGACGGAACAACGACTGGACAGTCAACTGGCGTGGGCGCCGCACCCGCGGGTCTTCTTGCTGGGGACGTTCCCCTTGCTTCGGCGCGAGGTCAGCTATGCGGACGTCCTTCATCGACGGACCTGGGGCCCGGGCGACATCGAGCTACGGGCGAAGGTTTTCGTCTACCGCGATCGGGAATTCGCGCTCCGCCATCTGGTTGCGGCGCTGGTGGGTGTCAAGCTTCCCACCGCGGCGCTGGAGAAGAGCCCCGCCGGTCAGACCCTACCCATCGAGGTGCAACCGGGTACAGGTTCGGTCGACCCAATCATCGGCGCCTCGTACGGGTTCTTCTCGATGCCGTGGTCCGTCTACGCCAGCACCCAGGCGGTCGTGTCGACGACGGGCACCAACGGCTTTCGGGCCAGCCGCTCGCTGCGCTCGACGGTTGCCTTGCAACGACAGCTGGGCACGTTGACGGCCCTTCGTCTGGCGGCCGACACGCGCCTTGACGGCAAAGAGCGCGAACGGGACGCCGAGTCACCCGACTCGGGTGGCTTCATCGCGTTTGCGGCGCCACCAGCGCCTACGACTTCTGACGGCTGCCTTAGGGCCCCAGCAAGAACGTCGGCGCCGCGACCGGGGCGAAGGGGCCCGCGCTGATGTCACCCTTCAGCAAGGTGGCGCGCTCGATGCTGATTGTCACCGTATGCCCGCTGCGACCCGACATCGCTTTCGTCCACGCCGCCGCTGTCGGCGAAAAACTGGTGACCGACAACATCGCCGAGTAGACAGTCGCGCCACCGTCGATAACCCGAAGAAGAAAATTCTCACCCGAGACCGCGCCACAGTGGGCCCAGGCCGTGCCCTCGAAGGCCAGCCAACGCGCCAGACGCCCGGGACGCGCGGGACGCAGACAGGCAGCGGCAAAATGCCCGGGGGCGGACCTCGACATACCCGCAACAGCGACGGAAAAGCTGAACTGCGGCGGCGTCGCCACCGACAGCGTCGCACCGGCGACCGGGATCACGAGGCGCGCCGCCTTGCTGTCGTCCTTGACCACGGCGTTGGCCGACTCTTTGTTCACGAAAGCAGCGAAGGATTCATCCGTCGCAAACGTCGTGGCGCCGCCGTCGGGCGCGCTCTCGCACGAATAGAAATACTCATCGACCGACGGACCTTCCTCGTCGTGGTGTCCGTGGCAGGCGGCCAGGGCGACGAGGGCGATGAGGACACCAGACACGGACAAGAGCGTTCGCTGCATGCGCAGTGTCGTAGCATGTTCGCCGTCGTTGTGGCCAATCCCGCGTTTGACTGCGATCCGACGCATTGTTAGCTTGCGCGCCATGCAAAATATTCGCGCGGGAATTATCGGCAGCGGCATGATGGGCCCGATTCACACCGAGGCCCTGCGCCGCCTGGGCTACGTCGACGTGGTCGCCCTGGCCGAGGCGAATCCGGAGTTGGCCAAGGCGAAAAGCCAGGCGCTGCACATCCCGAAGGGCTACGGCGACTACCGGGGGCTTATCGCCGATCCCGAGGTCGATGTCGTTCACAACTGCACGCCCAACGCCGTGCACTTCGAGGTCTCGAAGGCGATCATCGCCGCCGGCAAGCACGTCGTATCCGAAAAGCCGTTGGCCAGCGACTCCAAACAGTCAAGCGAGCTGGTATCCCTGGCCGCCAAGGCCGGCGTCGTCAACGCGATTCATTTCAACTACCGCAACTACCCGCTGGTGCAGCAGATGCGGGCCATGGTCAAGGCGGGCGAGTTGGGGCGCCTGTTCCTGATGCACGGGTCCTACCTTCAGGACTGGCTAATTCTGGAGACCGACTACAACTGGCGCGTCGAGCCTGCGGCCGGCGGCGATTCGCGCGCCGTCGCCGACATCGGAAGCCACTGGTTCGACACCGTTCAGTTCATCACCGACGATCCCGTCGTCGAGGTGATGGCCGACCTGACCATCGTCCACAAGACACGCAAGAAGGCAAAGGCCGCCGTCGAGACCTTCGCCGGCAAGACCCTGACCGCCGACGATTACGCGGATGTCCCGGTCGCCACCGAGGACGGCGCCCACGTCCTGTTCCACACGAAAAGCGGCGCGACCGGGTCGATGCTGGTTAGCCAAGTTTCTGCCGGACGCAAGAATCGTCTGTCCTTCGAGCTCGACTACGCCAAGGGCGCTCTCGAATGGAATCAGGAAGAGCCCAACACGCTGTGGATCGGCCGGCGCGCGACCGCGAACCAAAGCCTGATCAAGGACGGCTCGCTGATGCACCCGGAGGTGCGCCCCTTCGCGCACTACCCGGGCGGCCATCCCGAGGGGTATTCCGAGGGGCCCTACAACCTGTTCCAGAATGTGTACGGCTACATCAAGGCGGGCGCCAAGGGCCGGCCCACGTTCTCGACCTTCGAGGACGGCCACAACGAGATCGCCATCTGCGAGGCCATCCTGCGCAGCAGCCGCGCCCGCGCCTGGACCCCCGTCGCGTATTGAGGGGCCCCCCACCTCGGCCAAAGACGTGCTGACCCTCAGTGGGCGTGGCCGTCCGCGCCGTGGACGTGGCCGTGGGCCAACTCTTCGGCTGTTGCGTCGCGGACGGCGACGACCTTGACGCTGAAGTGCAACGTCATGCCGACCAGTGGGTGGTTGGCGTCGACGGTGGCGTAATCGCCCTGGATCGCCGTCACCAGTAAAAAGCGCGCGCCGCCTTCCATCTGCACGCGGAAGCGCATGCCCACCTGCACGTTCTTGTCGGGCAGGCGGCGCATCTGCATGCGCTGGATCAGCGCCGGGTTGTGCGTCCCGTACGCGTCCTCGGGCGGGACGGTGATTTCGAACGAGTCACCCTCGCCCTTGTTGTCCAGCGCCTTTTCCAACCCCGCGACCAGGCTGCCCTGGCCGTGCAGGTACACCAGCGGCTTGGCCCCTTCCGAGCTATCCAGGATCTCGCCCTGGTCATCCTTCAGCGTGTATTCGAGCGTGACGACTTTCTGCGCGGCGACTTGCATGGTCGGGGCAAACTATCAGCGTCACTCGGTCAAGAACAAGCCAAGTCCGAAGGCCGGAGCGCCGCTACCGCCGGACGACGCCTGGTTGGCCAGCACCAGTGGGACCACCTGTGCACGCGACAGGGCAGACAGCGCCCCCCGCGACGAGCCGCCGTTGTGGGCGGTCTGCGGATCGAGCGGCTTCAAGTCGAGATTGGCGGCGAGAATCGAACCGAACACCAGGCCCGCGGCGCTGCCGGCCAGATTTCCCGTGATCACAGCATTGCGATCCTTGCTGGCCAGCGCCACGATCATACTGCCCACGGCCGCGCCGGCCAGGCCCCCGAGATTCGCGATGCCCATGCGCCGTGGATCCAGCGCCACCACGGGACTGACCAGCAGGCCAGAGGCCGCCAGGCCGACGTCACCTGCAGCCAGCGTCAGGCGAAGGCCGTTCTTTTCAGTCATATCCGACAGGGCCACGCCCCACGCAGAAAACCAGCTACCCCAGAATGAACCGCCGGCCAGCGCCGCTGTGGTGTATGTCGTCGGCGAAAGCGTGGCCGCGATCGGCATCGCCAGCAGGCCGCCTGCCGATGCACCCAGCAGCGTGGCGCCGCCCGCACGACGGTCGGAAACACCGGACGACGACGCCGACAGCGCGAGGCCGTGCCACAGACCCAGCGCCGTCGAGAACGCGACGAAGGACGCACCGCCGGGCGCCATGGTGACCTTGGGCGCCACAAGGTATCCGGCGGCCACAGCGGCGACGCTGCCCGCCAGGGCTCCGGCCGCCACGCGCTCGTCACGCGCCTCGGCCAGCATGGGCACCGATGCGCCCAGGACCTTGCCGTAACTTCCCAGCATCAGCGTAAAGACGGAATCCGCCGGCCGATAGTCGGTGACCTGCGCCAGCGCCGCGCCCCCGACAAACCCAAGGCCAAGACCCAGCTGCAACGCCCCGCTGCGATGATCAGCGGTCGCGCCAGACGCGCGCGCCAGCAACCAGCCTGCCCAGGCCCCTTCGTACGCCGCCTCGCCGGTCAGAACGACATCGCCGTCGGAAAAGTGCAGCTTCCGCGTGATCAGCGCGCCGGCAAGCACCCCCGACGCCCCCGCCGCAAGCACAACGCCCGGCACCAGGCGCGGATCGCCGCCCCTCGACCCGAACTGCAGGCCGCCCAGCGCCAGCTCGATCGCCGCCAGACCCGCAAGATCTATCGTGACCACGTCGCCGGCGCCGAACGGCATCGTCCTGCGCGTGATCGCCGTGGCCAGGACGCCCGTGCTTTCACCCAAAAGGCCCAGCGCCAGCACCAGCCGGGTTGCAGGATTCTGTTGGGCCGCCCCCGCAGCCAGCATGCCGAAGCCAGCGCCCCAGGCCCCGCCGCTCAACACCCAGCGCGATTCTGCCGGTGTGACCTCCCCGGTGCGCGTCAAGAAGAAGGCTGTGCCCGCACCAACCAGGGCGCCCCCGAATGCGCCGATGGTGATGCCGGCGTCATTGCGCCCCAGGCCGCCGACGGCCGCCATACCGTATGACCCAAGGGCCGCGCTGCCCGCGATCAGAAGCGCGCGTCCGCTGCGGTCCACGACCTCGCTGGCGGCGCGACCGGCAAGAAACGCCGGGAAGCGACTGGACAAAACATCCCTCGCGGCGCTGCGGATCGGCAAGTCGCTGTCTTCATCGGTGTAGACGCGGTACAGCGGTTCGGCGACGGCGTCACTGGCCTGGGCCAGCGTCGCGATGGCAGCCAGGCGCACCACGCGGGCTTCAGAACGGCGCTCCAACCGTTCGATGACGGCCGTTTCAACCTGGTGATCCGCCACGAATCGGCCCAGCGCCTTGACCGCGCCCGCACGCACGTCGATGTCGGCGTCGGTCAACAAAAAGATCAGCGGCGCCTTCGCCCGGGGATCCGCCAAGGCGACGGACAGCAGCGCCGCGCGGCGCGCCTCGGCCGGGGCGGCACGGTTGAACAGCGTCGCCAGAACGTCGACCAGCGAATCAGCCGCGGGCGGCACTGCGTCGGCAGATTGCGCAACGGCGACGGGCGCAGCCAGCAAGGCCAAGACCACCGTGGCCACTGAAAACACGCAGCGGGAAAGGATCCTCGTCATGGCTTGCTCCGATATGAGGGGGCTATGGCTAGAACTCGTCGGCGCCGCAGTCGCTTTTCGCGCCCTTGGGCCGGCGCTCGCCGTCGAGATCGTCCACGGGAAAGTCCATGGCGTCGCCCGCATCCAGGCAGGGGGAGCCGGCGGTCAGGTGAAAGCCGACCCCCAATTTCGGATCTCCGTCGCTGGTCAGCTTGGACGACTTGACGGTGCAATTGACCACGTCGTTCATCAGATTCTGCCAAAGCAGCAGGCCCGTCACCGTCTGGGAGGCACCCGCGCAGGTAACTCCCGGCCCGTTGTTGAAGACGACCGTGTTGTTGCGAAAAATCGCGGGTCCACCCAAGCGGGGGACGCCCAAAAAGACAGCATAAAATAACGTGTCAGCCGTGCGCCCCACACCGTTGCCGACAAAAACACTGTTCGATACGTCAAAGCCGGCGTTGGCCACAGTCAGTGCCCCCTTGGTGTTGTTGCTGACGATGCAACGGTTCAGGCGTAGCAGCGAGCCCTCCTGCGCGACCACCCCGATTTCACTGCTGCCGTCGAAGGTCACGTCCCGAACGTAGATTTCGCCCTTCGAAATGCGCAGCAAGCTGTCGGTGCTGGGCCCGATCGAGACGCCCCGTTGACCGACCACCGTCAACGGCGGGCCCATCGACGTGACGGCCCATCCGCCCAGGGCATCGGGGCCACGCAGCACGATCACCGATCGTGCCGCCGACGCGAAATCGACGGCTAGTTGCACCCGGCAAAAGGGCACGGCGGCCGTCCCGCCCGTACCCAGCATCGGCGAGCAATTGACCGTGCGCTGCACGTACATCGTTTCGTCGTCCGTCGCGCAGCGGCCGTCCGCGTGGTTCATGCACACGCCGGGATTGGCACCGGACTTGGCAACGCACTGGGCGTCGGCGGTGCAGGCGACGCATTTGTTCGCCTCACAGATGGGCCTGCCAGTTTCGCCGCAATCGCTGCTGACGACACATTCGAGGCACATACCTGCGGGCCCGCAGACCGGTGTCTTGGCATCGCGCATGCGGCAGGCACCTGTGGGTCTGTCGCGGCAGCCGCTACATGTGTTGGCCACGCAGAAGGCCTTGGCCGCGCTGCCCTTGCACTGGTCATCCGTCAAGCAGGCCACGCACTTGCCGCGGGCCTGATCGCAAATCGGCAAGTCGCCTGCACAATCGGCCGACACCCCGCAGGTGCCGGGGCCGTCGGGCGGCCCAGCGTCCACGACAGCGTCCACCGCGGCAACGTCCACCACGACAGCGTCCACGGCAGCGTCCACCGCGACAGGCCCGGCATCAACCGACAGGCAGGTCTTCGTCGCCTTGTTGCAGTAACAGCGCGAATCGTCCTCGCAGTAGTCGGGTTTGTAGTGGTAGCGGTCGCAGGCCAGACCCAGCGCGGCGCCCAGCAGCGCCCAGGCTGCAAGCCACGTCGATGACTTTGCGTGGCGTTTCATCAGAACCCACCCACGATCGCGACGCTGCCTGGGCCCAGTGCCACCCGCGTCGACGACGTGCGCGGCGCCGGCCACATCAGATAACCGACCGTCCCGACGGCCGCAGCGGCGAAGCCCAGCCCCATGACCATCTGCCCGATATCACCTGACCAAACAGTCTTGCCGCATTCCTTGGCGGGGATGCCCGGACAGGTCGAGCTTCCCTCGCGGTACCACAGCACCGCGCCCGATACGATCGACACCGCGCCGGCACCGCCCAAAAGAAGCCACGGCCAGCGCACATCCGAGCCTTCGGCATCGGAGGGTGTTGCGACAACAGGCACCGGCGCGCGAACCGCGGCGGCCGGGGCGGTAACCGACTCGCGGAACGCTTGCATGCACACCTCGGTCGCGCCCTCCTTCCCCGCGCGGTAAAATTCGGCCAGCGTGCAGATCTCACACGCGCTGCCGTCCGCGCTGACCAGTCGCCCGGATTTGCCGTCATGCACCTCAAAACGCAGCTTGTACGCCTGTTCGGCGTAGCTGCCCTCGACCCGCAGAACAAGGTCCGCCCCCGTCGCCTGTCCGACGCGGACATAACAATCGGCGGTCTTGCAGTCGGTGACCGGTGTCGACGCGGGCACGGGCACCATCGTCGCGCCCAATCCCCGCACCGCCTGAATGACAGCCGCGCGCAAATCCTCACGCCCGTCCGCCGGCGCCGAGATCTGCTCGACCAGGGCAACACTGGGGGCAGCCTGGGCCACACCGGACAGCAGCCGGGCTGCCAGCACCAGGCAAACCAACGCGCGAACCCGACGAACGACCCGAATCATGGCACCACGATTCGAGATCCGCCCCGTCGAGTCAAGTCAGTCGATCTGACCCATTCGCCCGGCGCGAAAATCGTCGATCGCCTGCTTGATCTCGGCGCGGGTGTTCATCACGAAGGGGCCGTAGCGCGCAATCGGTTCGCCCAGCGGCACGCCCGCCAACAACAACACCGACAAGGATTCTGTGCCTTGCGCCGCGTTGGCGATGCGGACGGCGTCCCCGTCGCGCTCGAAAGCCAGCATTTGCCCGGCGGCGCCCGCCCGCTGGTCGACACCGAATTGGCCGGCACCGGCAAACACATAGGCGAAGGCATTGTAGTTTTCCGGCACGGGCTGCACCACCACGCCCCCGGGCGCCACCGTGAAGTGCAGGTAACTGATGGGCGTTCGCGTATCAATCACCGCCCGCGCCCCCAACGCCTGCCCCGCAATCACCTTCACCTCGACCAGGCCGTCCGCGCTGTGTGCCACCGGCAACGACGACGACGAAACCTCCTGGTAGCGGGGCTTCATCATCTTGTCTTGTCGGGGCAGGTTCACCCACAGCTGAAACCCGTGCATCCGCCCGCCCTGCCGCTGAAACTGGTCGTCGGGCATCTCGTCATGCACCACCCCCGCACCCGCGGTCATCCACTGCACGTCGCCGGGACCCAGTTTGCCCGCGTTGCCGGCGGAATCCTTGTGCTGCATCCGCCCGGCCAGCAAGTAGGTAACGGTTTCGAAGCCACGATGCGGATGCGCGGGCGCGCCCTTGGCTTCGCCGGGGGCGACTTCCATCGGACCCATCTCGTCCAACAACAAAAATGGATCAAAGTTGTCCAGTGTCCGCGTCGGGAAAGGCCGGCGCACCAGGAATCCGCCGCCCTCCAGGGTCTGGATGCTGCTGACCACCCGACTCACGGAACGCAGGCGGGCGCGCGTCGCGATTCCCACACCGCTTTGCAAATTGTCCTGCATCCCATTCCTTCCCTTCGTTTCATGCCAGGTCGAAAACCAAGACCTCAGCCGATTCTGACGCCACCAGTTGCAGGCTGGTCTCGTCGGTGACGGCGGCGCCGTCGCCCTCGCCGAGGGACCGATCGTTCAGCACCACGCTGCCGCGCGCGACCTGCACCCACGCATGCCGGCCCGGCGCCAGCGACACGCGCGCGCCCTGCCCCGGCGTCAGTCGCCCGGCGTACAGGCGCACGTCCTGGTGAATCGTAACGGCACCGCCGCCACCCGGTGCGGCCCCGACCAGGCGCAAGGGTCCCCCGTCATCTGCCGTCGGGATAGGCTTTTGCTCATAACCCGGGGTCAGGCCCGGCCGCTCGGGCAGCAACCAGATTTGCAGAAAATGCACAGCCTCGGTGCGCGAGGGATTGTGCTCGCTGTGGCGCACGCCGGTCCCCGCGGTCATGCGTTGCACCTCGCCGGGCTTGATGACCGACCCGTTGCCCAGGCTGTCCTGGTGTGCGATCGCCCCGTCCAGCACATAGGAAATGATCTCCATGTCGCGGTGGGGATGCGTCGGAAAGCCTGCCGCGGGCGCCACACGATCGTCGTTGATGACCCGCAGCGCGCGAAAGCCCATATGGGCCGGGTCGTAATGCTCGCCGAACGAAAACGTGTGCCAACTGTCCAACCAGCCGATCTGCGTATGAAACCGATCCGCCGCGGGTCGCAAAGTGATCATCGTCCGTCCTCCAGGCGGCAACCTAAGCCGCCCGGGTATTGGATGCCAGACAGGGCGATTCGGCACCCCGGGGAAACCCTTTCAAGTTTCCAGGTAGCGCCTTCGCAGCTTGACGCGAGGCGCTTTCTCGGGTTGGCGTTAGTTGGGCAGGCCGGGCACGTTCAGCTTTATCTGGTACAGCTTGCCGCCGCCGGTGACGAACAACGTTGTGCGGTCATCGCCGCCGAAGGCGGCATTTGTGGTGCCCCCGCCAAATCCGGTGACCATGCCGATCATCTGCCCCGCAGGCGACAGTACGATCACGTTGCCGTTCGTCGTGATGTACAGATTGCCCGCGCAATCGATGGCCATGCCATCGCTGCCCAAATTGCTGAACACGGTCCCGGCGCCTGTCACGCTGCCGTCGTCGGCAACCGGAAATCGCCGCATGGGCGCCATTTCACTGCTGGACACGTACAGGAATTTGCCGTCGGGTGACAGGGCGATGCCGTTTGGCTGCGCGTGCATACCGATGCGCGTGACCTGACCTGCGGGCGACAACCGGTAGTACGCGGTCACGCCTTGTCCGGTACGCAGGCCCAGCTGGTAGTCGGGATCAGAAAAGTACATATTCCCGTCGGTGCGCGCGACGACGTCATTGACCGAGTTGAAGGGCTTGCCCATGTACATGGCGCTTCCTTCCACCTGCGAGCGCTGACCGGTAACGGGATCGAATCGGGTCAGGCGCTGCATGTCGTGGGACGCGGCGACCAACTGCCCCTGACCGTCGACCGCCATCCCGTTGGTGCCGACGTTGTCGACGAAGACGACGATCATCCCATTGGCAGGCGTGTACTTCTGGATTCGCCCCATGGTGCCTGTGCCCTGGAAATCCGAGAAATACAGCGCCTTTTGCGCCGCGATCCATACCGGACCCTCGGCAATGCCGTAGCCGCCCTTGATCAGGGTCGCCACCGGGTTGGCCGGAAGAGGCGCCCCGTAGACCGCGCCGGGCACGCAAACAAATCCGGCCGGCAACGTGCCCGCGACCGGTGGGGCAGCGTCGGTGGCCACCACGCCTCCCGTGTCGCCGCGCGACCCGTCGGCACCCGCATCGACGACCACCATCGACGCGTCATCGGTGCCAGCGTCGACACCGCCAGTGCCGGCCGCCCCGGACGCGCCCCCGGCCTTGCCGCCCTGCGAGCCCGCCATCCCCCCGTTGCCCCCGTTGCCCCCGTTGCCCGCGGCGCCGCCGCTGCCCCCCTGGTCATTACCCGGATCGACGGTCTTGCCCCCATCGCCACTGCTGGAACAACCCGCGGCCACCACACCGACCAGCCACGCCACTGCCACGCCAGCAATGACCCGTTTTGCAAGCATGTCGCTCATTTCGGATACCCCTTCCACAGCCAGCGCATCGATTCGGGAAAGTTCGCGGCGCCATGGAAGCCGCCATGCACATCGTCACCGAAGGTGAAACGATAGGCATAACCACGCGCTTTCAATGCAGCCGCCAGGGCCTTGTTTTCAACCGGCCAATTCAGTCGCGGCCCGTCGTTGATGTCGTGCGAATCGTCGTTCATATACACCCGCAGCGGCTTGACGGGTTCGGTGCGCACGAGATCCTTGTACGTATCAGCCCCGGGGTTCGAGTAATTCACGAACGAACCGCTGTGGGTCATGATCCGGTGAAAGTAATCCGGGTGAAACCAGCCCATACCGAACGCCGCGGTTCCGCCCGAGCTTTCGCCCGCGGCCGCGTGCCCTTCGGGATCCTGCGTGATCTTCAATGTCTTGCTGATTTCGGGAATGATTTCTTCGATGACGAAGCGGCCGTAGGTGGGATTGACGGCGTCATATTCGGCATTGCGGCGATCGCTGTGATCAATGAACAGCGCGATCATGATCGGGATTTCTTTCTTCGCGATCAGGTTGTCGAGGACGATGGCCGGACGGTAGTCGCCGTTCAGATACGCCCACGGCTCCGAGCCATCCTGAAAGACCATCAGCGGCGCCGGCGTCATGCCGTCGTACTGCTTGGGCACGTACACGTAGACCTTCCGTTTGCTGCCGGGGTAGACCTTGCTGTTGTTCCAGTCGAACGACGTGACGGTCCCCTGGGGCACGCCCAGCTGCCGTTCTGAATCTTTGGTGTACTTGTAGGGCGCCGGTTCGATGAAGTCCCCGTTGCCCTCGGTGCCTGGATCAGTGGCGGACGTCTTCGGGGCATCACCCCCCACGCCCGCGCCATCGCGACTGTCACCTGCGTCCGCCCCCATGGCGCCAGCGCCGCCCAGCGCCCCGCCCGCTCCAGCGTCGGGTGACTGTGCCACGCCGCCCGAGCCGCCGCTGCCTGCCGCGCCCCCGCCGCCGACGCCTCCCGTCCCCCCGCCGGTACCCGCGCCCCCGTTGCCGGCTTGGCCCGCTTTGGCGTCGGCACCGGGACTATCGTCGACCGCAGGACTGCCCTTGCCGCCACCGCCAGCCGCACAACCGATGACTGACAGGGCCAGCACAAGGCCAAGCACCAGACGCCTTGCCATGCGGCCCGCTGGCGCAGGATGCCGGCCGGCGACGGTCTTGTCCTGCATCATGGCGATGGCGGCTCCTTTTGCGGGGACGGCAGCGTCCCGCGAGGAGTCAATGTCCGGCCACGCAGCCGAGGTTACAGGCGGATGCCCGACGGCTGGATCTGGGCGTGCCGGCAGATGAGCTCGACGGACACGATGGGCCACAGTTGGTGGTACGCGCGAGACCGTCCTTGCCGAATATCATCCAGGAAGCGGCGCAACCCGTCGACCCGGTACAGACTTGCCGACCGCAACTGGTCCACGTTCAACAGGTTCCGGGCGTCCAGCGCCTTGACGAAATCCTCGTCCCACGATCCGCTCGGCAGGGACACAGCATCGATGGGATCGGGAAAGATGGGGTGATTGATGGCGATCTGGCCCAGCTTGCGCACGACCTTCTTCGCTGTTTCAACGAAGAACGGCACGTAGTGTTGCGGCCGGGAAAGACGAAACGGCTCGGCTGAACCGCCGTACCAGGTGGGCAGTGCGGCCAGCGCAGGATTCGCCTGCGTGATCATGTGGCGCATCAGTGCGCCCAGCATCCGGAATCGCCACGGCAGCGACAGCGTGAATTCCAGAAGGTCGGATACGCCCAACACCAGCGGCGACGGCAGCAACGCGTTCGTGGAACCGTTATAGAGACCGGCGTGACCGGACTGCTTCCACATATAGGTGGCGTCAAGCTTGGCCGTGTTGAGCGCGTCCGGCGCCTGCTCGATTATCTGACGAATCGTATTCTCCTGATCGGCCAGGTAATCAGGGCGCCAATCCTGTTCGAACAACGACATGTTCGGGTCGGACGAATAGAAGAATCGGTAGCGCAACAACCGGCGGACATCAAGAGTTGACGTGCGGCCAATTCGCCACGACTCCTGCTGCCAGAAGAATTCCTTGTACAGCTCACCGATGCCTCCGCCCAGGCACGCCTGGAAGCGACCGGCGAAGGCTTGCTTCAGATCCAGAACCGCCTCGAATGCCTGCCCCGACATGGCGCCATCGACCAGGGCCATCGAGCGGTCGAAAAGCGGCAATCGCTTGTGTCCCCAATTGGGCGGGCGGACCACCTGGTTGAACTCCCAGCCGAAGCGG
Source organism: Myxococcales bacterium (assembly GCA_025350815.1). GTDB lineage: Bacteria > Myxococcota_A > Polyangia > Fen-1088 > Fen-1088 > JANXXE01. The sequence goes on along the minus strand of JANXXE010000143.1, from coordinate 58,654 downwards.
TCGGCGATGGCACGCGCAATGTCCACGTCTGGGTTGCCGCTGGGACCACTGACGGTCACGGCGAAATCTGACACCAGCGGCGCGATGTGCGCAGCGATGAGCCGGGAATCCAGGCCCGAAGTCAGATCGCAGATCGGCTTCGGCCAGTACGTGGCCACCCGCTCAGCAACCTGGCCGAGCAGCGCGCTACCCTCTGCAGCCGCATCCGCGACGCTGCGCAGGGGCCGCGTGGAGAAGAACGGTCGCCACACCTTTTCCACCTGCAGTTTTCCATCGGTCAGCTCGACTTCCTCGCCGATGGCCAGCCGTCGGATTCCGGCGAAGGCGCTGCGAGGCGTGCGGATGGTGCTGTCCATGAACAGCGCGCGCAATGCCTCGACATCCAATGTGCCCCCCAGTGCCGAGGCCAGCACAATCGAGGACGTGCACAGCCAGGCGGCATCAGGTGTCTCGGTGACGAAGGCCGGAAAGAATCCGGGTTTGTCGCCCGCGCCCCTCAGGGTCTGCTGACCCGCGGCCATCACCACCGCCAGGTACTGGCCCTGCAAGTCGGCGAGGGCACGTGCCCCGACGCTGGCAAAGCGCCGCGAAAGCTCTGGCAAAAGTTCCGCCGCGGGCACGCGCGCGCCACGGAAAAATATCCAACCCGCACAGGCCGCCAGCGATTCCCCTTCTTCGTGGATGCCGGGGCTGGGCGCGCCGGGCGTGGCAAAGCGGGCGATCCGAACCCTTGCCCGACGCACATCCGCGTTACAGGACAGCCCCTTGAGGCGCGCAAAGGAATCACGGGCGCGGTCGAACACGGCGTTGGCGGCCTGATCGGCACCCGGTTTCCAGGACACTGCGAGAAGGCCAGCCATGGAGGCTGTCACCCTAGCCGAGGGGTCCTGACAGTCAAGATCTCACGGGCGCCGCAGGTGCTGCGGACCGTCGCTGCCGCTACTTGCGCGGGCTGACCGCAGGCATATGCACGAAGGCGCGCAGGGATGCGTACAACCACTTGCCCTTGATCTTGACGAAAACTGCAATGCCCTTGGCCCTGACAGCGGGCATGGCCTGCATGCCGCCGACTTCGATGGATCCGTCGCCGACGGCAACGTCCGGCCCCACAAACTGGATCCGCCGCGCTGCCATCTTGTGCTTGCTGCCCTTCATGGGCCCCGTCAGCATGAACTTGAAGTGCTCCATGATGGCGGCCTTCCCGGTGAAGTCCATCCCCATCGGGTCGGTCAACGTCGCGTCGTCCGTGATCAGAGTGGCATCGTCCGTGAAGAAAGCGCCGAGGGCGCCGAGATCGCCCTTGTTCCACGCCTCGTCGAAGGCGGCGATCTGGAACTTGATGTCCTCTTCGTCTTTGGGGCCGGCAGCCCATGCCAGGGTGGCGCCCGAAACGGCCATCGAAATCAGAATTGCGCTCAGCGTTTTCATGCTCGATCCTTCCTTACCCATTTAGACCCATTTAGCGTCCTGCCTCGATCAGTGAAGCCATACGTTCCGCCATGACGCGGCCAATGTTGAACAACACCCGGGATGCCAGGCCCGGATCGCGTTCGATCAACTCGCGCAAATACTTCCGGCGCAGCATCAACACTTTGCCCGGCGTGCGCGCGCGGATGGAGGCCGTCCGACGACCGGACGCCAAGAACATGGCCAACTCGCCGAACATGTCACCCTTGGTCAACACGGCCAGGCGGCGGCCATCGCTGGCGACCACCTCGAAAGTCCCGTCGACGATGATGAACATTTCCTGCTCGACCAGATCAGCGCGCGTCACCACCTGCCCGGGGCGAACGTCCAGCGTGTACGACTGTTCAAGCAGCGTCTTGGCACCCGCCGCCGGCAAATCGTCAAACAGTGACGGCTGACCCTCGTCGGTCAATTCCTCCTCAAGCTGATCCCAGAGCGCCGCGACGTCGGATTCGCTGGCGCCGGCGCCGTCGACCAGCAGGGCGTAGCGCTTGAGATCGAAGTCCAGCGTCTTGTTGCCGCCGTAATATTCGCGCACCAGCGACAACATGGGCGAATTCATCGCGCGGTAGTAACGAACGTCAGGCGTCAGATTGACGAGAGGCACGCGCAAGCCGTCATCCGCAGAGATGAGATCGCCTGCATACGGCCGTGAACCGAGGCGCCGATACGCGCCGACCAGTCCCGGGGCGCAGTAGCCAAAAAGAAAATAGATCTCACGTTCGGCCGCGTGGCGGTACGCCTCGCGCGAAAGCGCCGGCAAGATCAGCTTGCCCCGCAGCTTGCGCGCCACCATCAAGCGCGCTGTCTCGCAAATCGTGTACTTGCCAATCTCGGGAAAGAACGACAGCGAGAATCGCCGATCAATGTGCTCGGGTACCGTCCCCGGATTCCAGATGTCCATGCGCAAGGTCCCGGTCACGGCATCGGGCGTGCCGGTGTACAGCAGGACGTTCTCGGGACGATCATCCTCCGGGTCGCGAATCCACCGTCGCGTGTGGTCGGCCGTTGCGACTGCTTTGTGCAGCTCTTCCACGTAGACCGTATAGCGAAAGCGATAGACCGCATCCCGTTCGGCGGGGCTGTCCGCGCGGTGCACGACTTCCAGTCGGGTCATCCAGTCGGCGAACATGCTTCAGACAGTCCCGACCGCCACAAAGACCCCCACCACGCCCAGCGCCGTATCCCCATGCGCAACCGCGAAGCGCTGGATCTCGTCCAGCAACACGGTCGCCTCGGCCGTCTTGATCTGGATCGCCTTAAAGCGGGTGGTGATGTCGAGAAACGTCGCCAAGCCCAGGTCCAGTGACGATGCAGAAATCACCTGCAGGTCGACCCGCGCGAACCCGGCCTGCTTCATGAGGCCGGGCAGCTTTCGTCCGATCAGCCGGTCGCCCCCGTTGGTGATCTGCGCCTCGCGCGCCAGTCGCGTGAAGGTTTCGAAGGCCTCGCAAGGCGGCTCCAGCGTCAGCCAGCCGTCGTCCACATCCATCACACACACCTTGCCGCCCGGTCGAACGATGCGCCGGGCTTCCCGCAAGGCGGCGGCGGGCTTGTCGAGGTGCTGATAGACGAGGCGACTGTAGACGAAGTCAAATGTCCCATCGGCCAGACCCGTGCTGTACGCGTTGCCCTCGATGAAACGCAGGTTGGGGTGCCTGGGCTGAACCATGGCCCGCGCGGCTTCGAGCAATTCGGCACTGGTGTCGAGGCCTGTGGCATTCCCGGGCGCCACGACGTCGGCTATCGCCCCGGTCAAGAACCCGGGACCACAGCCAATCTCCAGGGCGTTGCTTGCCGGGGCCAGGCCCACCGCGCGCAGCATGGCCAGCTCGCGGTCGATCAGCAGCGTCGCCTGCCGTTGCAGGCGCGTCAGTTCGGCCTTGCGGTCGCGGTCCGAGAACTGATCGAAATCGTACGAGGGTGTGACGTGCATGGGACGGGGTCAGCCATTGCCACCCCGCCCCTGATTTTCGGCAGACAGCGCCAGATTCTTAACGGGCTCAGTGCTTGATCGCGAAGAACCAGGCAGCGACGATCGGGCCGCGCGGTCCGCCGCGACCACCACCACCACCGGGCGGCGTGGCCGGGGCCGGCGCACCCGCGGGCGGTGTGGGTGCGGGACCGTATTCGGGCGCGAACACGTAGGCCCTGTGCTTGACCGGGTCGACGGCGATGGTCTTGCCGCCCTGTCGGGTCGGGACCGTGGCGACGACGGTGTACTTGTCCGGAGAATCCTGGTGCGCGACGGTGACGGTGCCAGCGCGGCCAGCCGGGATGTAAATCAACTTGTCCTGCCCGTCCCAGCCAAGGGCATCCACGCCGGCGCCGTTCGGGATCGACGCGACCACCTTTCCGGACGTACCGTCGACCACGACCGAGGTATCGCTGCAACCGGCAAAGATGCGGTCGGTTTTCTTGTCGTAGGCGATGCCGGTGGGGCTCTTGCACGGGGCCAGGGGCCACGACGCGACCGACTTCATCGTCTTGACGTCGATAACCTGGATTGAATCCTTGCCCTCGTTGTTCACGTAGATGCGGCCCTTGCCGTTCGAGGCCGCACCCTCGGGCGAATTGTCCTCGAGCTCGACCGTGCCGACGATGTTGCCGGTCTTCGGCTCGATGGCGGTGGCCGTGCCAATCGGGCGGCTGTGGTTGGTCAGGATGATCCGATCGTCCGACTCGTCGTACATGATGCCGTCAAGACCGGTCGTGTGCGTCTCGATCTTCTTGATGGTCGCCAGCGTCTTGAGGTCGAACATCGTCAACGATGAATCTCCAGCGTTGGTCGTGAACCCGTGATTCGCCTTCGGGGCCAGGCCAATGCCGTGCACGCGCGGCGTATCCAGAATGTCGCCGACCACCTTGCCCGTCAGACCGTCGACGACCATAACGTGCGTGCCGCGCGAGATGAAAACGCGCCCGGTGCCCGGTTCCGCCGTCACGTAGTCCGTGCCGCCTTCACCACCGATGTTGTACTTGTCGACCTTGAATGTCTGCGCCCGTCCGATTCCCGGCAAGGCCAGCCCGGCCACACCAAAGAAGAGAGCCGCTGTGCGTGCATTGATTTTCATTGAGACCTCCATCACATATGCGATCGCCTGGATTCCGAGACGGAACGATGTACCCGTTGCGATCCGGAAGGTAGAGAATTCGCCAGCAAATCAGCCGGAAACTACAGAAACGTTATGATCAAGGTCGCCTCCGTCGCGGTATCCAGGGTCTGCGCGAAGGGCTGAAACCCCGGGGCGTAAGTGAATCCTTTCGGGGCCGGGCGTGGCGCCGGATTCTGATCGTAGCGCAGGGTCACACCGAAGCCGAAGCTGACGTTCTTCCACAAGGTCGTCGTCAGACCCGCCTTGCCGACGGCGCGCGTGTCACCAAAGGGTGCCACGGTGGCCGTTGCGCCCGTGGTGTCGGATGCCTTCAGCGCCTTTTCACGGCTCAGGTTGAACAGGACTTCGGTGTTGGCGTAAACGCCGGTTTCTCCGGAGATCTTCCAGATCTCGCCGACGTACAAACGCGCCGAATGGATGGCCACCGACTGCGGGCTGCCCGCCGGTGCCGCCAGATAGGATTCATACGAAAAGTCGTAACCCAATTCAGCCACCCAGGTGTGGGCGTCGCTTTTGAGCAACTGCCGGCTGTACCCGGCCTGGCTGCTGCCCAGCAGCCTCTTGCCGGCAATTCGATCAGCGCCGATCTGGGCCAGCACGTAGGCCGCGTTGTTCGCGGTCACGAAACGATCGTAACGCCCGCGCGTGTTCCAGTTGTTCGTGGCGGCCACCGCATCGTCGCCCAGCTCGGATGCGTCTTGCAGAATGGCGTCCATATTCTTGTCGCGCGCCACGCGCACCGTGGAATTGCCGTAGGCGGCGCCGACGTCCAGGGCCAGCTTGTTGTCGCCCGCCTTCCGCGACACCGCACCGCCGAAGCTGCCATTGCGAACCTCGGCGTTGCCCGTCGAGTACAAAAGGCCCCCCTTCACCTGCGCGGTCCACAAGGCGGCCTTCACCGCGGCAGCCTGGGCGGCCTTCGCCTCTTCGGCCTTGCTGAACGCAAATTGGGGATCAGCGGGGTTCTGCGCCTGCGCAACGGACGGCAGCGACAACATGACGACGACGGCAGCGACCAATTTCCTGGGCGGCGTGATGAACTTCATGGGCCGGCACTGTAGCCGGCGCGTCGCTCAGTGAACAAGGACATTGAGACGCCGCCACGCGGGCAGATCCCGTGGCCTGACCCAGTCCCAATCGATCGCTTGCCAGTCAGAATGCTCGGGCAAAAGGCCGAGGGCCGCGATGAATCCGGCCTGACAAACAAAGAACTGGGCGCGGTACGGCAGCAAGTACCCGCCTTGCCGCGCGCGCAGCTCCTGCGCTTCGGCGTAGGCGACAAACCAATGGTTCAGGAAACCGCCGGCCGACCGGGGACACAGCCGGCTCGCCCAGGTGTCCACCGCCACCTTCGTGATCTCGGGCCGGGCGCTGCTGTCATCTGTCAGCTCGGTCCAGGACGGGTAGCCGATCTCGCCCGCAACCACCGCCAGCGCGTGCTTGTGCTGGAACGCCGAAGGCCCGGGGCCAGGCGGTTCCAGACGCGACATACGCCGCAAGGCCGCCGCGGCCCGCTGCGGATCGGCGCCTCGCAGATCTTTGCACAACAGCGAGGCGCGCACCTTGCACTCCTCGATCAATGGTATCGGTGTCGTACTTTCCCGTGTCTTCGGTTCCATGGACGCTCCTTGGCGGTCCACCGCTAACCCACGATTCGGCAGACGCAGTCAGGACGCACCAGGCAGCGAAACACACGGTCGCGTAACACACGCGGGCGGGGGTGAGATCCTCTTTCGCGGGTGCAGGCGCCCCCCGGCACCTTGAGCCCCATCATTTAACAGAACACAGAGGCCATGTCCAATGTCCAGGCGCCTTACACTTCCTGCTGCGCGGAGCCGCCTTCCGTGTATAGTGCGCCGCGGAGGGCCCCAAAAATGACCAAACTTACTCGATCCGGATGGCTCAGTGGCGCGTGCGCGACGCTGGCGATTCTGTCCACGCTTGGCGCGTGCAGCAGCAGCAAGACCACCCCCGCGACCGACGGGAGCACAACCACCGCAGACGGCGCGGCCACCACCACCACCGTCGACGCCGCCAAGGCCGCTGATTCGGCCGCCACGACACCTGACACAGCCGCCAGCGCGGGCGACACCGCCGGCAGCACCGGCGATGCCGCGGGCGCCGCGAAGCTGGCGTCGTCAACGGGCGCCTGGGTCATCTTTCCGCAGACGACACCCGCGGCCAACCCGGACGCGGCGGCGACCGCTGCGGCCAACCCGGCCATGAACGTCGCGGGCACGATTGATGCCTTCGATGCAGGCGGCGGCAAGACCCGATTCGTCCTGAACGTGACTGGCCTGACCCCGAACATGGAGTTCGGATCCCACCTGCACAAGCTGGCCTGCGCCGACACGATGGCGGGCGGGCACTACCAGAACGTGCCACCGACGGGTGACGCCGGCCCCGCCACTGTGGCCAGCCCGACGAACGAAATCTGGCTGGACTTCACGACCAACGCCGCGGGCGCCGGAACGGCGACGACGACGGTGGACTGGAAGCCGCGCACGGGCGAGGCCAAGGCGATCGTCATTCACGTCATGCGAACGGCCGACGGTGGCGTCGCCGGGTCCAAGCTGGCCTGCGTCAGCATGGTCTTCTAGGCCAACACCACATTTCACTTCCTGAGGGGGGGCACGGCTTCGGTCGCGCTCCCCCTCTGCATTTCATGCGCTACCTGCACACCATGCTGCGCGTGCGCGATCTGGACGCGGCCCTGGCCTTCTTCGTCGGAAAGCTGGGCCTGCGCGAACTGCGCCGCAAGGACAGTCAGACCGGACGGTTCACGCTGGTCTTTGTTGGCTCGGGCGCCGCGGACGATCCGTCCGAGGTCGAGTTGACGCACAACTGGGACCAGCCGACGCCCTACCCGACCGGGCGCTTCTTCGGCCACCTGGCCTACGAGGTCGACAACATCTACGAGACCTGCACCCGCCTGCGCGCCTGCGGCATCGACATCCTGCGGCCGCCCCGCGACGGGCATATGGCCTTCATCAAGTCACCCGACGGACATTCCATCGAGCTTCTGCAACGGGGCGAGGCCCTGGAAAAATGTGAGCCGTGGGCGTCGATGCCCAGCCAGGGCGAATGGTGATTGCGGCCCTGACAGCAGCTAAAGCACCGCGCGAAAACCCACGGTCGGAATCACATAGCGAATGGGCGCCGCGCCGACCAACCCCCCGGCTTCCTGGGCCTCGGTCGCGTTGATGATGTCGACATAGAAATCCAGCAGCCACTTGTTCCACACGGCCCGCTTGTCCAGACGCAGGTCCAGACGAAACTGCCCATCGCTGCGCGTGACGTTCTGGCCGAAAATGGTGGTCAGCGGCGTGCCGGTTTGCAACAGCACGCGCGTCCCGAATTCCCAGTTGCGCGGCAGGCGCAGGCCCGCGACGAAATTCAGCATATGCAGCCGGTCGAAGTCGAACGGTATCCAGCCCTCGGCCGAGCGTCTTTCCGAATGTGACAGCGTGTAGCTGACCCAGCCGAACAGGTGTTCCGCGTCGCGCCGGCGCAGCAAGACCTCAAGTCCGTAGCTGCGGCCCGATCGGCGGGCGAAGAAGTCGGCGAGATCGCTCGGCGTACTGCGGTTGGCCGGCGGCAACTGCCACGCGGGGTATGACGGCTGCGCCTGCTGCACGTCGCCCGCCGTCGGATTGACGGTCAGGTCGAACAGGATCGGATCCATCGAATTGAAATAGGCGTTCACATCGATCTCGGCTGCCGCCCCGAGGCGCGCCTCGGCCCCGACGCTGTACTGGGTGGACGCCAGCAGACCCAGGTTCAGCGACGAGGCGTCAACGCCCGGTATCGGAACGAACAGGCGGGGCGGCTGGTGGTAGCGACCAATGACACCCTTGAGCCAGATGCCACGTTCGGAATCCGACAGCCGGTAGCGCGCAAGAAAGCGCGGGTCGAGATTCCACTGGCTGACGCTGGCGCTGCTGCTGTGTCGTTCGTCGTAGAGATCCGCGCGCAGCCCCGGAATCAGGCGCAGGCGCGGCGATACGCGCAGCACCGTCTCGGCAAAAACGCCCGAGGCGCTGAAGAATCCGTTCTGGTTGAACAGCTGGGCGGCATCCGTCTGATTCTTGGACACCACCGGATTGGGGCCGGCCGGTGGCGTGGTCACGGTGCGCAGCGCCGACTCGGCGCCCAGGTTCAGCTCGAACCACGGGATCGGCGTGCGACGGAATCTGAACTGCGGATTGACCGACCAGGTGCCGTTGCCCAGTGCCCCGTTGCCCGCGACCTGCTGGTTGTCGCCGCCAAAAAGGCTGTCGTCGTATCCCAGCACGACCCGGTACAGCTCGCGCGAGCCCTCGCCGCTGCGTTCGTAACGCAGGTCAGAGCGGTGAAAGGCAAAGCGCGCGACGGTCTGCATGTCCTGGCCGGGCGCCGGACGACGCTTGAGTTCGTCCTCGGCGCCGTAGAAGAACACCGACCAGTGCCTTTGCGCCGTACCGCCATCGAACCGTGCCTGGTAGTCCCAGTACCCAAGCGAAACGTCGGGGTTCAATAGGCCCAGAAGCAGGCCCGGATAGCCAATTCGGCCGGCGACCGTCGCGGTCACGCCAACCGATTTGATGGGCTCACGCACCAGCACGCCGGTCTGCGTGAGGGTGACGTCGAGATCGACCCGGCTTTCTTCGGGGCGCGCCGCGCGGGTGACGCCGTCGACGATGCCGCCGGTGTAGCCGCCGTAATTCACCGGGAAGCCACCGGGGTAGAAATCGACCCTGTCGATGAATTCGGGGTGAATGACGCTGGGGCCGGCGAAAAGATGAAACAGCAACGGCAGGCGAATCCCGTCCAGCAAGATTCCGGTGTTGCCCGGGCTTGACCCACGCACGATGGGAAGTGGCAGCAGACTCATGGCCGAGCTAACCCCCGGCAGCACATTGATCACGCGAAACGGATCGCCAAATGTGCCCGGGATGCGTGTGATTTCGCGTCCGGACAGCGTCGTGCGCGACACCTCGGTGCGGTCGGTCTCGGCGCGGACGAACGATTCATACTGCCCGTAGCTCTTGCGATCGATGAGGTACTTGACCTTCAGGACCTGGTTGGGCGCGAGGCGTTCTTTCTGAACGAACTTGTCGTGCTCGGCGGCGGCGATGCGCACGTCTATCCATCGACCCGATCGCACCGGCAGCTTGAAAACGCCGTTCGCATCCGACAACACCAGCGATTCCCTGCCGGTTTCCGAATCGAGGCCAGCCACCGTGGCGCCGGACACCGGCGACCGCGTGCCGTGGGTGGCAACGATACCTTCGATGAACGCGTCCAACTCGGGTGCGGCCGGGACAAGTGGCGGCGGGGGTGGCTCGAATTTCTGGGTGAAGGGGATCCGCACGGGAATGGGCACGCCGTCCTGTGTGGCGGGCTTGAAGGTGAATTTCTTGGCGCCCGCAGCGACGGCGCCATCAAGAACATCCCCGCCCGACCGGGTGATCTCGACCGCGGTGACGGCGCCCGACTCGTCGATGGTCAAGACGACGTCGATCTCGACCGGCGCGGTCAGGGGCGGTGCCTCCGGCGGCAGATCGATGGTCGGCATCGCCACCGGGGCGGGTGGCGTCAGAATGTGATTCGCGGGCGTTTCGGCGGCAGGCTTTTCGGCAGACGGCGCCTGCTCTGTTTGCGCCGCGGCGGAGTTGCCGACCAGAAGAAACAGCGCCAGCAGCCACGCGCGATTCATCGCCAAGCGAACCACCATCCGAGGGTCGCGCCGTTGTGACGCCACCACTGGGTCAGCAGCACCTGCTGGCCGGTTTCCTGGTCAATGCGACCAAACGAAACCTGGCAACGGGTCCACTGAAAATTCACCTGCGCGAAGGGACCGGTGGCGAAAAGCGCGCCCGAAACAAACAAATTCTCGACGCGCAACAAGGACGACAGGGCCGACCCCTCGCAGGACGTCAGCCTCTCGCCGGCGTTCAGATCGCGACTGACGATCTCGTCGGGGCCACGCAGCCTGCCGGCCGAGGCGTTGGGATCGCTGATGGCAAGACCACCGTAGCCAAGGCCCACCGTGATACCGACCTGCCGCCAGGGAAAGAACGTCGGCTCGGCGGTGACGCTCCAGCGCTGCCCGTTCGGGCCCGTGCCGTACAGCATCGCCACCCCCAGCGCCCAGTATTCGTCGAGGCGAACGCTGGGCCGGAACATCGCGCCCTTGCTTCTAAAAGACAGCGCCGGGCCCGTGCCTTGCAGGATGCCGTAGGCATACCCCAACTGGACCCGCAGTCCGGGACTTGCCCAGGCGTCGCGATCGCTCTGCGTGGGCAGACTCAGCCGGACGTTGTCCGTCTGTTGCAGATCGATGCGCTCTTTTTCGTCGATGACGTGGACATCAGGCGCGGGCGCGGGCGCGGGCGCGGGATCCCCGGCCAGGACAGTCACCAGAATCAACGCTAACGACACGGCCACCAGGTCGGCGGCGAGCGGGTCACGTCCCAGTCGGGCTTGTCACAAAACGGATCGTCCTGACAACCCTTGAGCGCGTAAGCACGGAAGCGGGGACACGGACCCGACTCGACCGCGGCGAAGATCTCGTGCGACAGACACACCACAGTGGCGCCCTTGCTGGGCGGCTCGTCGGCCTGCGGTTCGCGGAAGAAAAAAGCGCGCTGCGCCGGCCGGCACATCATCGCCAGACCATCGCTGGCCGACAGCGGCGCCACCTCGATCGCGCGGGCAGCGTCGTAGAACGCGCACACGCCGGGCACCGCCGGCGGCTCGACGAGAGGCGGGGCCAGCATCACCGAAAAACTGGGCGGCGGCGGGGCGCAGCCCGGCGCCGGGTAGAAATTGGAAGCCTCGACGAAGCCCCCCTCGCGGAAGACAAGCCGCTGCTGATCCCCGCGCAACGTATAGAACGACGCCCCCACAATGGTGTCCGGATCCCCCAACAGCGCCGGCAAATCACCGCGATCCCGATTTCTGCGCGAGGACCCCGCGGAAATCAGCGACAGTTGGCCGTCTTGGTTCCGATCCTCGGCCACCAGCAAGGATCCATAGGCGATGCGCGTTCGTTCGTCGCCCACCGAAACGCTGGCCTTCGGCAGATGCGGCAGCGGCAGCGCAAAATTGCCGTCGGCATCCACCGGCGCGGCGTGTTCGATTTCCCCGTAGAAGTAGCCGTAGGGATCGGGGCAGGCGGGCTTGATGCGGTCGTCGTCGAACTTCAGACACAAGGGACTGACCTGCGGAATCCCCGCCCATACCAGCGCGCCTATCAGGGGCGCCTCGGGGTGCTGGCGCTTCAGCGCCGAAAGATCGACGTGGCCGTGAACAACCAACAAGGGATCGCCTGAAACCGACAGATCGTGGACGCCCTGGCCGCAGCCGGCCAGCAACAGGCCCAGCAGCAGCGCCCCACGCTTAGAAACCATACGCCACCCCCAGTCTCACGGCGCCGCCCAGCCGGGTCAGGACGTCCCCCGTCACGACGGTGCGCGCCAGCGTCGGACCGCCTGCGAGAAATCCGCTGACGTGGCCCCTCATCAGAAGCGCCACGCCCAACTCGGCGAAGGCGTACGGCCCGGCCGAGAAAGTCGTTTCGACGCCACCTGAGACCTGTGCGACTTCAATGCGCAGGCGCTGGTGGCGGCTCAGGACTTCGTAAAGGCCGCTCGTGCCAGCGCCGGCCTGCGCCCACACCCGACCGACGCCCAGGCGCGCGGCAACGCCGACCCCAAGGGCCGCGACGAACTGGTGGTGATCGATGATCCAGGCGTCGTTGGCGGCTGAGGCCCGCGACCAAACGATGCGCGCTGACAGAAAACCGGGGAAGGTCGACAAGCGCCGCTGCCCCTCGACGGCGGCCCCGAAGGACAAGCCATCCGGCAAGACCGGGGGCGTGCCGCTGGAGGCGGCGGCGTTCACCTGCCAGCGCGGCTGCGTGACGGCCACGTCGGGCAAGGCCTCGGTTGCGGAAACCAGCAAGGCAAACGACGCTGCCAAAATCGAGAGCATGTGTGGCCCGACAGGCGAAACATAGCCCAAGAACGCACGGGCGCTCGCGGAATCTCCCCTGTACCCTATGCCTAATCGGCAAAGAACCCTTTTCCACAGGAGCAGCGCATGTCAGTCGCCGCGATTCACCAGAACGACCCGATCATTGAACAGCTGGCGATTGTCTTCCGGAACATGGGCGCCGGCTGGGTCATGTGGCTACTGATTGGCCTGTCGGTGATCTCCGTCGCGGTGATCATCGAGCGCGCGGTGTATTTCAGCCGGCATTCGTTTGGCGACGTCGATGGCCTGCTGGCAAAACTGGCCGAAGGTGATCTCGATGGGGCCGTCAAACTGGTGGGCGACCACCGCGGCCTGGTGGCCGAGGTTCTGCGCGCGGGCGCACGCGCGGCCCCGCGGGGGGCCGAGGCCGTCGAGGAAATGGTCGAGGCCACCATCGTCAGGCAGCGCCTGCACTACGAACGTTTTCTGTCGTATCTGGGAACGCTGGGCAACAACGCGCCGTTCATTGGATTGTTCGGAACGGTGTTGGGCATCGTCGAGGCCTTCGCCGCCCTGGCGTCGCAGGCGAAGGCGGGCGCAGTGGCCGAGGGCGCGGCCAACATCATGTCGGGGATTTCAGAGGCGCTGGTGGCAACAGCGGTGGGCCTGCTGGTCGCGCTGCCCGCCGTCGCGGTCTACAACATCTTCGGACGCTGGCTGAAGACCATCGTCGCGCGCAGCGAATGTGTCGGGCACGCACTGGCCAGCCATCTGAAGACGGTCACCCCGGACGCGCCCGCCAAATAGCACATCAGCCATGGCAAGCCATTCGGGAGGCGACGACTTCGAGATCACCGGCATCAACGTCACGCCGCTGGTCGACATCATGCTGGTGCTGCTGATCATCTTCATGGTGACGGCGACGTACATCGTAAAGGAGGTCATCAAGATCGAATTGCCGCGCGCCGCGGCCACCAGTGAAACCACGGCCCGCACGCTGCGCCTGGTGATCACAAAAGAGGGCGGCGTGTACCTGGACGGCGCCGCGATCACCGAGGCGGCCCTGGCCCGCAAGATTGATGAATCCCCGGACAAGAAAGAGGACATGCAGGCTGTCATCAGCGCCGATCGGGCGGTCATGCACGGCTCGGTCGTTCATGTGCTCGACCTGCTGAAAACCCGGGGCATCAACAAGTTCGCCATCGAGATCGACGCGGAAAAAGGTCCGTGACCCAACGCTGGGGACCCAAGCTGCCGCGCGGGCACAGACGGCAAATCGTCGCACCGCCAAAGACGGCAATCGCCGCCGGCAGGACGACGGTCGTCGATCGGGCCCCTGGCGCACTTCTTTTTGCCTGTGCGCTGTTGCTGAGCGCGGGGGCGCACCTTATCGGGGGCAAGGCAATCTCCGGGCTGCGCCGTGCGCAGGCCAGTCTGCCACGCAAGGTGGAAACCTTGAAGGTGGCCGTCATAGAGAAGCCCCTGCCGCCGCCGCCCGAACCACCGCAAGCCGAGCTGCCGCGACCCGTACCGGTGGAACGGCAGAGGCGAAAACTTGCACTGACACACGAGCCGCCCCCACCCGTACCCGTCGTGGCACCCCCGCCGCCCAACCAGGAGGCGCCCGTCGACAAGGCAGTGCCGCAGATCGTGACGGGCCTTTCGCTGTCGTCGACCACCACGGCGGGTGCCTTCAAGGTCGCCGTCGGTAACACGCTGTACGGCGAACGAACTGCGAAGACCAATCCCGAGGACGCCAAACCCTACAAGGCCAAAGAATATGCAGCGCCCTACGCACTGACCGAGGAGCCGGTGTTCTTGAACAACGTCTCGCCTGAACAAGTCCGGCGCTTTTATCCAGAGGACGCGCGCAAGGCGAAAATTGAAACGGCCGTGCGCACCCGACTGGTGGTCGACGACGACGGCACGGTGGTCAAGGTGACCGTCCTTGCCGACCCGGGCAACGGCTTTGCGGCCGCCGCGACGAAACTGGCCCGGCAATATCGATTCAAACCGGCGCGGGTCAACGGCCGCACGGTGGCGACGGAGATCCCGTTCACCATCCACTTCGAGCTGGATTGACTGCCTTGCGTGCAACGTGCCCGCTGGTCCTTGCCGTGATGCTGGCGGCGTGCGCGGGTCGCGGTCGGACGCCCCGGGCCGTCGTGTCGACGGGTACACCGCCGGTCAGCAACATCTTGCGGACCGATTACGCCGGCTCGGAAGCGTGCGCGGGCTGCCACCCCAAGATCTACGAGGCGTGGCGCCATTCGCCTATGCACAACATGACCCGCCTGCCCGCACAGGCCTCCGTGCGCGCGCCTTTCGATGGAGCCACGTTTTCCTTCAAGCAAGACAGCGCCCATTTCGACAGCCGGGGCGACGCCCGTTTCGTGCGCCTGCATTCGGTGGCCTACGGCGATCATCTGTATCGCGTGACCAAGGTGATAGGCGGCCGGTATCGCGAGGATTTCGCCGGGCGTGAGGTGTCATCGACGGAGCCCGACGCGCCAGTCATCGGCAACACGACGGACGAATTGATCCTGCCGGTCTCTTATGTGTTCGACACGCGATCCTTCCGGCTGAAGGGTTACTCGGTGATGGTCGGGGAACGGCCGGGGCTGAAGGCCGGCGGTGTGTGGAACCGGCAATGCATCCTTTGCCACAATACCGCCCCCCTGTTCGATGGTCTTTGGGGTGCGGTGATGGGCGCCGGGGCGCCGTCGTACCAGGGCGAGGTGGTCGACCGCGCCCTGCCATCTGACCGCCGTTTTCACCTGCGAATTACCGATCCGGTGGCGTTGATGGGCGCGCTTTCCGACGAGGTGTCATTTCTTGGCGGCGCGCCTTCGGCCGCCCCGGCCGCCGTTCGTCCCACCCTGGCGGCGGCGATTCATACGATCGATATTCGACTGAACCAATCGCACCTGGTCGAGGTGGGAATCGGCTGCGAGGCTTGTCACGGCGGCAGCCGCGCGCACGTATACCAACGCGGCGTCCTGCCATCGTTCGCCCCGCAAAGCCCATTCCTGAAGGTCGTGCCACCGCCGGGACACGGCGAGATCACGCGCGCGGAATCGATCAACCGCGGCTGCGCCCGCTGTCACCAGGTGTTGTTCTCGCGCTACCCGTGGACATGGGAGGGGGAAACCCGCCGCGGCGGGGCGCCCGGCGGCAGCCACATCACCTCGGGCGAGGCGCGCGATTTTCTGCTGGGCGGGTGCGCGCGCCAAATGGCCTGTACCGCCTGCCACGACCCGCACGGCGAGGACGATCGCGCGAAACTGGCCGCGCTGGCCACGCCCGCCGGGAATCACGTGTGCACCACCTGCCACGGCGCGTACGCCGAACCGAAGGCGCTAAAGGCACACGCCCACCATGACCCCGCGGGGGCGGGCGGCGCGTGCATCGCCTGTCACATGCCGCGCAAGAACATGGGTCTTGGTTATGAGCTGACCCGTTATCACCGCATTGGCTCGCCGACCGACCGCGCGCGCGTCGAAGGGGATCGCCCGCTTGAGTGCGTACTGTGCCACCAGGGCGCGCGGGTGCAGGACATGCTGTCTGCCGTCGAGCGTTTCTGGGGCAAGACCTACGATCGCCGCCGCCTGACGACCCTTTACGGGGCTCTGGACGCGTCCGTGTTGCGGGCGACCGTCACGCGCGGAAAGGCACACGAGCAGGCCGTCGCCGTTGCGGCCCTGGGCGAGGCGCATATCACCGAGGCCACCCAGGATGTCGCCGGGCAGCTTGCGAATCCGTACCCGCTGGTGCGCTATTACGCCCGCCGGTCGCTTGAACGACTGACGGGGCACCCTGTGCGGGTCGACATCGAAGCCGGGGGCGTTCCACCGTCGTGGCCGTCGGCGGACGACGACGAATGATGTGATCCGTGAATCGCGGCGGCGGTCAGTGCCGGCCGTGCTTGAACGCGGGGTCGTACCGGCCATTGCCGTTGGCGTCGAGGAAGATCGGGTTGGTCAGGGCCAGCGCCCGCACGCCGAAGGTCTTGGTGTCACCCACCACCGGGGCCAGCAGCTTGTCGCCGTCGACGCGCACGACGATATAGCCGTCGCCGGCCACCGGCAGATCCACCGCCACACGGAAGCGCAGCACGTCCGCCGAAGCGGCGACAGGCCAGCGTCGGACCTCATTGCCGTTCTGGTACAGAATGACGCGGTTCACGGACACCCACGGGGCGGCCTGCACCTCGACTTCAGCGCGCGCCTGTCCCCCGCGCACCGCCACCAGATCGCCGGGCCCGCCGCCGCCGACGGACACGCGCACAAAAGGCGCGGTCGTGAAGAACGCGTGGTGCCCGCGGACGGCCTCCGCGACTTCAGCGGGCGTCACGCGGGAAGGCCGGTCGTCGCGCACGCGCACGTAATTCCGCGGGTAGCCGCCCATGTTGTATGTCAGGTGGTGCGTGTCCGAGTTGCCGGTGGCCGTGACCAGGTGACCGTGGTTCAGCAGACCCAGCCAGTCATCGATGGTGCGGTCCACGCTGCGCCGGACAGGATCTTGATAGCCGTTCAGGACCTCGACGGCGTCGAAGTCGAACGAGAAACCCGACCTGTCGGCGCGATCCGTGTGCGGACTGAACTTGCCCAGATTGAAATAACCGACGTCTTCCAGCCGCGGGTGATGCACATCGATGATGGCCCCCGGCGCAGTCTTCCGGACGTCATTGAAGATGTTCGTGGCGGTGCGCCCGTGCGCCAGCAAGGCACCGTGCCCCGCCTGTTCCAGATTGCGCGGCAACGGAAAGGCCCCGAAATGACCCCAGCCGTTGGTCGTGATCTCGTCGCCCATGGCGCTGGTGAGAATTTCGCCCAGGCCCAGCTCATCGATGCTGGGTTGATAGTTCGAGACGACGTTGTGATCGGTGGAAACGATCATCTCGACGCCGTCGGCGGCGAACTCGATTACCCGGTGCTGCAGCGGCACGACGGAATCGGGCGACGGCGCCGCATGAACGTGAAAATCCGCAGAAAGCCAACCACGCGTGTCGATCACATGGTTCAGGCGCGCCGTGACGACGACTCCGTCGGCCGTAACACGCAGGCGCCGCTCGACCATGACGTCCCATTCGGGGCCGCGGCTGATATAAACGTCGTACGTGCCGATGGGCACGCGCACGGTTCCCGATCCGGACGCTGACATCACGCGCGAAAAGGCAGCGATGCCCGTCATCCCGATCGGCCGGCCGATGTCGTTGTGGGTGAACTGCGGATCCGCCGTGCCGTCTACACCGACGAACGTCAGCTTGCATGGGATCGCCCGTCCGTCCGGGGCATCACGCACATCGAATTTGAGATCCCCCTCGGGGCCAGCCCCCATGGGTGACAGCGCCGGGCCGGCGGCGCGTGCGTAGGCAAACGCCACTGTCGCAGCGACGGCGATTTCCAGGACAAGACGGACGCGCCTCATCGACCTACCTTGTCCGCCGCGAGGCCTTCCCGCGGCCGGTTCCGGGGCGCAGACGACTGGGATCGCGTAAAGGTTTGGCACTGCCTTGCAGCGCCCCCCGCAACGTTTCTATGACGATCACGCTTTGACCGTGGGCCGGTGAACGCAGCGCCAGGATGGCCGCGGACAGCGCGTGGCGCACGTCGGTCCGGTCGGCCCGTGCGCATTCGGCCGCGAACCAGGACTGGGCACGCTCGGCCATCGCGGGATTGGCTATCACGGCGGCCAGCGCCCCCGGCAACGACATCAGCAGCCGCCGCCGCGCATCCGAACGCTCGGCCGAACGCGGCGCCTCGGTGACCTCGGTCAGCGCCAGCGACAGGTATGCGAGCAACGGTTCGCCATCGCGCACGCGCGACAAGACGCGGCGATCGCCCAGCACCTCGACCACCAGCGCGGCTGTACCGAAGCGCGCTTCCCTGCCCACGGCGCCGGCGTCCGATTCGGCGCGCAGCCACGACAGGCCGCGTTCGACCAGCTCGTCCGCCCCGCCTTCGCGCACGCCCAGAGACAGCAGTGCGTCCAGTGTGCCGACCCGCACCGGAGAGCGCTCGTCGGCCGCAAGATGCGCCAGCGCCAGCCACGCCTCCTCGACTTCGCGGTGGGCGCGCACCCGACCGGCCCAGCCGTGTGCGGCCGCGATGGGCAAGAAGGCCCGGTCTGTGTCCGGCGCGGCGTCGTCGCCGGCAAGCCGGGTCAAAAGGCGCGCCGCCTTGCCCGCATACGCAGACATTTCGGCGCCAAACGCGGCCGCCAGTTTCATGTTCGGTCGCGGCGTCAGCACCGCCCCCGCGCGGCACAAGAGGCGTTCGAGTTCGACCGGCCGGCCGCCAAGCCCAGCCGTAAGGGCATCGCGCAGCAAATCATTCTGAAAGCCTTCCTCGGGTGACATCGGCAAGACCGTACCCTGTCAGGGCCCCGGGTTGAACTGGGGCGCCGCGGCGACGCGCAGGACGACATCGGCGGGCGCATCGGGCGGCAGCGGCACGTCCGCACGCGATAGGCGTGTCAGCCACGACGACGGCAGGGGACGCGCCAGATCCCCCGGGTCCACGGCAGCGGCGGTGGTTTGCGCCTTGTCGCCGGTCGCGTCCCCTATGCCCACGGCCCAGCCGCCAAGCAACAGCGCGACCCGGGTCGCGGTCGAGGCGCTGTACGTGAACAGAGTGCAGCGCGGACCGGCCGCCCGACGCGCCGCCGAGAACGCCGCGACCGTCCACAGCGTGGGATTCGCGCGCGCCGAGAACGGATCCCAGAAGATGATGTCCGCGGGCGGTAACTGCCGTCCCAGCGCCTCGAGAACATCGCCGTCTTGCAAACGCCACGTGCTTCGTTCGCCGTCGTGTCGGCCGGTCGCCAGTAGCGCACGTGCCGCCTGACCGCGATCGCCCTCCAAACCGAACGCGGCCCCGTGACAAAGCGCCAGTTCCAGCGCGCCACGATCGCGCTCGAAGCTGTGAAGGTCCAGACGCCCCGCCCCGCCCCCTGTCCGTTCCGCCTCCGCCAATGCGGCCACGGCATTGGATGCGGCCCCCAGCCCCACATCGAACACCACCAAGGTCCCGCCCGCCGCCCCCCGCAGCCTGTCGCCCAGTCGGGACTGCGCCACATACAGCGCCGCTGCCTCGGCCAACGGCCCGACGCCCGGGTGCATGATCTCGCCGGCCTCGTGGCACCGCACCGCC
The DNA here is from genome assembly GCA_025350815.1 of Myxococcales bacterium. GTDB lineage: Bacteria > Myxococcota_A > Polyangia > Fen-1088 > Fen-1088 > JANXXE01. The sequence continues at coordinate 38,958 of JANXXE010000143.1, read as the reverse complement.
AGCGCGCCGCCCCGCGTGCGCACCACCTCGTGACTCACGCGGGCGTCCCTGCGTGTTCGTGGCGATCGATCTGCGCCAGGCGCTGGCGCGCGAAGGCCACGTAGTCGCCCGCATCGATCGCCGCCCGCGCTTCCCGCATCAACTGTAGATAATGGTGCAGGTTGTGAATGGACAGCAGGCGCGGGCCCAGCGGCTCGCTGCATTTGACCAGATGGTGCAGATACGCGCGGCTGAAGGTTTGGCAGGTTGCACAGGCGCAGGCCGCATCCAGCGGTACATCCAGCGCGCTGTTTGCCCCGCGGGTTATGCGGACGCGCCCGGTCGACGTGAAGGCTGTCCCTTGCCACGCCATATGTGTCGGCAACACGCAGTCGAACATATCCACGCCGCAACCGATGGCGTACAGTAGATCGGGCGGCGTGCCCACGCCCATCAGATAGCGCGGTCGATCAGCGGGCAAAAGATCCGCGGCCAGGGCCGTCATGTCCTCACGCTGCGCGCGCGTGTCGCCCACCGCCAGACCGCCTATGGCAAAGCCGTCAAAGGCGTGGCCAGTCAGAAATTCCGCCGACTGCCGGCGCAGCGACGGCACCAGCCCGCCTTGCGTGATAGCGAACAGCGCCGCCGTGGATGTCCCACGCGCCGCCAGACTTCGCAGCGCCCAGCGGTGCGTTCGTTCCAGCGCCGCCGCCGTGGCGGCATCGTCCGCCGTCGAGTCGATGCAGTGGTCAAGCACCATCATCACGTCCGACCCGATCGCCAGCTGCATCTCGATGGACTTTTCCGGGCTGAGCAGGTGTATGCGGCCGTCGATGTAGCTTTTGAAGCGGGCGCCCTTTTCGGTGATGGTGCGCTCGCCCGGCATCGAGAAGATCTGATAACCGCCCGAATCCGTCAGCACCGGCCCCGGCCACTTCATGAAGGCGTGAATCCCGCCGACGCGCCGGAATAGTTCGGCGCCAGGGCGCAACATCAGATGGTACGTGTTGGCCAGCAGCATCGGCGCGCCCAGGGTCGTCAAATCGTCCGGCGTCAGCCCGGTCACCGTCGCGCGCGTGCCCACGGGCATGAAGACGGGCGTCTCCACCGGTCCGCGCACGGTTTGCAACACGCCCCGCCGCGCCCGGGATCCCGGATCGCGACTGCGCAGAGTGAAGGAAAACACCGCGGCTACTCGCGCCGAAAGACAAGCGACAGATTGTTGGCCGGCATCTCGACGGTTTCTACCAGACGCAGGCCCGCGGCGCGGGCAGCGGCCTCGACGTCGGCAACGTCGCGTACGCCCCAACGGGAATCCTCGCCGCGCAGGCGGGCGTCGAACTTCGCGTTGCTGTCCGCCGTATGCCGGCCGTCCCGCATGAACGGACCGTACATATAAAGCACCGCGCCCGTCGGCAGCACACGGGCCGCGCCCCGCATAAGCGCCTGGCACGCGGACCAGGGCGCGATGTGAATCATGTTGATGTTGACGACCGCGTCCGCCGACGGCACGGGCCACGCGGCTGCCTCGACATCCAGTCGCAGGGGCGGCAACAGATTCACCGCCCCCGTCGCGTGCGCCCAGGCGGTGATGCTGTCAAGGTGCGCCGGCGCCAGATCTGTCGGTTGCCACGTCAGGTGGGGCAAATTCTGCGCGAAGAACGCCGCATGCTGACCCGTGCCGCTGGCGATCTCCAGCACCATCCCCGCCCCCGGCAAGACGCGCGTCAGCACCTGCAGGATTGGCTCGCGGTTCCGCCCGGTCGCCGGTGCGTCCAGGCCCCCTTGCGGCGCTGGCTGGGGATCGAAAAACGGCGGGGCCGGCATCAAAAGAACAGAAACGTCATGACGATGAACAGCGGGATCAGGATACCAACCGACCAGGCCATGTAGCCGAAGAAGCTGGGCATCCGGACGTGGTTCTCCTCGGCGATGGCTTTCACCATGAAATTGGGACCGTTGCCGATATATGTGACCGCGCCCATCAGGACCGACCCGCAGGATACCGCGGCCAGGAAGGTGGCGCCCAGCGGATGTGCGGCGAGGGCCCCGAGATTCGCGGCCTCAAGGCTGCTACCCGCCAACTGGTTGACCACCCCCGTCGCCACCGAGGCGAAAGTCAGGTACGTGGGCGCGTTGTCGAGAAAGCTCGACAGGATCCCCGAGGCCCAGAAGAACTGCCACGGCCGGGCGATCCCCAGCGCCGTGCCCTTGGCCTGCAAGACGGCCAGGGCCGGCACCATCGTCAGAAAGATACCCACGAACACCACCGCCACCTCGACGATGGGACCCCAGCCAAAGTTATTCGCCTCGTGAATCGATCGCGGCGTGGTCCACAGCGACAGACCCGCAAAGGCCAGCATGCCCCCGACCTGCAGCGCCCAGGGCACCAATGGATTGTCGCTGATGGCCCCGCCGTAGGTGCCCACCACATAGATGACGCCCACCACCCCCAGCAACCACAGCAGGTTCAGACGCCCCTGCAGGCTCAACGGCTCGGCGACCTTCTGGACCTCTTCGAGTTGTGCGCCCGGACGCTGGCGCTCTTCTTTGTTGAGGATGCCCTGGTCGATAAAGCTGAACAGCAGCACCAACACCCCGTTCGACACAGCCCACGGCGCCACCAGCCGCAGCGTCCACAGGAAAGGCACGCCACGTAGGAAGCCCAGGAACAGCGGCGGATCGCCCAGCGGCGTCAGCAGCCCCGCGCCGTTCGACACGATGAAGATGAAGAAGACGAAAATGTGGGCGGTACGCTTCCGTTTGACGTTCGCGCGCAAAAGCGGCCGGATCAACAAGACGGACGCGCCCGTCGTGCCAATCACGCTGGCCAAAAGGCCGCCCACGCCCAGAAATGCGGTGTTGACCAGCGGCGTCCCCGCCAGTGATCCACGCAGATAGATCCCACCCGAAATCGCAAACAACGACGCCAGCAACGCCATGAACGCCAGGTATTCCCGACAGGCGTCCAGCAGCAGGTGCGTTCCACCCGGGTGGCGCAGCAGCAGGTAAACGATGACCGGGCACGAGACAGCCATCGCGACCACAAGTTTATTGCGGTTCTTGCCCCAGAACTCCCCGTACAACAGCGGCGTGCCCGCTATCAGCACCAGATAGGCAACGAAGGGTGCCACCATCCAGGTCGGGGGTATTGCCGGCACCGTGTAGCAGCGATACCGCGGCAATTGTTTCGGGCGCTTTTCCGTCAGGTAACTTCTTGCGGGTAACTGCTTGCATCGCCCCACCGGCTGTTACGCACAATTTCTGTAACGGAAACAATTCGTCTATGTGGCGTCGTTACACTGGCAGCCGCTGTGACCCTGTCGCTACTCGAAGATGCCACCGACGCACCACCTGCCAACACTGGCAGGCTGGCGCACGGGACGCTGGTCAAACGCTTCCGCGCCCTTACGGGCCTGCACGCGCCCATGCAACCGGCCGGGCGCCCGCCTATCGGCTTCCTTGTGCAGTCCGCGCCGTCCCCGACGCAGATCATCGGGCGCATGCCCATTCGCCCGCGAACCCACAACGTGCTTCGCCGTTTCCTGGACACGGGCTCGCCTCGCGGTCGCTGGACCTACGGGCGCCTCCTGCAGATTCCGGGGTTCGGGCTGTACGGCGTCGTTGATGTGCTGTCGTGCCAGAGCCGACCTCAGTACGCCTCCGCGACATCAGATTCGCGGGGTCGAACAAGCCCCCTCGACAACGTCCTCAAGCGCGCCATCGGTCTCATCGCCGATCGGCTACCCGCCTCGGAGGGACAGATTCGCCACTGGCTGAACAAGGCCGGCCTGACTGGGCCGGCCGCTGAACTGCGACACATCGAGCGGGCGGCGCGCTACCTCGAAGATCGCCTCCCCTTCGCCGTTTTGCGCCGGGACGGACTGGCCCTGGCGGTCGAGGTTTCCGAACTGGCCCTGGCAACCTGCATCCACACCTTCGCCGTCCGCACCATCCTGTCGCTGGGCCTGGCCAGCGCGCGGGTCATCGCCTTCCGCGCCGGAACCAGCGACGCCCATCTGGTCCGCACCGTTCTGGGCGCCAAGCGGGGATTTGACTGGCTGGACACCGCCCGCGACTGGTTCTGGTTCGGCCAGGTGGAAGGTGGGCTCGGCCGCGACATAGCTTCGGCGATCGAAGCCGGCGTCCCAATCGACGCCCCCACCCTGCTGCGCATCTACACCGTGCGAGGCAATCGGACGCTGCTACCGCCCCCGTCCGTGGTGCGCACCCTGGCGCTGCGGATCAGGTCTGCCCCGAAGATTTGACCTCGCCTCAATGATGCAGGAACAGCGGCACGCCGCTTTTCTCCAGCAACTCTTGCGTGACCGAGCCCCAGACCAGTTCCTTGATGCGCGAATGCGCGTAGGCACCCATCACAATCATCCCCGCGCCCAGCTTGGTGCGGAGGCCCAAAATGGCGTCAGCGATGGTCAGGATGGAAACAACATTGTGAAGCTCGGCGGGAAGGCCCCTGTCCTTCAGCGACTGAACAGCGACGTTCGCGACCTCCCAGGCGGTCGCACCGACGTCACCCACGGTCATGACGTGCAGCGCGCGCCCTGCCGCAAGTCCACTGTCCGCAAAACTGTTCAGCGCACGCTTCGACGCCGAACTGCCGTCGTACGCAATCAGTACCGCGCCCTGGATTCGCGTCACCCCTTGCGGGACGATCATCACGGGTTTTCGGGCCCCGTGAAGAACCTTGCCCCGCGTCTGGCGATCCAGCTCGTCCGTTTCGAAACGGAAGTTCATCTCGCGCGCAACAATGCTGAGATCGTGATTCTGCGATTCCTCCAAGATCACCGCTGACGGTCGGCCCTGCCGCTTCGAGACCGTTGACTTCACACCGGCAGCGTCGCACTCGGCACCAAATCGCTCTAGCCACTCGTCGGCCCGCAACTCGGCGTCCTTCAAAAGGGCGGTATCGCGTTGTTGCTTGTAGCTGCTGCCGCCAATGCCCATGGGCGTCCCGGCCTTGATGCCCGGCTCGTCGACAATGGCGAGGCCAAACAGGGTCGCCCCCATGGCGCGCGCCATATGGATGGCCAACGAAACCGCGTCGCCACTGCTGGGCGATCCCTCCAGGCAAACCAACATGTCTGTGAGCAAAGTCGTAGTCCCCTCGTAAACCGCGACATCATGCCGCTTTTCGCACAGCGGTGCCAAGTCGCAGCAGAGACAGTTTACGCAGGTTTCGCGACCACGAAACACGCTGTTCACATATGTGCGCTTAGAGTGCTTTTCGAAACGGCGGGCCAAACGGCGTTAATTAACACGGCAGAAACATTTGGAGTCACATTCCGTGACGCCGAATGCGCCCTCGATTCCGGAGACGCCTCATGTGGGAACAGTACAAGAAGACCTTCATTGGTACGCAACTGGTGATAGCCATCGCCGCATGGCAGCTGTACGGGACGCTTGGCCGACGCGCGCTGACGACTGCGATGTTCGTGCTGATGATGCAGGTGGGTGCCGCCTTTGGTGCCGCGTGGGCGCATCGGCTCAAGAAGAATTTCAAACGACAAATTGGATGAAACGAAAGCACACAGGAGAAAACGCATGCTGAAGGCAGGATTGTTCCGAAGGCAAAGACATTGGGTGGCGGCAGCCGCCGTCGTGGTGGGGCTGCTGGGGGCATTTGCGCCGCGCGCGCAGGCGGATGATCCCGCACCCGACAAGACGGGCGCATTTCAAACAACGCCCACGGCGTACTCGGTCCCCGGCTATACGAAGCCGGATCCCGCCAAGGCGACCATCAAGGACCTTGCGACCGCCGTCGACGCCGTCGCGCAGGCGACCTCGCACGGTGTTTTCGCCGTGAACTTCGTTTGGGTGCTGATCGCGGGCTTCCTCGTCATGTTCATGCAGGCGGGCTTCGCGCTGGTCGAGACGGGTCTCATCCGCGCCAAGAACGCGGGCCACACCATGTCGATGAACTTCATGGTGTACGGCCTCGGCATGCTGGGCTTTTTCGTGTGCGGCTTCGCGTTCATGTGCGGCGGCCTCAACGGAACGGCCATCGGCGGCCCGGTGACCCTGGGTGGCGTACCGACCCTGCACTCGATGTTGACCGTCGGCTCGGCCATCAACGGCGATCACGGCTGGGGTTTGCTTGGCACGACCGGCTTCTTCCTGACTGGCAACGGCTATGACGCCTCGGTCGTCGTGCTGTTCTTGTTCATGATGGTCTTCATGGACACCACCGCCACCATCGTCACCGGCGCGTGCGCCGAACGCTGGACGTTCAAGAGCTTCTGCATCTTCAGCGTCATCATCGGCGGCTTCATCTACCCCGTGTTCGGAAACTGGGTGTGGGGCGGCGGGTGGCTTGCGCAGTTGGGTTACCGCATGGGCCTTGGCCACGGTGCCGTCGACTACGCGGGCTCGGGCGTCGTTCACCTTCAAGGCGGCGCGCTGGCCTTGATCACCGCGATCATGATTGGCCCCCGGATCGGAAAGTACGACAAGGACGGCAAGGTCAAGCCGATCCTCGCGCACAACGTCCCGATGGTTCAGCTCGGCACCTTCATTTTGGCGTTCGGCTGGTTTGGTTTCAACGCCGGCAGCTCGCTGGCGGGCGCCGACGGCCGCATCGGCATCGTCGCCGTCAACACGATGATCGCCGGCATGTCGGCGACCGTCACCGGCGTCCTTTATATGTGGGCCCGCTACGGGAAACCCGATCCCTGCATGATGTGCAACAGCATGCTGGCCGGCCTGGTGGCCATCACCGCCCCCTGCGCCTTCGTCACGCCGATGGGCGCCTTCGCCATCGGCGCCATCGCGGGCGTCCTGGTCGTTGCCAGCGTGTTCTTCTTCGACAAGCTGAAGATCGACGATCCCGTCGGCGCCATCAGCGTTCACGGCGTCAACGGCGCCTGGGGCCTCATTGCGGTCGGTCTGTTCTCGGACGGCAGCTACGGTCAGGGCTGGAACGCCGTGGGCGCCACCGAATACCTCGGCAGCACGGGCGCAGCATTGAAGGGCGTCACGGGCCTGTTCTACGGTGATTCCCGGCAGCTGGTGGCCCAGTTCTTCGAGGTCGGCGCCGGCATTGCCTGGAACGTCGTCGTCGGCGGCCTGGTGTTCTGGGTGATCGGCAAGCTGGTCGGCAACCGCGTCTCGGCCTCGGTCGAAATCGCCGGTCTGGACGTTCCCGAAATGGGCGTCCCGGGATACCCCGAGTACATCGCGCCGCAGTCCCCGTCGGACGTCCCCGCCGAAGAGATCGCCGCCGCCAAGGCGTCGCTCGCAACGGCGAAGATTGCCCTCGCCGACTAGACCCGCAGCGATTCGATAGACCGATTGGCGAGGACCGGCTAACCCCCGGTCCTCGTTTTTTATTGGGGACGCTCGACCTGGAAGGATGTGGCGAAGACCGGCCGCGCCAGGCTCTTGCCCACCACCAATTTCTGCGCGTCCGCCCAGAACACGTGCAAGCCATCCAGCACGGCAGCCGGCGGCAGATCCCAGGTCGTATCACCCGTCGCATTGCCCACATCGGCCAGCAGGACCAGGTGGGTTTGCCCACCCGCCTCCGGCCGTGCCTCCAGGAACGCCAGCGCCATGCCATTGCTCGACCAGGCCAACTCGCTGACGATACCGGTTCGGGTGCGCTGCCGTGGATACACCTGCTGACCGTCGACGGCCACGAATTGCTTGCCCGGCTGGCCGCCGATGAAAGCGATGTGGCTGGCGGACAGCGCGAACCGCCCGCCCACACAACGCACGACGCGGCTGCGGCCACGCACGGGCTGAATCACGAACAGGCGCCCGGGCGCTGATCCTTTGGCGGCCGCCGCGCCCGGGGGGTGCACTGCCACCTCGTACACCAGTCGATCGTCGCCCAGAAATTGCAGATCCTTCGGCGGCTCGTGCATCCGCGGGGCCTGCACGGGGCGAAAGCGCGCCTGCTGGTGGCCCTGGTTGTCGACGACCATGATGGTGTAGGGACCCGGGATCGCCCGCACCCGGGACTTCGCCCTTGCAGTGGCGACCGGGGCTTGCACGAACGCGACCTGCGTCTGCGACTGGGACAGGCGAAGGGCGCTCGGTTCAACCTTCCAGCGCTGCGCAACGGTCTGGCGCATGCCCTCGGTCCATTCCTTTTCGGACAGGTGCTTCGTCTCGACGTCTGACGCCGACAGGGCGGAGCCGGGTGAAGGCCGCACGGGCAGAGGCGGAGGGACAAGTGCGGCGGGCGGCGGGACAGACGTGAGGGCGGGCGGTCTTTCGCTTCGTTTTGGCGGGGGCGACACCGGACGCACCTGCGGCTCGCTTCCGCAGCCCGCCAGTGAAACCAAGGCCCAGAAAACCAACCCGCGTCCCATGAAGCATACGCAGCCTACCAGCAACCCGGCGGCGCACGCGCCGATACCCCCGCCATCATGACATCTCTCACTACCAAGACCCCGAATCGACGCCCCCTGCCACCGGTACTGGTCGCCTGCGTCTGGGCGCTCGTGGGGTGGCCCGCCGCGGCCCGCGCGACGGACGGTGTGATCACGTCCAGACGCAGCGAGACCAGCGGCCCCGCACTGTCCGTGGGCATCGGTAACGACTACGGGCTGGCCGGGGCGCAACTTGGCTACTACTTCCGCTTGCCCACCGTGCCAATCTCGTTGGTGCCCCACTTCGGGGGCGGCATGGGCATCGTGCCCGATGACAAGGCCAGACCCCAGGCGCCGCCGGGTGTAACTGTTGGACTGACAGGGGTATTCGGCAGTCGGCACCGGATCGTCGCCGACGCCGCTTACGGGACCCTGGCGGCAGAATCCCTGTATTTGCACACGTCCTGGGTCGCGACCCACAACACTTATGGCCTGATGGCCAACTTCGGTTACGAATTCGTCTCTGAAGGCGGTTTTTTGTTTCGCGCCCAGGCCGGCTACGGCTATCCGCTGCAGACCAACCTGCCCGCATCAGAACGACGACCGATCCCGACGGTCAGCATCGGCCTGGGCTGGAAACTGCGATGAAAACGGCAGTGACTGCCTCGCGCCTGGGATCTACGGCTGTCGTTGTCCTGCTGATGGCCGCTTGCGAAGCGCCGCCCCCTTGCGGCCTGCGCGTCTGCGACATCCGCGATGTCCCCTGCCAGCAGGACACCTTCCAGGCCACCGCCTGCCTGCGCGGCGTGCCCGCCGCCGAGATCCCGGTCAAAGTCATCACACGCCAGGCCTATATGATCGCTGCGGCCCACGACGCCGCCACGGACGATTCCCGCGCACAGGTGGGGGCACAATGGAACGCGGCCCTCGCCCTGTTGAAACTGGCGCCCGCAAACATCGCCCCGGCCGAGGTGGCCGCACAGGACTCGGCGTGGGTGGGCGCGTGGTACTCAAACGAAGACAAGGCCATCACGATCATCGACGATGGCCAACCGATGGATTCACTGTATGCGGTGGCCATGCTGGCGCACGAATTCACGCATGGGCTGCAAGACGTGGCCCTTGATTTCACGTCCTGGGACGCACGCTTCGCGACGGACTTCGACAGTTCGCAGGCCACGGCGTCCATCGCCGAAGGCGAGGCCTCGCTTGTGGAGGATCTCGTGCGACTGGGATTGTTCGGCACCGCGCCTGATGACATCCACTGGGACCAGGTGTTCGCCGACTACCGGCAATCCTCGCGACAGGAATCTTACCGATCCCCACTGCCGGTCGCCCTGGCCCCCTTGCACTTTCGTTACCCCTTTGGCGGATCGATGGTTACCGGGGCGTGGCGCACGGGGGGCTGGCCAGCCGTCACGGCCCTGCGCGAGCAGCCGCCCCTGTCGACGCGCCAGGTGCTGGCGGCGGCCGACGCCGCCGGACCAATCGCCCCCGAAGAATCCCTGGCCGCAGTGGCCGTACCCGCCCTATCGCAACGGTTCGCCCTTTTCGGCATCGATCGGCTGGGCGCCTGGATTCTGGAAAACTTTCTCAGCCGCCAGAAATTGACAGACGCGCCACGCTTCGCCCGGTCGCTCACCGGTGACGCCCTTTCCGTCCATTTTGACCAGGCAACGGGCCAGCCCTTCGTCACCTGGCGGATGCGTTTCGCCGACGAGGACGCGGCGCATGCGTTGGCGTCGAGGCTGGCCTGCCAGGGCCCCTGGACAGCGTATGTCGTGGGACGCGACCTCATTCTGGTCGCCAGCCCGGATCCACTGTTGAGGGACACCCTCCCGGAATTCAGGGCTGTACCGGCCGTCGCCATGGCGGCCCCCGCTGCCATGAACGCCAGGCTGCGCTGCCAGCGGCGGGCGCCGTGACGTATTAGACTGCGGCCATGACCCAGCCCGACGACGTTGATGAACCGATGTTCGTCCTGGGTGTTGACCTCGATGGGGTCGTGGCTGATTTCTACGCGGGGCTGCGCCCCATCGCCGCCGAATGGTTGGGCGTTGCGGCGAACGACCTGACACCCAGCCCCAGCTACGCACTGGACGAGTGGAAGCTGGCCTCGGTCGGGACCTACGACGATTTGCACCGCTTCGCGGTCACCCAGCGCAGCCTGTTCCGTCAATTGCAACCTATGCCCGGGGCGGCGGCGGCGCTGCGGCGGCTGTCGCAGCGGGGAATCCGAATCCGCATCATCACCCACCGCCTCTACATCAAGCACTTCCACCAGGAATCGGTCAGCCAGACGGTCGAATGGCTCGACTACCACGGGATCCCTTACTGGGATCTGTGCTTCATGAAGGACAAGGCCGCCGTCGGCGCCCAGCTATACGTCGAGGATTCGCCCAGCAACATCGCCGCGCTGCGCGCCGATGGGCACCCGACCATCGTATTTTCCAATTCCACCAATCTCGATCTGGCCGAGCCCCGGGCAACGTCCTGGCTGGACGTCGAACGCCTGGTTCTGGCCGCGCGCGCCGCTGGACGAGACGGTCGATGCGACTAGCCGCGCTCGGGCTGTGCCTGGTTCTTCTTGCCGCAGCCACGGGACCGGCACGGGCACAGACGGTCGATGAAGTTATCGCCATGCGCGCCGCCGTCGAGCGCCGCCTGGCCCGCATCCCGGGGCACGACAGCGCCAAGGCCAGCGTGCGCTGGCCCTTCGATGTGGCGAGACTGATCAAGCAGGGCAGCCGCAAACTCGGCAGCAACGACTTCGGTTTGCGCGAAGACGGCACGCAGACTTTCGACTTTGCAAAGGAAGTGCGCGTTTCGGCTGGATTACTCGACGCGCTTGAGCAGGGCAAGGATCCCCTGTTCCGTGCGACCGGTGATCACGAACGGCATTATTTCTTCGAGACCGCGAACGAGATCATGCCCTACCGCGTGTACGTTCCGACCGCCTGGGATGGCCGGGCGAAACTGCGCATGCTGCTGGTGCTACACGGAAACACCCGGGATCACGATTTCTACTTCGATCGCGACGGCGGCATGCTGGCCAGGCTGGCCGAGGCGCACAACTGGCTGGTGGTGTGTCCGCTGGGCTATCGCCCCAACGCAGGCTACAACGCGTCGGCATCCAACGATCCTGCGCGACAACGCGAAGGCGCGCTAAGCGAGCAGGACGTGATTAACGTCTTCGACCTGGTCAAAACGGAATATCCCGTCGACCGCGGGCGCGTTTACCTGTTTGGGCATTCCGCGGGCGGGACAGGGGGCTGGCACATCGGCACCAAATACGCCGACAGGTTCGCCGGCCTGGCGATCAGCGCCGCCGGCACGCGGCCCGATGGCTTCCCCTTCGACAAGGTCAAGGACAAGGCGCTGATGGTGATCGTCGGTTCAAAGGATGATCCGGGCACCGTGGCGCTGGCGCGACAGATGGCAAAGGCGCTGCGGGAACATGGCCATGCACCCCAGTTCCTTGAGATCGCTGGTGCGACCCACACCACGGTCGTTGGTTTGGCCGAGCCGCGGGTTCTCGATTTCTTCGACCAGCACAGCAAGCGTCGACAGCGGCCTTAACCCGCGTCGGGCGACACGACGTCGGGCGCGATCTGTGACACCTTCGTCGCCGTCTGGCATGCTGATTACGGAGTGCGTGTCTGGATGCTGTCTCTTGCCGTGCCGTTTGCGGCGATATCCGGGTGCCACAGGGCAAACCCCCTGTTTACCGGTCGAAACGGGGCGACACCAACGTCCGACGCCGCCGCGGCCTTTCCGCCGGACGCGGGCCCTGCGAACATTCGAGACGCAAACCCCACGCCACCGCCGGACGCGGGCCCTGGGGACATTCGGGACGCAAACCCCACGCCACCTGGATCTTCGTCCCTCGACCTGGATCTCATCGGACACTGGGCGTTGGACGACGGGTCGGGCAGTGGCACTGCGCTGGATTCTTCGCCCAACGCCAACGCCGGCGTCCTGCGCGACATGGACGCCACGACCAGTTGGACCCCAGGGCATTTTGGCACGGGGCTACGTTTTGAGCGCAAGGGATGGGTGCAAATCCCCCCCTCCACCAGCATCAACAGCATCAGGAACGCGTACACGATGGCGGCCTGGATCAATCCTGCCGATTCCTCGGTGAAATTCGGCACCATCCTGGCCAGACAGATCGGCGCGTCCTCAGGCGAATACTACGCACTGTTCGTCACCCCGGCGGGCCTGATCGTCGTGTTCAATAATGCGGGCTTCCTGGCGCGCCAGTTGCCAAGAGGCGTCTGGGTACACGTGGCTGCAACCTACGACGGGACGGTGGGCCGGATTTTCGTTGGTGGGGTCGAGGACCGGGTCGTGACCCTCGGTGAAGCGACGACGGCGGACACCACGGCTTTCACCATCGGCGGCAACATCGACGACAACAGCGACACCGCGTCCAACAACTTCGAGGGCATCATCGATGAGGTCCTGCTGTACCGCCGCGCGCTGCCCCCGGCCGACATTGCCCGTCTGGCCGCCGGCGAGCGGCCACACTAGGGGGCCGGGCGGTCACGCCGCTACGACACGGCCTTCTTCGAGCGCCAGACCGCCTTCTTGTGCCGCAGCTTCGGCGGCGCCAGCAACGCGGGGTTTTTGAGGATCTCCTGCAGCAACGCGCGCGGATCCCCGTCGGCCGCCTTGCGCATATCGCCGCCTTCGTCGCGGGCGATCTCGATCAGCAGGCGATTGGACACCACTGACCGCGGCGCCAGTTCCGTCACGTCCTCGGTGCTGGCCCACTGGTCGCGGTGTTTGATCATCAACCACGCAGGCTTGCCGTCGCCGGGGCGCCCACGCGTGCGCACCAGCACCCAGGATCCCCGCAGCTTCTTGCCGTGGAAGGTTAGTTTGAGATCCCCCTTCTTCAGCGCGGCGTCCGCATCGGGGGATTCGGGCGTCCAGGAACCATGGTCCCAGATCATCACGGTGCCGCCGCCGTACTCACCCTCGGGGATGATGCCCTCGAACTTGTTGTATTCGATTGGATGGTCCTCGACCTGCATGGCCAGGCGTTTGACGGTCGGGTCGTAACAGGGGCCCTTCGGCACCGCCCACGACAGCATCACCCCACCCCATTCCAGCCGCACGTCATAGTGCAACGCCGTCGCCCGGTGCTTCTGCACCACGAACGCCAGGGCCTTCGTCTTGCGCGCACCGCCGGCCGTCGTGCCCTGGGGCTCGGTGGTAACAGAAAAGCGCCGCTTCTTGCGGTAGGTGTCGAGGGTCACGGGTCTACGATAAGACGACCGGCCGCCAAAAACGACTGCAGGGCGATGTCCGCATTTCGCCCGCCCCCCCGGGGTAGTAAAGTAATATGGACCCATGGCTTCAGGCGACGCGCGGTGGCAACCCCTAACGGATCTCTTCAGCCGCATACGAGCGGCGTGGCCGGCCGGCACGTGGACCTGGGATGAACGTTTCGAATGCGCGCTGTCGACGGTCAGCAAGACACACGATCCCGTAGCGCGCGCCGCCGCCGCCACCGCGATGCCCACTGTCTGGACAGCGCCGACGTTGACGAAGGCCCCGGACGCAGTTCGCGAGCTGGTGCGCGGGACAGGCGGGCTGCGCGGAGATCAGAAAATGTTCACGGCCGACCTCGGCGTCTTACACGCGGGCGCCTTTGCATACTGTCTGTGGTGGCCCTGGGGCAACGGGGCGAATGCCTCCGCACGAATCAGCGCGGCCGGCACGGACAGCGACGACGACGTCGAGGCGCTGCTGCGATCGACCTTCAAGATCGGATAGGGCCCGTGGCACCCGCAACCATTCGCTGGGGAATGATTGGCTGCGGCGAGGTGACCGAAGTCAAAAGCGGTCCAGCTTTTGCGCGTCCCCCGCATTCGTCCCTGGTCGCGGTCACGTCGCGCAGTCGCGTCCGCGCGCAAGACTACGCCCACCGTCACAATGTGCCGCGTGTTCACGACGACGCAGCCGCGCTGGTCGGCGATCCCGACGTCGACGCCATTTACATCGCGACGCCCCCGTCATCGCACAAGACATACGCGGTGTTGGCCGCAGGGGCCGGCAAGCCCGTCTACGTGGAAAAGCCCATGGCCACCAGCCACGCCGATTGTCTGGAGATGATCACCGCGGCCGAACGCGCGCGCGTACCGCTGTTCGTGGCCTACTACCGCCGGGCGCTGCCGCGTTTCCAGGAGATCGCTCGGCTGCTGTCAGCCGGGGCGATTGGCGACATTCGCGCCGTGACTGTGTCATTGCGCCAGCCGCCCGCACCCGCACACGCCGACCACGCCAACCTGCCCTGGCGGGTGATTCCGGCAATCGCGGGCGGCGGCCTGTTCATGGATCTGGCCAGCCACACGCTGGACCTGCTCGATTTCTTCTTGGGCCCCATCAACGATGCGCACGGCGTGACAGCGAACCAGGCCGGGCTGTACGACGCCGAGGACATCGTCGTTGGCCAGTTTCGATTCAAGTCCGGCGCCCTCGGGACGGGTTCGTGGTGTTTCGCCGCCGGGGATCGTGCCGACCGAACGGAAATCATCGGCAGCCGCGGCCTTATCGCCTTCTCCACCTTCGCGGATATCCCGCACGAGATCACCATCGACGGCCAAACGACGACCAGCTTCATCCCCAATCCGCCGCACGTGCAAGAGCCCCTGATCACCAGCATCGTGGGTGCGCTGACGGGCCGCGGCTCTTGCCCCAGCACGGGCACCAGCGCCGCGCGCACGGGGTGGGTCATGGATCGCATCCGCGCCCACTGATCGCGTCTGCGTCTTGGCACGTCCGTCGCATCGAGCGACGGCATGCGACTGGTCTTCGATCGCGGCACCCTTCTTCTGCATGACGTCCCCGACAGCGCCCGGATCCAGGAGATCCCCGGCGTTCTGTGGGACGATCGGGTCGGCTGCTTCAGGGCGCCCGCGCGGCTGACGTATTCGCTGCTGACGGCGTTGCGGCAGCGGGACGTCCCGGTGTCGGACAGGCCGTCCCCGCGTTTGGCCAATCCGTCCGGCTTTCATCCCATCCCGCTGCGGCCCTACCAGGAGGCCGCCCTTGAAGCGTGGCGCATGTCCGGCCGACGCGGGCTGGTTGTTCTTCCGACGGGTGCCGGGAAAACCCGCGTGGCGATGGCGGCCATGGCGGCCACGCGCGCGCCGATCCTGTGCCTGGTGCCGACGCGGGCTCTTGTGGCCCAGTGGTGCGGGGCGCTGGACGAATTCTATGACGGCGTCGTCGGACGCTTCGGCGACGGCGAACGGACACTGGCGCCCATCACAGTGGCGACCTTCGCCAGCGCGCACCGCCACATGTCCGTCCTGGGCGACCGGTTTGGTTTGGTGGTCATCGACGAGGCGCACCACTTCGGCAGCGGCGGCCGCGACGAGGCACTGGAAATGACCATCGCGCCCTTGCGTCTTGGGCTGACCGCCACGCCCTGCGCGCCGGGTGCCGCGACCGATCGAATCACGACGCTGATCGGACCCGTGGTCTGTCACCTGGCCGTCGGGGATCTGACCGGGGACGCGCTGGCGCCGCTTGATCGCATCACATGGCGACTGCGTCTGGATCCCTACGAACGCCGCGAATACGACGCCCTTACCGATGTGTACCGCAAGGCCTTCGCCGCCTTTCGGGGTGCGCGCCTGGGCAGCCAGTGGGAAGATTTCATCCGTCACGCCAGATGCACCGACGAGGGACGCATCGGCCTGTCTGCCTGGCGCCGGGCCAGTCGCCTTTTGGCCTACCCGCGCAGCAAGCAGGATGCCCTGCGTGTGCTGCTGGCGCGCCACCACGCTCAGCGGACACTGATCTTCGTCGCCAACAACGAAACCGCGTACGCCATCGCGCGCGAACATTTGATCATGCCCCTGACATGCGACATCGGTTCCAGGGAACGGCAGGCGGTTCTGAAGCGTTTTGCCGAAGGCTCGTTGCGCGCCCTGGTATCAGCGCAGGTTCTGAACGAAGGCATCGACGTTCCCGACGCCGAGGTGGGCATTGTCGTCGCCGGCAGCCACGGCGCGCGCGAGCACGTTCAGCGGGTCGGCCGCTTGCTGCGCCCCGCCCCCGGCAAGCGCGCGCTGATCTACGAACTGGTCATTGCCGCCAGCGGCGAGATGGCGCAGGCGGAAAGGAGGTCGGAGCCCCTTGCTGCCCGAACGCGAACTGCCGCTTAGGGTCACGGACAGCGAGGCGTTCTTCGACTTCCTGGGCCCACAGGACGAGCCCTGGCTGCAGGTCTTGCTGCGCGAAATGCAGCGTTTCGAGGGGCGCCGCTGGCGGGAGCTTGCCGAACGTCTGGCCGAACCCCTGCCGTGCCAGGCGCCCCACTTCAAGCGCCGGTGCGCAACCCGGGTGCTGGCCCGCCTGTGGCGGCGGGAAAACATCGCCGTCGCGCCACCACCTGACCTGCGCGCGCGCGTGTTCGCGGCAGCGGCGGCAACACGGGCACCCGCCACGGACATTCTGACCGCGGTCGCGGCCGACCTTGGGCTTGATCAAGCGGCGTTGCTGGAATCCCTGTTCGCGGATCTGCCGCCCGAACGCCGCGTGCGCGCCCCCGCCACACCGCCGGGCCCGGCCGAACTGGCGTTGCGAACCAACCTCGCCGTCACGCAGGCGGCGCTGATGCGGGCGTCCCGGATCGCGTTGCGCGTGCGCGGGGCCGCACGCCCCATCGTGAGACTGGCCAAGCTGCAGGGGCTTCTGTGCGTGGTGAAACAGACCACGCCCGACACCGAGCCCGTCCTCGATATCTCGGGGCCGTTCTCGCTGTTCCGCCACACCCTTTTGTATGGCCGCGCCCTGGCCGCCCTGCTGCCACACCTGGTGTGGTGCGCGCATTTCGAACTGCGCGCGCAAGCCCTTCTGTGGGGCCGCATCACCGATGTCACGCTACAAAGCGGCGTGCCCATCTTCGCGCCCGCGCCGCCCGTGCCCTTCGACAGCCGACTGGAACAGCGCTTCGCGGACGACTTTGAACGGCTCGCGCCCGACTGGCACCTCATCCGCGAGCCTGTACCGCTGCGTGCCGGCGGAACCCTCATCTTTCCCGACTTTCTCGTCGAGCACCGCATCCACCCGCAGCGCCGGGTGCTGGTTGAAATTGTCGGCTTTTGGACGCCCGAATACCTCGCCAGCAAGCTGGCCCATCTGCGGCAGGTCAGCGCGGACAAGCTGATCGTGTGCCTCGACGAAGAACGCGCCTGCGCGCCCGGGGATCTGCCGGCCGAATTTTCCGTCGTGCGCGACCGGCGACGCATCGACGCATCCGCCGTGCTGCGCGAGGTGGAACGGATGACCGGCCTCCAGGAATCGGCGGGTTCCCGACAACCTGTGGCGTAAGATGTCTCGATGGCGCGAAATCCAGGCCTGCGGATCGTCCTGTCGGCGGTGCTGGCGGGCGCGGTCGCGCACACGGCCCGTGATCCCACTGCAGCCACCCAGCCCCGCGCGGCCCTTTCGTACACGGCGGGACTGCGCGGGCATGTGGCCGGCCTTGCCCGACGGGCGACCGTCGTCGATCGGGCGCGGGCGACCGGCAGCGACATCCTGCAGGTGGACGCAGGTGATCTGTCGCCGCCTTCAACCCCAGAAGGACAGCCTGGCGACCAGCGTCGCCCGGCCCTGATGCTGGCCGCAGCTGCACGCATGGGAATCGACGTCGTGACGCCGGGCGAGACCGATCTGGTTGCCGGACCCGAACGCTTTGCTGCGCTTGCGCGGTCAGCCCACGTGACGGTGGTGGCGACCAATCTGCTGGGCCACAACGGCAAGCGCCTTTTTCTGGCGCATCACCTGGTCCCGCTCGGCGCGCGTTCTGTCGGCGTCTTCGGACTGATCGAGGGCTGGAACCTGCGCACCACCGACCCAGTCGCCGCCGCGCGCGAGGCCGTCGTCGCGCTAAAGGCCAAAGGGGCATCGCTGATAGTGGGCCTGTTCCATCTGGCCGGCGGACAAGCACGGGCGACGGAAATTCTGGCCGCCGTTAGCGGCGTCAACGTCGTCGTTCTTGGCCACGCGTCAACCGAGGGCGCGCCGCGAATCGCCGGCGTCGCCGGACAGACGTCGATCGTCGAGGCGGGCGACGCCACAAGCGCAGCCGGCGTCCTGGACGTCGTCTGGCCGGGTACAGGCACGCCCGGCCCGCCGCCGCACCATGTGACGCCCCTGGCAGCCAGCGTACCCGAGCAACTGGGCGTGGGCCTCCTGCTGCAACTGGACGCAGCCCCGATACTGCCCCAAAGGAAAGTGCCTGGTGCCCAGAAGGCGCCCGCCTTCGAGACCTGGGACTACGCCAGCAACGACGCCTGCGTGCTGTGCCACGCCCCCGCGTTCGAACAATGGAAAACCACCGACCACGCCCACGCCCTGGCGACGCTGATCAGAAAGAAGCGCAATCACGATGCCGCGTGCCTCGGCTGCCACAGTGTCGGTTTCCTGCAGCCCGGCGGCACGCGCAGCCTGGAGACCGCGACCACCTTTTTCGCCAACGTCGGCTGCGAGTCCTGCCACGGCCCGGGCGTCGGTCACGTGCGTTCCGTGGACAAGAAGAAGGGAACCGCGCGCAAGGTGCCCGAAACCGTATGCCTTGGCTGTCACACCGCCGACCAGACCCTGGGCCCGTTCGAATACGCCAAGGCCGTGAAGGAAATCCTGGGCCCCGGCCACGGGGCACCGTCTTCGAAGTAGTGTTCACGGCGCGGCGAAGACTGGCCCCCGGCGCTGACGCGCGTCGCCCGGCGACCGACAAGGTCCCCGGGCGACACCGACAATCACCTTCTTAGTAGCGGTAGTACTCGGGCTTGTACGGCCCCTCGACGGGCACGCCCAGGTATTCGGCCTGGGTCTTGGTCAGCGTGGTCAGGTTGACGCCGACCTTGCCGAGATGCAACCGGGCGACCTTTTCGTCCAGCTTCTTCGGCAGCGTGTAGACCTTGCCGCTGGCGAAGGTCATGCCGGTCATTTCGTCCTTGCCCTTGGTGGCGTTCGCCCACAGCGCGATCTGCGCGATGCTTTGGTTGGTGAAGCTGTTGGACATGACGAAGCTGGGGTGGCCGGTGCCGCAGCCCAGGTTCACCAGACGCCCGCGCGCCAGCAACGTCAGCCGCCTGCCGTTCGGGAAGATGAACTGGTCGACCTGCGGCTTGATGTTCTCTTCCTTGATCTCCTTGTTGTTCTCGAGGAACGACACCTGGATCTCGGAATCGAAGTGGCCGATGTTGCACAGAATGGCCTCGTCCTTCATCTGCTGCATGTGCTCGCTGCGGATGACGTCGACGCAACCGGTGGCCGTCACGAAGATGTCGCC
Organism: Myxococcales bacterium; assembly: GCA_025350815.1. GTDB lineage: Bacteria > Myxococcota_A > Polyangia > Fen-1088 > Fen-1088 > JANXXE01. The sequence goes on along the minus strand of JANXXE010000143.1, from coordinate 19,329 downwards.
CAGCGGCGCCGCCTCTTCCATCGTCACGACGTCATAGCCTTCCATCGCCGCCTGCAGGGCACAGATGGGATCGATCTCGGTCACCATCAGACGGGCCCCCAGACCACGCGCCGCCTGCACGCAGCCCTTGCCGACGTCGCCGTAGCCCGCAACGACAACCACCTTGCCCGCGACCATCACGTCGGTGGCGCGCTTGATGCCGTCGAACAGCGATTCGCGGCAGCCGTACAGATTGTCGAATTTGGACTTGGTCACGGAATCATTGACGTTGATGGCCGGGAACAGCAGCGACCCCGTCTTGGCCATGTCGTACAGGCGGTGCACGCCAGTCGTCGTCTCCTCGGAGACGCCCTTGATTTCCTTGGCCAGCGTGGTGAAGCGTGTCTTCGACGCCTTCAGGCTGTCCTGCAACAACTGGAAGATCACCCGCATTTCCTCGTTGGTGGCGCTGGCGGGATCCGGCGCCTTGCCGGTCTTCTCGCACTCGACGCCCTTGTGCACCAGCAGCGTCAGATCGCCACCGTCGTCGAGGATCAGGTTGGGGCCAAGGCCGCCCTTGAACGCCGTCAGTTGCAGCTCGATGTTGTTCCAGTATTCGGGCAGCGTCTCGCCCTTCCACGCAAAAACCGGGATGCCCGCCTTGGCGATGGCGGCGGCCGCCTCGTCCTGGGTCGAATAGATGTTGCACGAGGTCCACGTCACCTCGGCGCCCAGCGACGCCAGCGTCTCGATCAACACGGCGGTCTCGATGGTCATGTGCAGGCAGCCCGCGATGCGCGCGCCCTTCAACGGATTTTGCCCCTTGAACTCCTGGCGCAAGGACATCAGACCGGGCATTTCCTTTTCCGCCATGCGCAGCTTCTTGCGGCCAAGTTCGGCCAGCGACATGTCCTTGACCTTGAATGCGGGGAATTCGGTTCGCGTGTCCATCTCGTGTCTCCTGATTGATTGTTTCAGATGTGGTTGATCAATTGCGTTTCGGAAAAATCGAAGATTCGTCGGCCCGGCGGGCCATGACCAGTTGCAGGGGCAACGATGTCTCGTCACCCGGCTGGTGGGCCACACGCGGTGGCGGCAGCGGCGTATTCGCCACGCACTGCAGATGGGCGGCTGCCACAAACGACTGCAGCTTTCGCGCCTCGAAGCCCAGCCACACGTCGCCCTGCTCGCGCATGGATTCGTCGTCGTGGGGCAAGTAATCAACAGTCGCCAGGTATCCCCCCGGACGCAGCAAGCGGGCGGCGGCAGCGACCGCATCCGACGGTCGGGCCGCGTGGTGCAGCAGGCGCGCCATCACGACCAGATCGGCACCCTGCTTGGCCGCCACCTCTTGCGCCAGCGCCGGATCGTCCAGCTCGCCCTCGCGCAGACGCACGTTCGGCAGACCGCGGGCTGCGATCATGGCCGCACAACGCGCCAGCCGCGCCGGGCTGCGATCGATGGCGATCACCCGCTGGTACAGCGGGGACAACAGCGGCAACAACGCGCCCTCGCCACAGCCCAGGTCCACAGCCAAGGCACGGCCAGGCAGCAACGGAACGACGATGGGCAACAGCGCAGCCAGCTCACCTGCGTCCACCGGGGCGGTGGCGGCGACGGGCGGCGTCGCAAAATAGTGCCTGGCCGCATCTTCCCGCTGGGCCACGACCGCCGCGACACGCGACAGACTGCCGTCACGCGCGCTCAGGGCGCGGCCTTCGTCCAGCGCCACCGCCAGCACCGTATCGTCGCTGGGCGCCGTTCGCATCAGTGTGCGCGTCCCGTCGCGGCGGCCCAGCATGAGGCCGGCGTCTCGCAGGGTTTGGGTCTTCTTCGTGATCTGTGGCTGGCTTTGGCCCAGCAGCGCGGCCAGCTCACCGACTGTCAATTCCTCCTCGGCACACAGGGCCAAAAGACGCAGGCGATCCTCATCGCCCAACAGGCGAAACAGCTCGACGCGCGGCTGCACAGATGCGGACACACCGTACATATATTCCATAATTCGCATATATGCAATTATATTTTGCGGGGTGCGCCATGGGGCTTGACTATCGTCAGCCTCCTGACTACTTTTTTCCGCGCCACCGTTGCCCGAGGCCGCCAATGACTGCCTACCTCCTCACTTTGCTTCTTCTGCAGGCGCCCACACCGGCGCTCGACCCAAACTCCGATCCCGATCGCCTGCCCGACATCGAAAGCCAGCCCGGCGCACCCACCGGCACCGTTCCCCGCAAGCCGCGCAAGCGCACGGCGACCGTCACGCCAGAGGTCGCGGCACCCAGTCGCCCGGCGGTGACCGGTCGGGTGGTGGACCTGATTCGCGGCACGACAGTCGCAGGCGCCAAGGTCACCGTGGTCGAGACGGGCGCCACCACCACCTCGAACCGCCAGGGGATCTTCGAATTCGCCACGCTGCCACCCGGGACCGCGACCCTGCGCGCCAGCAGTCCCCGTTTCGAGGCACTGGACACGCCCGTCACCATCGGACCCGACGGACACGTGTCCGAGTTGGTCGAGATCGGAATCTTCGACCAGATCGAGAGCGTCAGCGTCACCACCATCGTCCCGCGTGAACGTCCGGCACCCGGCGGCGCCCAGATTTCCCGCGAGGAGATCACAGTTGTCCCTGGCTCGCGCGGCGACGTGTTGAGCGCGGTTCAGTCCCTGCCGGGCATGGCCCAGACCGGCACCTTCAACCTGGCCGGTGGCCTGGTCATTCGCGGCTCGGCTCCGTCGGACTCGCGCGTTTTCGTGGACGGCGTCGAGGTCCCGATCATCTTCCACTTCTTCAACCTGCAGTCGATCTTGCCATCCGAAATGATCGACGATGTGATCTACGCGCCGGGCGGCTTCGGCGTGGAATACGGGCGTGCGTCGGGCGGCGTCGTCGAGGTGCTGACGCGCCGGCCGAAGTCGCAGTATCACGGCACCGCCGAGATGTCCTTCATCAACGCAGGCGGTTTCGTGCAGGGGCCGTTGCTGGGCCCCAACCACGCCGGCCGCTACGATCCGGTGTTCGCGCTGGGATTTCGGCGCTCATTCATCGACGCCCTCCTTCCGCTGGCTCTGAAGGGCAACAAGGATCTCAGCTTCACGGCCTTGCCGCGCTACTACGACTACCAGGCGCGCGTCGACTGGCAGATCACCGACGGCTGGCGCCTGGGATTTTTTCTATTTGGCATCGATGATCTGTTCAAGCTGACCAGCAACGCGGACAGCGCCGCGGATCCCTCGCTGACCGGGTCCACCTTCGTCAACGAGACCGCCTTTTTGCGCGCCATCACGTCGGCGACTTATGAAAGCGAACGCGTGTTCAGCCGGACGACGGCCTCGGGCATGCACGGTCGATTCATTTTCGAGGCCGGGCCCGACCGTTACCTGCGCTTCGACGGCCCGGGCGCCGCCCTTCGCAACGAAACCAGGATCCACGTCACGCCCCGCCTGCTTGTGCGCACAGGAGGCGAGGCCGAACGCTGGTGGTTCAACAGCCACGTGAAATTCCCCCGCCCCCCGCGCGAGGGCGATCCGCAGAACCCGAATTTCAGTTTTGACAAGCCCATCGAATTTAACGAGGAAGCTTCGGCCTTGACCTACCTCAGCCTTTGGCTGATGGGAGACGTCGACGTGACCCGGCGTTTGACGATTGGCGCCGGACTTCGTTACGACGGATTTCTGCGCTCCTACGACCATGTTCTGCAGCCGCGTGGCAGTGCCAAGCTGAAATTGACCGACCGGCTGTTGCTGCGCGCGGCGGGCGGCCTTTATACGCGGCCACCGGATTTCAACGACGAATTCTCACAGCGCAGCCTGGACCCCGAGAAAGCCTGGCAGACCACGATGGGCCTCGAACACAAGCTGCGCGAGGGGCTGACCCTTCAGGCCACGGGCTTTTATACCTGGCGCACCAATCTCATCGGGTGGAAGACGAATCGCAACGATCCAGGCGCGGGCCTCGATGCCTACGACAACCGCGGCGTCGGGAAGACCTACGGCGGCGAGCTGTTCGTGCGGGCGCGCACTGAGCGATCCTTCGGCTGGCTGGCTTATACGCTGTCGCGCTCGCTGCGCCGGGACGATCCTGGATCGCCTGAACGACTGTTCGACTTCGATCAGACGCATTCGCTGATCCTGGTCGGCTCGCGCACCTTCAAGGACGGCAAGTGGCGGCTGGGCGGGCGCTTCCAGTACACGACGGGCAAGCCCACCACACCTGTCACGGGTTCCGTATTTCAAAGCGATCTGGGCTATTACCAGCCCGAATACGGCAAGGTGAATTCCCGCCGCTACGAGGCGCAGCATCAGCTGGACGTGCGCGTGGACCGCATCTGGAAGTTCCAGCACTGGACGCTGTCGGCCTACCTGGACGTTACCAACATCTACATGCATCCCGCGCCGCTGCAGGCGCAGTACACCTACGATTACACCAAGGATCAATCCATCAAGAACGTGCCCATCCTGCCGGCGTTGGGCGTGCGAGGTGAGCTATGACAGGCACGCGTGGACGTTGGACGCCTGCGTTTTTGGCCATGGCCATGTCCATGTCCGCGGCCGGTGTCGGGACGGGCTGCGACACCTACCGTTTGCCGTCGGACCTGAAGTTCCCGCAGATCCTGGCGGTGCGGCTGGCCGACCCGCAGCTTCTGCCGGAACAGCGGACCGCCATCGACGTTCTGGTGACAAACGATCTCGGCGTGCCGTCACTGCTGAAACCCGGCGCGGTCGAATTCTCGCCCGATCCGGCGACCGGCAAACCGTTTTCCTTGCCGCCCCAGGCGTCGGCGTTCATCGAACACGAAGGCGATGATTTTTTCGCCCACGCGCCCGACGAGGCAACCGTCAATGCCTTCGCCACGGCCCTGGGCCTGGCGCCGACGGCGGCGCTGAAAGTCTCGCTGCGTGTGACCGTGTCGATTGGCGCCGAAACCCGGCGCGCGGACAAGCTGGTCGTGGTCCTTCGTCCCGGCAGCGGCGTGGTCCCCACACCCAATCCGACCATCAAGGACATCACGGTCGACGGTCAGCCGGTGTCAGCGGATCCAGCCGCGCCCCCAGTCGATGTGCTGATCGAGACCGTCAAGACCGAGACGATGCCCAGCAAAATCATCGAGCACACCTTCGTCGTCAGTGCCGACGCGACGGCTGGACCCTTGACCTACGCCTGGTTCACCGCCTACGGCGACGTGAAGCATTACCGCGCGACCACAGCCATCGTCACGGGCAAACCAACGATGGGGGGCGATGGGGCGGCGCTGATCGTGGTGCGCAACGAGCGCGGTGGCGTGGCCTGGCGGCAGTTCGCGCTGCACCTGCACTGACCGGCAGCCGCTACAGCTGCGCCAGTGGCCCCTGCGGCAACGTCGGATTGCCGAACGACGTGGCCGGAATATCGAACATGTTCAGAATCGATACGAACAGCTTGTTGTTGGCATCTCCGTTGTAACGCAAGACGCGCCCGCCGTTCTTCAGTGCGCCGCCGGCGTGTCCCAGCAGCATGTGGAACTTGTTCGTGGCGGTGTGTCCCTGGTTGCCACGGGCCAGATCGCAGGCCTGCAAGATCAGGGTGTTGTCGAGGGCGGTTCCGTTGCCCTCGGGGATCGCCTTCAGGCGGGTCATCAGCTTTGCCAGGTGCTGTGTGTAGAAGGTGTGAATCTTCGTTAGGTCCGCCATCGTATCGGTTCTTTCATCGCCGTCGTGGCTCATGTCGTGGTGACCCCGGGACACGCCCAGCCAGGAATACACGCTGTTGCCCGTCGTGCGATCCCACTGCATCGACGACACACGCGTCAGGTCACATGCAATCGCCGTCGCCAGGATGTCGACAAAGGCCGCCGCTTGCGCGGGCCGGTCGGTTCCGCCTGGTGCCGCGACGGTCTTTGGACACCCGCTGGCGGCAGGGCTTCCAGCAGCCGCGGGGGATGCAATCTGTAGACGCTTTTCGAGATCGCGAATCTGGGTCAGATGCGAATCGACCTTGTCCCGGTCGGCCATGCCCAGCTTCGGCAGCAATCCCTGGTAGGTCTTCCCGACGGCGTCCAGGATCGAGCGGTGGTCTGCTTGCAGTCGCGCCGCGGCCGCTGGATCACTGACGGGCCCGCCGCCCGTGCCGCCGGCAAAGATTCGATTGAAAACGGTGACGGGATCGCGCGCTCCTGGCAGGGGTTTGTTGGCGTCCAGGTAACTGATGGTCCCGTAGGCCCCACCGCCATCCAGGAAGTTCATCTCCAGCGATGGAAACTTCGTCTTGGGCGCCAGTCGCTTCACGATCTCTTGATCCAGCGTTATCCCGCCTGCCGACTTTGATTCGCCGCCAAGGCCCGTATTCACCGCTGTGTTCACGATTGATTCGGTGCCGCTGAGAAATGTGCACATGCCGCGCGAATGCAGATCCCCGCCGCCCCGGGCAAACGCCGCATCGTTGAGACCCGCAACGATGACAAGATCCTTCCGAAACGGTTCCAGGGCCGCATGCACGGGCCGCAGGACGAAATCGGTCTCACCCCCACCCGGATTCCAGATCGGGGGATGAAAGCCATTGTGGGTCGACCACACGATGAAGCGTTTCGGAAATCCGGTGTCGGACACGCCGGGCGCCCCGTGTGCCTTCGGAACGTCCATCGCCTCCAGCCAGGGCAGTGCGATGGTGGTGCCGGCAAGTCCTCTGAGCACCGTGCGGCGATTCATGCGCTTCATTGCAAACCTCCCGGGGTGATGACGCGGCGAAACTGGAATGCGTCAGTTCTCGCCAAGGTTGTGATCAAGTCGGTGATCTTGAACTTCGATGCCGTGAACGCGCGCTTCAACATGTCCATCGAACACGCGTCGGCGTCACCCGCCAGATCACGGCCGTAGCCGTAGCGGAACCAGGCCACGACCACGCAACTGGCGGCTTCCTCGGACCTGGCCAGAAGGCCTCCCAGTTCGGCGGCTCCGTTGAACTGGCCACCGCCCGCGAGACCCACGACCTCGCCCGAGACGTCGATGTCCTTGCCGTTTTCCTTCCGCCTGAACTGTCCGATGCCGTCGAAATTTTCAAAACCGAAACCAATCGGATCAATCAGCGTGTGGCACGTGGCGCACAGCGGATCCGCGCGGTGCTGCACGAAACGTTCGCGCCCCGTCAGCGTCGCATTGACCGGCGGAAATTCAATCTTGATCCCGTCCGGCGGGGGTAGCAGCGTCTGGCACAGCAGATCCTTGCGAACGAAGGTCCCGCGGCGAATGGGATGGGTCTGATTCTCCTGGGCCAGAACCGACATCAGACCGCCCTGGGTCAACAGACCGGCGCGCGCCTGCGTGTCTCCCGACACTTTGCCAAAGCCCGCGCCGGCCGGGGCCGGCAGGCCATAGTATTTCGCCAGCGCCGTGTTCACGAATGTGAAGGGCGCCGTATAAAGTTGGGCCAAGCTGCCGTCACCGTCCCACACGACGCTGTCGACGAACTTCAGCGTTTCCTGCTTCATCAGACCGGCGGTGTCGCTGTGAAAGGCCGGATAGACCATTGGATCTTTCGTGATGGTCTCGATGCCACGCAGGCGCAGCCACTGCTCGTAAAAATCAGCCACGGTGTCCCGCGCCTTGGGATCGGCCAGCATACGGGTGATCTGGGCGTCCACTTCGGTTCGGGTGGTCAGCTTGTTGGCCTCGGCGGCGGCCAGCAGATTCGTGTCGGGCATGCTGCGCCAGATCAGATACGACAGACGTGTGGCCAACTCCCACGGCGTCAGACTGGTCACGGTTTCGCCTGCCTTCGGCGGGGCGCCGAACTCGACGCGGTAAAGAAAGTGCACAGAAGCCAGCATGGTCGCAAGCGACAGGCGAATGCCCCCCTTGAATCCTCCGTTTACCTTTCCGGCGTTGTAGACGTCCGTCAGGATGGTGCGATCTTCTGCCGTCAGCGGGCGGCGGTACGCGCGTTTGCCGAAGTTTTCAAAGAACTTTCCCGCGCACGCGTCCTCGCCGTCCTTGGCAGGGTCGCAGCCCAGCGTCGCGATCAGCCGGTTGTCGACGGCGTCCGTGGCCACACGTTCCGCCGCACCCAGGTACTCTTCGATCAACACGGGCGACGCCGTCAGGGAGGCCGCTTCGTTGTCGAAGCTGTGAACGACGGTCTCGGGGGGGAAAACGTTCGCGGGCTGACTGATGGTGCCCAGCAAATCGCGGACGGTGTTGTTGTATTCCAGGCGCGTGAGCCGGCGAATCAACGTTGGTCCCGGCTCGATGGCCTTGCAGGTTTGACTGACGGGCCGATCGCCTGGCACCGATGGTGCGGGCAACGCCCCCGGCGTGGGTGGCTGGGCCTGGCTGCCAGGGGTCTTGGGCGACCCGCCGCCTGCCGCGCCGCCACCCGGGCTCGACGGACCCGGCGCGACATTGTCGTCGAGGGGACCGCCCGACTGGATGGCGCCGGTGCACGCTGCAAACGCGACCATCAGGACGGCCGCCCAGGTCGCAGCTGTCGGTCCAGGCACGAAAACTTCGCGGCGCAGATTTCGGACGCAGGAATGGCCTTGAGTCATTGCAGCTCCTTGAAATTCCAGGCTGGCTTTCCAGTCCGCTGGGTGGTCTGACGGCTAAGGTTCTAGTGGGCGTGTCGCGCTTTGCGCAGGTTCGGTACCGGGCGGGTAGTCGAGAACGCGGAGGTTGTCGATGTAAAAAGGCTGTCCGCCGATGCGGCCGCCGAAAACGAGTATGTTCAGGAAGCGATCGCCGTCTTCCACCAGTCGCGCGTCGTCGACCACGGCGCGCAGATCGGGCAAGCGAAACTCGGCCCGCGCCCAGCGCCCGCGGATAACGTCAGACAGTTCGAGGCGGTAGTTCTGCCCGCGATCATCGTCCCATGTCTGCAGCATCAGCGAGTTCGCATCCGTCCCCATCCAGTAGTCAAACGTGATCGCCATGGCGGCGGCGGCCCGAAACAACGGAGGCTTGAAGGATTCGATCGACACCGTGCTGATCGCGGCGCGGTCGCCGATTCGCAGGGTTCCCAGCACGCACGACGGCCGTCCCCCGGGGCAGCCTTCGGTGACCAACTGCCCCTGACTGAAAGTTGACGGCAAGGTGTCGCCCACAACGTTGAAGTCGGCAACCGTCGTGGCGACCACGGAAGGCGCGACACCGGCATCGGGACGCGCCGCGGCCCGCTGACCGTCGCCCTCGATGGCCAAAGCGCTCTTGCCGGCCGAAACCTCGACCGAGCTGTTGTCGGACAGCCGCTCGAACAGGACCAGGCCCCGGCTAACCTCAAGCCGCGTCTGCCCCGGAATCACCGCCAGCTGCAGCCGCGTTCCCAAAACCGTCGCCCGCGCCTGCGGCGTCATGAAGACCAGGGGGCGTTCCGGATCTTGCGGGGCGACCTCGGCACTGAGGCTTCCGCTGTCCAAAACGAACGGCGCGCCGATGATCACGGAAGTCGTTGGGCCCAGATCGATGTGCGTCGCCGGCGCCAGCGTCACACTCAGGGCACCGCCCGCGGCGGTCTCAAGGGCATCCCCGGCGTGAACCACTGCACCTACCCGCACGGCCAGGCGCTCGCCCCGGCGCAACAAAATGGCGGGGCCCGTGACCGCCGAAACCGTGCCGCCCACTGTGGCAGAGGCAGCCACCGTCGACGTCGCAGATACTTCTGGGCCAAGTGCCGCCTGCGGCGAATCGGCCGGCGCTGCGTGCCGGGCCAAACGCCAGCCGACACCGCCGACCAGAACCATCGCCGCGGCGGCCGCCAGAGACGCCACGGGCGACCAGAGACGCTGCCGGCGCGTGGGTCGCACCGTCGCCGAACTGTCTGTCGACAGGCGTTCGGATTTCCGCGGAACACCTGTGGCCCGTGTGCGAATCGCCGCCATGACGGACGCTGTGACATCGCCACCCGGGCCGCGGCCGCGCAACGTCTTGTCCACCTCCAACAAATGCACGTGCAGCCGGCGCGCCTGCGGATCGTTCTGCAGCAATTCGTCCAGGGCGCGCGCATCTTCAGGCGTCAGGTCGCCGTCGATCAAGCGGCCGGTCAAGTCCGCGACACGGTTCATTCGGCCGCCAACTTTCGTTCCGCACACAGGCGCACGGCCGCGCGCGCCCGGAACAGCAACTGGCGTGTGGCCACCAACGACCGCCCGATCGCCGCGGCCACGTCCGCCAGAACCAGGCCCTGGTCATAATAGAGAGTCAACGCCCGCACTGCAGTCGGGGCCATGGTCTCGCGGCAGCTGGCCACCGCCCTTTCCATGGCGTGCTCATGCGCCTCGGCCCGGTCATCGTCCTCGTACAAGGCGACCATGTAATCGTGGTAGTGGCGCATGCGTTCGATCTCGCGGCTGCGCCGCCGCATCTCGCTGCGGACCAGATTGCGCGCGATGGCTTTCAGCCAGCGGGCCAGATCGCCCCAACGATATTGATCCAGGCGCTCGTATGCGTTGATGAAGGTCTGCTGGGCCAAGGCATCGCTCGACGCCTCGTCCCCCATCATCGCAACCACCACCTTCCAGACATCCGCGCGGTGCTCGCGCACGATGTCCGCGAAAGCCTCGGTATCGCCCGCCAGCACCCGGCGCACAGCATCGTCACCATTCGTGACCGACCGCAGGGTGCTGCTTGCGTTGCCCACATCCCCTGGACGCCGTCCCCAACGCTTGGATAACGAACTCACCGCCACATCACCATCGGTTGAACCCGCGCTTTAAATCAGCGGCCGTCCGGGAAACCAACCTTATCGCCGTGCGCCATCACCCGCGCCCACAGACGCCCCGGCGATGGTGACCCCTTCGGGCGCAACCACGGGTAACTCGACGCAGAAGACAGTTTCCTGGTGGGGCACCGAGCTGACCTTCACGGTTCCCCCGGCTGCGTGGATCACGCGGTGAACGATGGCGAGGCCCAGGCCCATGCCGCTGCCTTGCTTCGTGGTGAAGAAGGGCGTGAAGATCTTGTTGAGATTCGCCGGCGCGATTCCTGGCCCATCGTCGCGCACCTCGAAAAGCACCTTGCCGCCTTCCGGTCGGGTTCGCACCAGAACCTTACCGGACGAAACACCGACCGAGTCCAACCCGTTCTGAACAAGGGCACGAATAGATTGGCTGAGTTCCTCCGGGATGCAGCGAACGATGGTATCGGCCGCGCCGAGATCTAGCGTCAATGCGCATTCCTGGTCGCCCCTTGGGGCAATAAGGGCCACAACATCCCTTATGGTGTCGTCCAGTCGCACATCCGACGGCTCACTCGGGTAGCCCTCGCGGGCGTAACGGCGAACCAGGGCCACCACGTTTTCGATGCGTTCTATGCCGCGGCTGGCGGTCCCCACCACGCGCGCGATCTTCTCCTGGGCGCGCTTGACGGATGCAGAGCGCTCCGTGTCTGCCGTATCTGCCGTCCTTTCGGCCGTCAGCTCGCGCAACTTGGCCACGTTCTCCACGATCAGAGCGTGCGAATTTTTGATGTAGTTCAGTGGATTATGAATTTCGTGGGCAAGACCGGCGCTGATCGCCTCTAGGCCCTCGACGTGGGCGCGAATGAGGTGACCCACCTGTCGTCCTTTTTTTTCGAGCAACTGTCGCACCGAAGCTTCAAGCTCACGGGGACTGAATGGCTTGCTCAGATAGATATCAGCGCCGGACTCGCGCGCTGAAAGGCGGTCCGCCAGTTGATTGCGCGCCGTCAACAAAATGAACGGTATTTCGGCGGTCTTCGGATCAGCTCGCAAGGCGCGCAGCATGCTGAGGCCGTCCATTTCTGGCATCGTAAAGTCGCTGACAATCACGTCGGGAAGGTCGCGACGCGCAAGGTCCAGCCCAATCTTGCCGTTTTGCGCAACGTAAACGGCATAGTGGTCGCGCAACTGCAGTTGAATCAGGGACAGGATCTCGAAATTATCCTCGACGACCAGAACGCGGGTCGGCTTTTCCGGACTGGAACCGCGCGGCACCAGTCGGCGCTCGGTCACAAGACCAATTTCGCAAAAACGATAGGCATCCTGGCGTTGCAGACGGATGGCCCACTCACGCGGCTCTTGGTCCTCAGTGCGCTTCAGTTCGTGACCGCCGGTGCCGGACTGGCGTCGATCACGGATCCCGGCGGGAATGTGGTCCGCGCCCCGACGCAGGTGAATCACGAACCGGCTGCCCTGACCCGGCGTGCTGGTAACGGAGATGCGGCCGCCATGCATTTCTACGATCTCACGCGCGAACGCAAGACCGATACCAGTGCCGCCGTAACGTCGGGTAACCGTGGCATCCCCCTGATTGAAGCGCTCAAAAACAGCACCGATGCGGTCGTGGGGAATACCAATCCCGGTGTCTTCGATGGCCACGCGGGCTTCCACGTCATCACAGTCCAGCACGACCTTGACGCCCCCGGTTTCGGTGAACTTCAGGGCGTTCGAGATCAGGTTGACCAGGACCCGCTCCAGCTTTTCGAGATCAAGATGCAGATCGGGCGCGGCATTCTGGACATCGAGGTCGAGGGACAGATTCTTGCGCGCCGCCAGTGGCCGGGCGTATTCGATAACTTCATTGAGCAACGGGACGAAATCTGTCTGTTCGGTTCGAAGTCGCAAGAAGCCCTCTTCTATTTTTGCAAGATCAAGCAAGTCATTGATCAGCTTCAGAAGGCGGATCCCGTTGCGCCAATTGGCCTCCAGATAGGCACGCTGCGTGGGCTGAAGCGGGCCGAAATCCCCCGCCAACATGTTTTCCAGTGGCGCCAGTATCATTGTCAGAGGCGTTCGCAGTTCATGGGTGACGTTGGCGAAGAACTGGGACTTGATCTTGTCGAGTTGTTGCAACTGCGCGTGGGCATCTTCTAACCTGGACTTGGTCTCCTCGACGACAATCTGATTGCGAACCTGGGCTTGCGATGACGCAAACATCACGATCTGCCCCGCACATGCGATAATCGCAGTCGACACCAGGAAGAACATATTGGATACGGCGGTCTGTACATTGCCTATGGCCCCAACGACTATATTGGGAACAATGAACGCGGCGACAATGGAAGCGCATGTCACAACGACCACTGGCGCTGGCCAAACAAAAAGCAATCCTGTGGCAACCATGGCCAAAGATAGCCCCGCATAGTATGGCGATGATAATCCGCCCATGAACACCGTCATCACGCTTATTCCCAACGACGCCAACAATATGTATCCGGCGGACAGCGCATGAGAATGGCGCTCGAAAAACGGCTTTCGAATTACTCTGAACAGAATCAGCGTGACGACCGTGAAGGTTACGCGCATCGCATAGAGCGCTGGTCGGGCATTTCGCGGGGCCAACAGAGAATCAAGGACGCCAAAGGCGGGATAAAGAATGGCGCCAATCCACAACGCGGTTCTCATGCCACGGCGATTGCGGTCCAGACGCCAAGCCGACCAGCGTTTGTCCAGTCCTACGGGGCCGGGGGCCTCAATCCTGAACGATGCGGACGAAGGGATTGACACCGAGACTATCTCCGACAATGGCCGCTTCGGCCTTGGGAACCGCTTTTCGAGCAAATGACAGCATCTCTTCGTGCGTTTTATAGACCAGGAACCAGTCCAGGTGGTGCTCCATCAACCAGCGAGTCGGATGCTGCGGCACCATGTTTCCAGCGTAGAGACTGCCCGCAGCACCAACGCACGAGAACAGATTCCGACAGAGCTTGGCGGCCGTGGCAGACTGGAGGTAATCGAACAAGCCACACGAAAACACGATATCAAAGGCACCGAAATCCCTAAAGATCTGACGATCAACCAAAAGGCGCTTTATAGTGTCGTAACGGTAAACAACCTTTACGGCCTTGGGCCACCGCCTTTCCGTCAGGCGTTTGAGACGCGTATAAGCGTAACCAAGGGCCTGTTCTTCCTGGTCAAAAAGGACAACTTCAATGGGCGATGCAAGTTGCGGCAATTCATTTAGAAGCTCGAAGACTTCCTGGGCCGGACCGGCGGCGATGGAAAGGATGCGAATTGGCGACGACCCTTTGTGGGAATCTATTCGCTGCAATATCTCGGACTTGATAAAATCCTTGCGATTCTTTACGCCACGGGCCGCGGCGGTCTCGGTGAATGCAAGGGTCAGGGCCTTGCCAAACAGGGTGGCACCCTCGAACTCCCTCTCGTAGATGAAGCGCATAACCTGAAAGTCGCCCGGGTATCCGAGGGGTTTGTAGCGGGCACGAGCCATGAGTGGCGACAGCATCAGGAACTCATGTATCTGACGAAGCGAGTACTCCCGGAGAGCATGAGCCTCTTCGGGTGAGGCGTGGCGCAAGGCAGCGTCTGCTTGTTCGGTGTAGCGGATGACGGGTGGGACAAATTCAGTACGAACGCGATGAATCAGCGCCCTTCGGGCTGGCGAATCAAGATCCCCATGTACAACCTGAAAGGGCAACGTGGCCTCAAGGGCGGAGAATTGTTTCTGTGCATCCTCCAAAAACAGCCTTAGCTCCGCAACAAGAGCCTTGAAGTGGTCGTGTCCGGGGGTATGCCACGGCCGCCCAGCCAAACCCAGGCCACTGGCACCCTCGCCGCCCCAGGCTTTCACGTCGCGCATGACGAGGACGTCTTCGATGCTCATAAGGGCGTCGCTGAAGGAAACACCAACGACACGTTCGCCGTTCAGATCTCGAAGTGACACGACCTTCGCACCACCACAGTATGCTTCGTGCTGATCGAAGCTAACCGTCACATTGTCCAATACCTCGCCCGTTTTCAGGATGAGCGCAGTTGGTGTTCGAAACGCCACGCCGTTCTGGGAAACGTCTACAACCCGACATTCGTAGGTCTGTCCCTGGCGGATGATCCGCGCCACAGGCTGAAGCGAGCCCAAATCGGACAGACCGTAGCGCATGGGACGAAAGAAGACCTCGCGTCCCTTGCCACCTTCCAGGTCCTCGTAGCGCGAAATACCGACGGCAGGGGTCTGTGCCCGCAGGAGGGGGAAGTGGCCCTTCTCTGCCTTTTGTGACTGGGTCTTCTCGTAGTCAGCCACGAGCTACGTCCCCGCACGGCCCGGTTGACACACCGCCACTGCGCGGGGCCGCGGGTACGTGCGCAGCGCGAGGGCAAAGCCCTCACTCACAATCCGCGCGTTCAAAGGTTGCACCGGGCGCGATGTTGACACCTTGCCCCGCGCCTGACAAAAAACCTCTGCGTGGACGGCCACCCCTTGCAGCGCTGTTGCCTGCGCGGACCTAGAAACGCGCGAAAAATGTCACGAACGGAAGGCCGACTGCATGCCGTGCCGACACGCTCCTAAAGTTAGTCGCAGCCGATGCGGCTGGTGCTGACCGCGACGTCGTCGATCCACACGTCGAGGCCGTTGTGCACGCCTACGTGCAATTCGTAACCGAAATTGATCCGACGGAAGGAACCCACGACGGGATATTCCAGCCCGTTGTAATTCAACGACAACTGCGCGCCGTCGACGAACACCTTGGCCGGCGTGCCCGTCTTGCCGTCGAATTGGGTTTCCAGGCACACCCATTTGCCGATGGGGGCGGTCGCCTTGTCCTTGTCGACACAGGTGCCGCCGCACGAACTCATGCCCAGGTGCGCGGCCTTGTAGACCAGGGTGATGAACGATTTGCCCAAAATATTGAACTGATACTGGGACCCGTCCGCGCCGTCGCCCTCGATCAACATGGCGTGGCCCGGCGATGCCGCCGGCGCGTAGAAATACATCCGCGCAAAAAGGACGCCGGTATTCGTCGGGGGCGTCCGGCCCAGGCTGTAGCCGTACTGCGGGCCCATTCCTGCAGGCAGTGTCACGTGCAACGCACTTTTTCCGCTGTGCGCATGCACGTTGTCGATGCGCATGCCGGCGGCCTGCTTGCCGTATGACCAGGGCGCGGCAATCGGACCACTTTCGAAGTCCAGGCACTGGCCGGCCGGCAGCGCCGCGCAGCCGGAACCCGCCGGACCTGGCGGGGGCGTGGACGGCATGGCAGCCGCCTCGGCCATTGCGCCGTCACCTGGGCTGACCACACGGGCGTCAACCTCCACCCGGGGTGCAACATCCGGATCCATCGCCCGCGCATCGAACTTGGTGGTCGCCGGCGGCACGGGCCGCGACGCATCCGGGGTGACGGCCGGCGTGTCGTCGACCGCCCCGGGGTCCGGGTCCGGCAGGGGCGTTCGACCCGGCGCGGCGCACGCGTTCAGGCCGAACGCCAAAATCGGAACCGTGGTCCAACGGCACAGCGCCCGCGCGCGCGTTCTTGATCGCATGAGACCTCCCTTGTGACGCGAGAAGGACGTGGGTGGCGCGGTGTCGTCACAAAAAAGGATTGTGCCGTGACGTTTTGGGACCCTGGTCGTCAACAATACGACCCCGGGTCTTCCGGAAGTCGGGCGAATCGAAGTCGGGCGAACCCATGAAAACCACGGCCATCACCGTTGCGACCGACCTGAACCGCGGGCCGGGCGGCGGACTGGTGTAAAGTCAGATGGCCATGACCCTGAACGCCCTGCCCACCGACGACGACGAGCGTGCCTGGATAACAGCGTCGCAACGCGGTGACGTCGCGGCCTTCACCCGTTTGGTGGGCCACTATCAGGGGCGGCTGCGCGGCTACGTGGCCGGATTCGTCCGCGACCGTTCCATCGCCGATGATTTGTGCCAGGACGCGTTCATGCGTGCCTTCCAGCGCATCGGCAGCTACCGGTTCGACGCACCCTTCGGCGCCTGGCTGCTGGCCATCGCGCGCAACCGCACCCTGGACCACCTGCGCAAGGTGGTCCGCCTGCGCACGAGTGGCCTCGACCGGGCGTGGGCCACGCTGACGGCCTGGCAAACTGCCGGGGACGACGACGGTGAGGAACCCCTGGTTGAACGCGAACGCCAACTGCTGGCGCTGAACGATTGCCTGGACGGCCTGCCGCCACAAAGCGCGCGGCTGCTGGAACTTCATTACGTCGATCAGAAGAAGGCCGTGGACATCGCGCGCGAGGAAGAACGCGCGCCCGGGGCCGTGCGAATGAGTCTGCTGCGCGTCCGGTCGGCGGTCCGCAAATGCATGGAAAGCCGACTTGCAATGGGGGAGCCATGATCGAGACACCAAACGATGGGACGTGGGCCCGTTTCCTCGACGGCGAGGCGGTCGAAGAGAATGAACTGACCGCCCTGTTGGCGCGGGCCGAGGCTGACGAAGGCCTGCGCAGGGAACTGCTGGAGGACGCGCGCCTTGATGGCTGGATGCGCGGTATCCTGCAGGCCCGGCGCGGTGGCGAAGACTGGGTCCGGGCCACAGCGGCCCGCCTGGCCGCCGAGCAAACGCGCGACGAATTCGTGGCGCGGGTCACCGCGGGCATCGAGGGCCGCAGCGTCGCCCAGCGCATGGCCACCTGGGTGCACCGCAGTCGTGCCTGGCTGGGCATCACCGGCGCCGCCTGCGCCGCCGCCGCCGGGTGGCTGTTGCTGGCGCATGTCCCAAAAGGCACCGCCCCCACCCAGCGACCGGGCACCCTGACGACCACGGCCCCGCTAACACCCGCGCCGTCGGCCGCCCCCGTTGCCGTACCCCGCACCGTGATCGCGCCAGCCCCCGCCGTGACTGGCCCGCGCGAAATCATCCACGCCTTCGATTTCGAAGACGGCGTCCGCGCGCCCGGCTGGCACGTCGCCCCCACGCGCCGCTGTCCGCCCCATGGCGCCAGCCGGTTCTGTCTGATGGCCCGCAAAGCGCCCGACGACAGCCAGTGGCCCGACATCGTCGGCGTGCGCATCGAAAACCGCAAGGACGGCATCTTCGATCAGGTGCCCGGGACCGTGATCGCGTTCGACTACTGGCTGGGACAGTCGACTGAGCAGGCCAAACCCTGGGTCGAACTGTGGCTAAGCGACGACACCTCGGGCGCCTCCTACCACCACCGCGTCGACGATGTGCAGGCCGGACGATGGATGCACCTGGAGATCCCCGTGGACGATTTCCGCCCGCCGCGCCGGACGGTGGCGCCACAGACGATCCCGCCGGGCAACCGCGTCGGTTTCATGCTGATCCAGACGTCCTGGAACGTCGAGGACGTGCTGTTCGTCGACGACGTCCGCTTCGACCGCCCCGCGCAGCCGGCCCGCTGATCGTCGCCGGCAGCCAGCGACGGCGACATCCCCGCAGCAAGCGCCAACTTTGTAGAAAAGAAGGTAGGCCGAGGGCTGGGCGGCGACGGTGTTGGCGGCGGACGCGGGCGCGTGTCGGAAGGACACGCCCGGCAGGCATCTCATCGCGATCACGCCGTCCAAGGCATCATGATCGGAGCGATGCAGGACCCACGTCGATCACTGCGTTTCGCCCTGGCCGCGGTGCCACGCCAAAAGGTCCTCCTTCATGCGCCCGAAGGAAGCGACAGCCTCGGGCACACCGTCGACAAGTTTCTCAAGAAACGCAGGATTTCGCGCCCACGCGGTCGGCAGGATGGCTGGTCCACCGGTGTTGCCTCCTGCCATGTGGAGGGACCAATCAGGCGGGACCCGATCGTCGACAACCTCGAAGAACTGACCAAAGTGGGGGACCGGATACTCGTCCCCTGGTTCCTCAGTCACAAGGAACCACGGGAACCCACCGCTTAGAATCACGCCGTAGACCATGTAGTCCTGCCCGATCGTCAGTCCGATTTCGTCCAGATTCACACTTTCGGCGAAGTTCTTCGCCGCATCTTCGCCCGTAATAATTGTCGGAGAGTTGCCGATACACCTGACGATCATGGCTTTCCCTCCCCGGAAGGAACCTTGGGTTCTGGCTTGCTCTCCCAGAGTGCTGGTCGTCGTCGGGGAGCAAGGGTAGCGCGGGGGGATTCCTGGGTGATCTTATGCGTGTCGCAGTTGCGTACGGGATACTTCGGAATGTCGGTGCACGTAGCTGGGCTGCCGAGGCCGGCGCCGAGGCCCAGGCCGACATCGAGGCCATCGACGACACGATGCCGCACTACCGCCGGAAGAAGAACCGGGTCTGAGCTACGCGCTCTTGCGGGTGGTCGCCACCGCCGCTTCGGGCATGAGGAGACCACGGACCGAGATGTCCTCGTCCAGCTTCTCCCAGTGGATGCCCACCCCCTGGCCGATGAGGCGCCACTTCTGCAGGTCGGCTGCAGGCGCATCCCGCAGCTTCGGGAACCACTCCAGCGGCACCTGAATCGTCCGCCCGTCGACCAGGTGGACGCACAGCTCACCGTCAGAAAATTCTACTGACCGTGCTCGGGGCTGATCAGGTGCCAAAGTGCTCACGCCATCTCTCCCGGAAAGTGATTCGGTGCTCGATCACCAATAGTCTAGTGCGTGTCGGGAAATTCGGGCGGGCAAATCCCGGCCCAGGATGCGGCGGGGAATGGCGGACACCCGGGCGGTGGGGCCAGTCCGGCCTGTTCCGCGCCCCCGGTTGCCGGGGCGG
>JANXXE010000135.1 GCA_025350815.1 Myxococcales bacterium | reverse complement strand
CAAGATCGAGGGTGACGCGAATCCCGGGGACACGGTGTCCCTTGTGGATCACGACGGGCGGCAGATTGGCCGCGGCCTCTTCAACCCGCGATCGCAAATTCCGGTTCGGCTGATCACGCGGCAGGATGAACCCATCGACGTCGCCTTCTTTCGCAAGCGACTGCGACAGGCGGTAGCCGTGCGTTCACGCCTCGGCCTTCCGTCGGCGACGACCAACGCGTACCGCTTGGTCAACAGCGAGGGGGACGAATTGCCCGGGCTGGTGGTCGATGTCTACGGTGACGCGGCTGTGGTCCAGGTCAGCACGCTGGGCATGGCGATGCGGCGGCCGGCGATCTTTGACGCCGTCGAGGCCGAGGTTGGCTGCAAGACGATCTACGAGGCGGCAGCGACGACATACGCGGCAGTGGAGGGATTCATGGCCCTGTCGCGCGTCGTGCGCGGATCGGCAGGGCCCCTGGTCGCCTGCGTCGAGGACGGCATCCGCATGGAGGTCGAGCCTCTCGGTGGACAGAAGACGGGATTGTTTCTCGACCAACGTCCCAATCGGATCCGCGTCGGGCAACTGGCCCGCGGCGCGCGGGTCCTCGATTGCTATTCTTACGCCGGCGGCTTTGCCCTGCAGGCGGCGCGTGGGGGCGCAGCGGAGATCACCGCGGTCGACAGTTCACCGCGGGCGGTCGGGCGCATCGAGGCACACGCCGAGGCGAATCGACTGAAGGTGACGGCGGTCGAGGCGGATACTTTTCGCTTTCTGGAGACGGCGACGCCGCGGGCCTACGATCTGCTGATCATCGATCCGCCGAAGTTTGCACGCGCCAGGAAGGATCTCGAGGCTGCGCGCAAGGGCTACGAACGCCTCAACGCGCTGGCCCTGGGGGCCGCGGCGCCGGGGGCGCTTCTGGTCACCTGTTCGTGCTCGCAGAACGTCAGCCTGGACGACTTCGAACGAATCGTCGCCGCCGGGGCCAAGCACGCCGGGCGGCCGGTGCGGGTGCTTGAACGCAGCGGGCCGGGGGGGGACCACCCCTTGCCACCCGGTTTCACCGAAGGTCAGTACCTGAAGGTGTTGCTGGTCTCCGTCGAGTAGGCGTCACGGCGTCGGGCTGACGCTGGTGGGGGCGCCGTGCTGGGTCAGAATGTAGTAGGCCAACATGGCGACGATCATTGCCATCGATAGCCATTCGAACGGAATCTTGCCGAACAGCCGCCAGCGCTGGCCGAAAAAACGACCCGACGAGCGCGTGAAGATCTGGCGCTGGATGTCGGGCAAGAACGTGGGCGGGGCTTTGCGCTTGAGGCTGCCGAGCGAGCCCAGCGTTCGACGAAGCTGTTCGAGGTGCGTCCGACATTGCAGGCAGGCGGCCAGGTGTTGCTCGACGAGGGCCTTGTCGGGCGCGGCAAGTTCGCCGTCTAAATAGGCCGAGAAACTGTCCTGGACGCGGCCGTGGGTGTCCGTGGGCGTCGTCATTCTCGTTTGTCCTCCAGGTATTCCTTCAGGGCCATGCGCGCGCGGTGCAGGCGGGATTTGACGGTGCCGTCGGGCAGCCCGGTGATTTCGCAGATCTCCTCGTAAGACAATTCCTCTATGTCCCGCAGGACCAGCAGCAGGCGGTGATCTTCCGCCAGCGTGCTGATCGCCTTTTGCATCATGTCGTCGACCTGCGCCGATTCGAGGACGGCATCGGGTGCCCGGACGTGGCCGTGCATGGGGCCGCGCCCGTGGTCGGCCAAAACGGATTCGGGCATGGCGTCCAGCCCTTCACGATCGGTCGGCCGTCGGCTGAGGTATTTGATGCGATTTTTGGAATGGTTGGCGGCGATGCGCAGAAGCCAGGTCGTGAATTGCGATTCGCCGCGGAAGGTGTCGATGCTTTTGAACAGGGTGACGAAGACCTCCTGCGCGATGTCCTCGGCCTCGCTGCGGTTGCCGACCATGCGCAGTACAAGGTTGAACACCTTGTCGCCGTGCAGGCGCACCACCTCGTTGAAGGCCGCCTCCTCGCGGTTGCGCAGCCGCGCCAGCAGCAGCCGTTCGGACAGGGACGCCGTCACGGCGAGGGAACGAAGAGGCGGGCGCTGACCCCGAGGAAGGTTTCCTGGCGACTGCCCGACAGATCGTGTCCCACGCTGATGTCCAACGCGCCGATTTCCGACAGCAGCGACAGGCCGCCCGACACGTATTCACTTTGGCGCCAGCCATCGCGGCCGCCGCCCGCGCGCAGCGAGGCCGCTTTGGCGAAAACGTATTCGGCGCCGGCCATCAGACTGAAGGCCTTGTCCCGACCCGCAGGTGGCGTGGACAGCTCTTGCACGACGTCCACGGCGACAAGAAAGTCGGACACAGGATTGAGCGCAAGCCCGCCACCCACTGCCTGGGCGAAGCGCGGATCCTGGAGATTCTTGAGGTTGTAGCCGACGACGCCGAACGACAGCATCGAGGCAGGCCGCAAGGTCGCCCCGGCGTCGAAAGTGAAACCTTTGGTGTCCTGTCCCGACGCAGCGGTGGCGCTGGCGTACTTCATGGTGCCTCCGAGGGAGAATCGTTCGCCCATCGGCAGCGCCAGGGACACGCCGGCCTCGTGACCGCTGCGTTTGACACCCGGGCCCGGGGTGGCCGTGAGGTAGGTGTAGTACAGGCCGCCGGCGATGGTCGAAGCGGATGTCGAATCGACGATGGAGAAATGGGTGGTGTGCGCGGCATCCAATCGGGCGTACTGGTAAGCCGCCTCGGCCACGTAGGTGTGGACCAACGCCATGCCCGATGGATTCAGCGCGGGGCCGGCATCGCCCGTCGCGGCGGCGCGCAGGGCCCCACCCATTCCCAGCGCGCGCACGCCCGGCGTGTCACCGAAGGTCGCGTGGGCGGGCGTCGTCAACAAGGACAGTGCAGCCGTAGAAAGGAATAGGCCAAGCCCTGGGGTAGGGGTGCGCATGACCCGGGATTCTAGGGGCTTCCCAGACTGCGTCCAGAACTCCCGCTTGTCGGCCCAGCGTGCGTCGTCACCAGCCGCGTTCGGCCAGGCTGGTGAAGCCCTCGGCGGCCACCACAACGTGGTCGAGGACGTTGATTCCGACCAGCACCCCCACGTCGCGCAGGCGGCGGGTCAGGTCGATGTCTTGCCGCGACGGCGTGGGATCGCCCGAGGGGTGGTTGTGGCAAAATAGAACGGCCGCGGCCGACGCGCGAATCAGGGGCCGGAAGACCTCGCGCGGGTGGACCTCGACCCCGGTCAGCGAGCCGCGGGCGACGCACGATTCGAACAGCAGGCGGTGGCGTGCGTCCAGCGCCAGGACCCAAAATTCCTCGACGGCGGAGGTGGCCAGGCGGGCGCGGTAGTGACACCAGACGTCCGTGGCGCAGGCCAGGCGCTGACCGCGCTGCGGACGCGTGCCCGCAGCCCGGCGGCCGAGTTCAAGCGCGGCGGCTATGACGGCGGCGCGGGCGGGTCCGATGCCCTCCTGCGCGCGTAGTTCGGCCTCTGCCGCGTCGGCCATCCCGCGCAGATCGCCCAGACGGGCAAGGACGCTGCCCGCCAGCTCGACGACGTTTTGGCCGCGACCACCACTGCCCAGAAGAATGGCCAGAAGCTCGGTGTCTGACAAATTCGCCGGTCCGCGCGCGGCCAGGCGTTCGCGGGGACGGTCGTCCGGAATCCACGCCAGCATCGAAGTCATGACGCCCGACAAAGCATTCGCCGTGCCGCCGGAAATCATTGAATAAACTTCTAGCTTTCCCATTGTGCTGTGCTACCGTCCGAGGTGCGTCCTCGCGGAGCGGCTTTCCCCCGCAGGCGCCTTGTTCGATCGCTGAAGTTTTTCGGTCGAACGGTGGTTGGGGCGTAGGGACGGTGATCGAGGTCTTTGACCAAGGTCATGGACCCGCCCGCTCTTAGCTCATTTTCATAGGAGTAGATACTGAGTACCGAATCACGCTGGGGAGCGGTCGATTCTGCCGCTTCGGGGGAGGACGAGCCGACAATCGTCATAAGACGGTCCGAAGGCCCGGATGGCGAAGGCCTGCAGGACGCGGATGGGGAAACCTTGTCGCCTCCCTCGGCAGAGGCTGCGCCCACGCACGTCCCGTCGCCGGAGTTGGCGCGTGCCATCGTTCGCGGGCGGGAGGTCTTCCGCATCCGCGATCTGCGTCCGGGGCAGGCCGAGGTCATCGAATCGGTGCTGGCCGGGCGGGACACGCTAGCCGTCATGCCGACCGGCAGCGGCAAGTCGTTGACGTACCAGCTTCCGTCGCTGGTGTTGACGGGGCCGACCATCGTCGTGTCGCCGCTGCTGGCGCTGATCGAGGATCAGGTCAGCAAGCTGAAGGCAGCGGGCGTACCGGTGGCGCGCATCGATTCGACCCGCACGGCCAAAGAGCGCGCTGCGGACCTTGAGGCGGTGCGGGCCGGAACGATTCGACTGGTGATGATCACCCCAGAATCGGTGTGTTCGCCGACGGTGCAAGAAGCTCTGCAAGGGGTGAAGTTCTCGCTGTTCTGCGTGGACGAAGCGCACTGCGTTTCGCAGTGGGGCCATGATTTTCGGCCGGCGTACCTGGGCCTGCGCCGCGCGGTCGAGATTCTGGGGCGACCGCCCATCCTAGGCCTGACGGCCACGGCCACGCCAACCATCGCGGCCGACATTCTGGTTCAGATGGGTATGAAGGACGCGAACATCTGCCGCGTTTCCTTCCACCGCCCGAATCTGGCCTTCGACGTTCGAAAAGTGGCCGGCGAGGCCGACAAGTTGCGCCAGTTGGGCAAGCTGATTCAGCGTCTGCGGCGGCCTGGCATCGTGTACTGCGCGACGGTGCGCGCGGTGGACGATCTGTATGTGGCCTTGCGGCACGGGAAGATTCCGGTCGAGCGCTACAACGGCAAGATGACGACGGACGAGCGCGAGAAGGCGCAGGCGTCGTTCATGTCGAGCGGCCGCAAGGTCGTCATGATCGCGACGAACGCATTCGGGCTCGGCATCGACAAGCCGGATATTCGCTACATCATCCACTATCAGATGCCGGGATCGCTGGAGGCGTACGTGCAGGAGGCGGGACGGGCGGGGCGCGACGGCAAGCCCGCGCGCTGCGTGCTGCTGTTTCAGCCGGACGACATCGCGATTCAGGAACACTTTCTCAAAGAAGCGCATCCGACCAAGTCGCAGGCGCGCCTGGTGGCCGAGGGGCTGTACGCCTGGAGCGACGAGGGCAAGGAGGTCTCGGTACGGGATCTCGCGCTGTCGATGGCGCTGCCCGAACGGCGGGTGCGGGTCATCCTTTCGGTGCTCGAGGCGATGGGCGTGGCGGTCGAGATAAAGGCGGCGCGCTGGCAAGGTGTTGAACCGCGCCCCACACGAGAGCAGATCGACAAGGCGGCGTCCGTTTTCGAGGCGCGGCGAATATCGGACCGCAGGCGCCTGGCGGCGTTGCTGGCGTATATGAACACGCAGCGCTGCCGCGTGCAGATGATCCGGCCCTATTTCGGCGAGGTCGAGGGCCAGAAATGTGGCCTGTGCGATTCGTGCGCGGGACTTGACAGTGAGGTCTTTGATTCCGGGGATGCGGATGCGCGGCACGGGCTGCACGCGGCGACCGACTTTCACGCCCGGCCCCCGCGCAAGCGCCGCCGGGGCGGTGGCGACCAGCCGGCCGTTCCGATGGCGGCGGTGGCAGCGCAGCGTCGCGTGGTCTTTGCGACGGCCATACCAGAAATCTTGCCGCCGTTGCCCGTTGCGGCGACGCTCGAGGCTCCCGACAGCGAGCGCGACTTCGACGAATCCGTCTGGGCCGATGCGCGTGAGGCCGTCAACGGCCAGATTGCTCTGGCGGGTGAGATCGAGGTGGCCGATGGGGACGCGACATGGCTGAACCGCTTTGATGGCGCGCCTGGAGAGGCAGCAACGGAATCCGTCGAGGACTTTGGTACCGGCTGGGCGGAGGTTCGCGACGCTAACATTCGGCCCTATGTCGCCTGGCTTCCCAGTCGCCCGATATCGTTGCCGGTCATTCAGAGCCGCGGCGGTAACAATGCGTCCCGGCCGCCGCAGGGATCGGGCGGCGCAGGACAGGCAAGGGGACAGTCCGGAGGACCGCAAGGAGGGCAAGGGGGGCAAGGAGGCCAGACAGGTCGGCACCCTGGTGGACACCAGCCCGGTGGCCGCCCGGGCGAGGGCCACGGACAACCGCAGGGCCGTCGTCGTCGCCGCAACGGGCGTCATCGCGATCAGCGGCCGGGGGGCGGTGGCGGTGACCGGGGCGGTGACAGAGGCGGTGATCGCGGGAACGACCGTGGCAATGATCGCGGCAATGACCGTGGCAATGACCGCGGCGGCCAGCGCAAAGGACCGCGGTTGCCCGGGTTCTACAATCCCGGCGGTGACTAAGCTCGTCCATCGTGCGGGCGGCGGGCGGCGGGTAGCATGGGCGCCGCTCTTTCTGCTTGCGCTCGTATTTCTGTCGCCCGCCGGGATCGCCGCGGCACAGACAGGCGGCACCGGACTTGGCCGCGTGCGGGCAAGCGGCATCTTGCGCTGGGGTGGCGACGTTCAGGGCGGCGAGCCCTACGCTTTCGAAGATCCAGGGCATCCGGGTCAGATGGCGGGCTTCGAGGTCGAACTCGCTGCGGCGCTGGCGCGCGAACTCGGCGTGCGCGCGGTCTTCGTGCAGAACGACTGGTCGACGCTGATTCCGTCGCTCGAGCGCGGCACCTTTGACATCGCGCTGAACGGTCTGGAGGTCACGGCAGCGCGCGAGCAGCGGATTCGTTTCTCGCGTCCCTACTACGTATTCGCCGAGCGCCTGGTGGCGCGGCAGGGCGATGTGCGTGTTCTCGATCTGGCGTCGCTGCGGTCACGGCGTGTCGGGACCCTGGCCAGTACGCTGGCCTGGGACATCCTGGGCGAGGCCGGGGCCGAACGTGTGCCCTACGAAGGCGTTCAGGAGCCGTTCATCGATCTGCAGCAGGGCCGCACTGACGCCGTGCTGATTGACGACATCATTGCCGACCGGTACGGCAAGCGACCGGGCCTGGCCGTGGTCGGTGATCTGCGGACAGGCCACTATGCCATCGGCCTGCGGCGGCAAGACGAGGCGCTTGCCGGCGTCATAGACGAGGGTCTCGGGCGCTTGATTGGCAAGGGCGAGCTACACGCCATCCTCGCGCGCTGGCGGATCGATGGTCCGCGCCAGGAGGCCCTGATCGCCGCGCCCACCACGGTGCCGGGAAAGACCGCGGCCCTGCCCGCGCCCCATCGAGGAATGACGGCGCACCAGGTGTGGCTATTTTTCCAGGGCGCCGCGGTCACCCTGTTGATGTCGGCGGTGGCGATGGCGCTGGCCATGCTGGGGGGGCTGGGACTGGCGACGGCGCGTCTGCCCTCGCGGGTGCCCTGGCGACGTGCGCTTGGGGCGGCGGCCACGGCCTACGTCGAGCTGTTTCGTGGGACGCCGGTGTTGTTGCAGCTATACGTGATCTATTTTGGGCTGGCCGGGGTGCTGGCGTTGAATGCGTTCGCGGCGGCCGTGCTGGGCCTGGCGCTGAATTACGCCGCGTACGAAGCCGAGATCTATCGGGCTGGCATCCAGGCCGTTCCGGTCGGGCAGGTCGAGGCGGCGCAGGCGCTGGGGATGTCGGAGGCCATGGCGTTCAGGCGCGTGGTTCTGCCGCAGGCCTTTCGTTTTTCGCTGCCGGGGGTTGCCAACGATTTCATCGCGCTGCTCAAGGACAGCTCGCTGGTGTCGGTAATCACCGTCGTGGAACTGACCAAGCGCATGACCATCGTCGCCGTGGACAGCGGCGGCTGGCTGATGCCGGGCCTGCTGTGCGCGGGATTGTATTTCGCCATGAGCTACCCGCTGTCGCGACTGGCCCGGCGGATCGAGGCGCGCCTGGGGGCGGCGAAATGAGCCTGATGATCGTCGATGGATTGGCGAAGGCCTTTGCGGGGCGATCCCTTTTTGCGGGTGTGTCGTTGCAGATCGCGGCGGGCGAGATCGTGTGCCTGATGGGCCCGTCGGGCACCGGCAAGACGACCCTTCTGCGCTGTCTGAACGGCCTTGAACGCGCGGATCACGGCACGGTCAAGATGGGCGACGTCGAACTGCGCGCCGGGGATGGCGCCCAGGCCTTTGCGACGGCGGCGCTGGCGCTGCGACGCCGCGTGGGTTTCGTCTTTCAGGGCTGGCACCTGTTCGCCCACCGCACCGTCCTCGGCAATGTCACGGAGGGGCCGGTGTTCGTGCGCGGTCAGCCGGTCGGCGAGGCGCGGCCGCGTGCGCTGGCGCTGCTGGAACAGATGGGCATCGCCCATCGCGCTTCCGCCCTGCCGCACGAGCTGTCGGGCGGTGAGCAGCAGCGAGCGGCCGTGGCGCGGGCGCTGGCAATGCAGCCTGAATTGTTGCTGGTGGACGAGCCGACCAGCGCCCTCGACGACGACCGCACGGAGAGTCTCGCGCGTCTGTTCCGCGGGCTTGCGGACGGCGGATTGGCCATCCTGTGTGTCACCCACGACGGCACCTTCGCGCGTGCGCTGTCGGCGCGACACCTGCGCTTGCCGGCCGCCGGGGGAACGTGACAGGGGGCGGTTTCAGCCGCCGAAAAGTCGCTTCAAGAACGACTTCTGTTTCTTTGCCGGCGCCTTCCTCATCGTCGCCGCGACATGCTGACTTTTCTGCGTTGTGACGGTGAAGGTCTTGCTGGCCGTTGCATAGCCGCTTTTTACGAACTGCAGCTCGTAGGTAATCCCAGATCTAAACCTTAAGTTCAGCGGGGTACGTCCAAATATACGTGTTTTAAGGCGAATTACAGCGCCATCTGGCTTGCTTGTAATCCGAACCGACACGGTCTGGGCGGCCGCGGGGTTCGCACGCCGGGCTCGTTTGTGCGCGGGAGCAGCCTGGGCTTCCTCACCGATGATCGCCTGTTCGGCGTCGGGTTCGGTCCGCTTGAGCAGCGTGTCCTCGTCGTCCTCGGGATTCGTGACGGCGACTGGTGCGGGCGCCGGGGCCACAGGCAGGGCGGCAATGGCGGCGTCGGGAATGGCCACGGGCGCGGGCGCGACCTTCGGGACGGGTGCCACCGTCACCGGCGGTGCGATGGTGCGGGCATGGCGGGGGCTGGCGGGCGGCTTGCTGGTGCGCGGCCACAGCAACGCGGCCGCGGCCACTGCCAGCGCGGCACCGCCGGCAATGATGGCCGTGCGGCGGTGCCCGGTGGCGTGCACGGGCCTGGTCGCACTGGCTGCCTTGTCGATGACGGTCGGGGCGCTATCAGGCGGGGCGTCGTCGAATATGACATCCGCGCCTTCCACCAGGTCCAACTCGGGTGGGGTCGTGGCGTCGGGGGCGGGCCGCGACCGGCTGATGGGTTGGCCCTTGTCTTTCGTTGCGAGGTCCGCCAGCCACCGCTTGAGCTCGGTCTGTCCGGCCGGCTGAAAGATCGTGCGCTGCGCGGCCTCCAGATCGATAAGTAGTTCCTCGGCGCTTTGGTAACGATCGGCGGCGGCAGCCCGCATCGCGCGCAGGATGATCGTCGCCAGCTTCGGCTCGATGTCCGGCTTGACCTCGGCCGGTGGCGGGAAGCTGCACTGTTGTACGCGCAGGAAGCCTTCGATGTCCGTGGGCGCTTCAAACGGTCGGCGACCCGTGATCATGAGGTACAGCAGCGTGCCCACCGAGAACAGATCCGACCGTGCATCCAGCGTTCCGCCCGAGGCTTGCTCAGGTGACATGAAAGCCAGCTTGCCCTTGATGATGCCTTGGCCCGTGTGCTCGCGTCGGCCCGTGGCCTTGGCGATTCCGAAATCGGTCAGTTTCACCTCGCCCTGTTCGCTGATGAGGACGTTTTGCGGGCTGACGTCGCGGTGGACGATGCCCAGGTGCTGGCCGTCGCGCGTCTTGGCGTGCGCGTAGGCGAGGGCGCGGCAAACCTCGGCGACGATGTAGAGCGCAAGTTCCGGCGGCAGCGGGACCCCGGCCGCCTTCAGCCGGGCGAGCACGTGGTTGAGATCCCAGCCGTCGACGAATTCCAGTACCAGAAAGTACCGACCCTTGGACTGACCCAGGTCCAAAACCTGCACGATGTTGCTATGGTTGAGGCTCATCGCCACGTAGGCCTCGTCGATCATCATGTTGCGGAACTGCGGGTCCGCCAGCAGCGCCGCGAGAATCCGCTTGAGGACCACCGGGCGCTGAAAACCCTCGGCGCCGTGCTGCGTGCCGAGAAATATCTCGGCCATTCCGCCATCGGCGATCTTGCGCGTAATCCGGTAGCGTCCGTGCGTCGCCATCAAGTCCGCACTGGCATAATGAAGCCTTGCGCGTGTGGGTCAAGGGCGGCAAAGTCGACCGGGATGGCAAGCGCGCGTCGCCAGCTTGGGATGGGCCTGGCGCTGCTGGTCGCTGCGTGCGGTCGCGACGTGCCGGCCTACGATGGTCTGGCGTTTGCGCGTGATCCGCCGGTGGTGGGGCCGCTGAACGGGCGTTTCGTCATCAGCAACAACGGCGATGATTCGCTGTCGGTGGTCGACCCCGAGGCGGCGGAGAATGCGCCGTCGAGGGTCCAGAGGATCCCGATTGGATTTTCACCCGTCGAATTGGAAGGTCCCCACCACGTGTCCGCGGGGCCCTGGGGCCGGGCCGTGTACGTGAATCTCAGTCTGGCGGTGAAGGGTGCCGGCAGCGGGCCGCACGGCTCGCATGGCACGGGGACGCTGCCCGGCTTCGTGCTGAAGCTGGATGCCACCGACGGGCATGAGACGGGGCACGTGCAGGTCGACCCCAATCCGGGTGACAACGCGCTGTCGCCGGACGGCAAGACGCTTTATGTGACGCACTATGATTTGGTGGCATGGGCGCACGCCGCGCACGGGGACAACCTGCGCGCCGGGGATTCGTTTTTGGTGGTCATCGACACCGACAGCATGTCCGTGCGCGCCCGCGTGGCGCTGTGCCCGGCCGCCCACGGGGTTCGCCTGTCGGCGGACGGCGCCACCCTGTTTGCCACCTGTGGCCCCGACGAGATTGCGGTGGTGAAGGTGACAGAACCGGGCCTGCCCGTGCGGCGGGTTTCGCTGCCCGGCACGCAAGAGGGCGTCAACTGCCAGCGATGTCCGTATGCCCTGGGTGTGGCCCCCGACGGGACCGTTTGGGTTTTTAGCCTGGGACCGAGTGGCGGCACCGCCGGGCGTGGCGGTTTCGATGTTTTCGATCCGACGGCAACGGACGGTGGCGCTTTCGATCCGGCCCGGGCCGTGTCGTTGCAGGGCAGTCCGGTTTTTGCGGCCTTCTGGGGCACGGCGGCGCAGTACCGTGCCTATGTCCCTGAACAGGGCAACGTGGGCGACTTTGTTCGCGTGTACGAATCCGACGGGCCGGGCAAGGCGACGCGGCAGGTGGGGTTGCTGATCCTCGCCCGCCAGCACTGCCAAAACGCGCACATGCTGTTGGTCGACAAGGAGGGCAGTCGCGGAAATTTGATCTGCGAGGGCGATCACCGTGCGCCGGGCACGTTCGTCGTGCTGGATCTCGTCGGCCAGATGGTTGTCGCCGCCTCGCCGGTGGGCGTCTTCCCCGACGGAATCGCCTGGGTGCCACCTGCCGGTGTCGCGCCGTGAACGCCAGGGGATGGGCGCTGCTGGCCGGGACCTTGGCGTTGGCCGCTTGCGGCGATCGGGCGGTGCCCGCTGCGGATTTCGGCGCGCGTCTGTTTTCGGATCCGACACTTTCCCCCAGCCCCTTCAATCGCTTCTCGTGCGCGACCTGTCACGTCGTCGACCCGGCTGGGCCGCCCGTGGTGCCTGGCCGGCTGGATCCGGGATACAACCTGGCGGGCAGCGTGGGCCGCCAGGGCTGGTGGGGCGGTTACGAGACGCGCCTGCTGGATGCGATGAATGTCTGCGTGGATCAATTCATGGGCGGCCGGAAGCTGCTGGTCAGCGACGATTCGGCCCGCGAAATCTACGCCTATTTGCAGGCCGCCGGTTCCGACGCCGGTATCGCGCCAGGTCTACCCCTGACAGTGCTGCGCGACGTGACCGATTTGGCCGATCTGACGGGCAACGCCGAGCGGGGCCACGATGTCTACGTCCGGGCGTGTTTTCGCTGCCACGGCCAGCCGCACACGGGTGCCGGGCGTCTGGGGACGAAGCCGTCGATCATCCCCGAGGACAGCATCAAGGTCTTCCCCGACCAGGCCCGTGCCGTCGTGGTCGAAAAGATCCGACACGGAAAGTTCTTCAGCATCGGCGGCGTGATGCCCCTGTATTCGACCGAGGCTCTGAGCGACGCCCAGGTCGCCGACATCCTGGCGTATGTCGGCCTTTAGCGTTCGAACATCGCGCTGACCGGCGTGACCACGACGCGGCCGCCGGTCACCCCCAGCGGAAAGTTTTCGATCTGGCGATCCTCGGCCATGACATCGTCCGGTGTGTCCTTCGTGTCGTAGGTGATGGGCGTGGCCTTGCCCGACAGCAAGGTCTGTCGCAGCGACTCGGCCTTGTCGCTGACGATGGCGATGGCCAGATTCTTCGTCGACAGGTGCTTGCGAATCGCGCGGTCGAC
>JANXXE010000064.1 GCA_025350815.1 Myxococcales bacterium | reverse complement strand
GGTGGTGACCGAGGCCCTGGCGCGGGTGTCGATGACGCTCGACATCGCCATCGAATTTCTGGCCCGCGACAGCGAGGAGGCGGCGGTGGCAGCCGTGCGCACCATCCCCCTGCTGCGTCTGTTTCAGCTGGCGACCACGTTGATAGGCAAGGTCAGGCGGCTGGCGCGGACGCTGACCAGCGGCCATCCGTTCGCGAAACTGAGCGAAGGCATCGACCTTTTCGAATCCGAAGACGCTGAAATTATCGAGACGCTCAGCCGACTGCGGCCGCAGTTCCCGACTCGCCTGGATACACCCTCCGCACCAGGGGAAAGACCCTTCGCCTCGCTTGACGATCTGGCCCGCGCCACCGCGGCTGTTGAACGAGCGGGC
Source organism: Myxococcales bacterium (assembly GCA_025350815.1). GTDB lineage: Bacteria > Myxococcota_A > Polyangia > Fen-1088 > Fen-1088 > JANXXE01. The sequence goes on along the minus strand of JANXXE010000064.1, from coordinate 10,125 downwards.
GCCGCGATGACCCTGATTTTCGGGCTAGGCCTGCGCCGCGAAGACCTGGAACCCGCCGCCCTGACCGCGCTGGGCTTCACGGATCTGGAGGCACTCGACACCGGTAGCATCGCCCGGACCCTTGTCATCCAGCGCCTGGCGGCCACGCCTCAAAAGGGCTTACGGCCGCTGTCGCCGGCGACCTTGAAGAAATTCACTGAGCTGCTCGGGGGTCCGGAACTCGCGGATCGCGCGCGGGCTTTGTTGAAGGCCGCGGCGCCCCCCGGCCCGCTTGCCGGTGCGGCAACCGCCGTTGCGGAACGTTGGATCGCCTCCCTGGATCCACTGGGACCCGTGCTGATGCGAGGCGGCGCTGTCGACCGTGCGCCCTCACGGCGTCCCCCGCAGCGTTGACACGCACCGCCCCGGGCCTCAAGATCTGTTTCTTCTTAACGTCCGGAGTCCTAGCTTGCAGAAACGCCTGGTATTGATCGCGGCCCTGGCCGCTGCATTGTTGCGGGATCAGCCGTGCGCGGTGGCCCAGGCCGAGCCGCCCGCTGTTCAGGAAGAAATGCGTCGCCACCACGAACGTGGCACGACCTCGTACAACCTTGGGCAGTTCGAGGACGCAATCAGCGAGTACCGCAAGGCGTATGAACTGAAAGCCGAACCAGTGTTCCTGTTCAACATCGCGCAGGCCTATCGGCAGCTAGGCATGGCGGACAAGGCGGCGTTCTTCTACAAGCGCTACCTATCGACGGCGCCGGATGCGCAGAATCGCAAGCAGGTCGAAGAGCGAATCGCGGAGCTCGACCAGGTCATCGCCGCGCAAGCCCGCGCCAAGAATGCCCCCCCGCAGGAAGCCGCGCCGTCGGCAGCAGCACCGCCGGCACCATTGCCGACAACGCCCAGGAACGAGCCGTCGGCCCTGCTGGTGGCCGCCTCCCCGCCAGCCCCGGCCGCGGGTCGGGCCCCCTTGTGGCATCGCTGGTGGTTCTGGGCGGTCGTCGGCAGCGTGGTCGTGGGCGGCGTGACGGCCTCCATCGTCGCCTCCTCGGGCGGACAAAATCCACAGCCGCCCCGGACCGACCTTGGCAACGCGCGGGTGATGTTTTGATTCGACGCTGCATCTTCCTGGCGGCGCTGGCGGTTCTGGTCGGCTGCAACAGCAGCAAATCGACGACCATCGTGGAGGTCCGCGTGAACCTCGCGTCGGCGGCCCGGCAGGATCCGATCGTCCTGTTGCGGACCACGGTCGACGACGGCCAGCACAACGCCAGCCACGACTTCGCCCGTTCCGATCACACGGCCCTTGCGTTCCCATCTACGTTCTCGCTGGAATTCGCCCGCAGCGTGACGGGTCCCCTGAAGATCGAGGTACGTGGACTGGCCGCCGACGGCAACACAGTCGGCCGCGGCATCCTGGCCCAACTCGCCCTGAAACTGGGCGCGGCACAGACCGTCGACATCTGGCTGGATTGCTTCGGGACCTGTCCCACCGACGCGGGTGCGGGCCCAACGGATGCCGCCAGCGATGGGCCGGGTTCGGACGCCCCCGGCAACAGCGATGGTCCCGCCAACTGTGGCAACGGCAAGGTCGACCCGGGCGAAACCTGCGATATCGCCGTCGCCGCCGGCAAGTCCGGCGCCTGCCCGCCCGAGACCTGCGACGATGGAATCGCCTGCACCATGGAGACCAAGATCGGGACTGGCTGCGGCGCCGCGTGCAGCTACTTTGAAATCAGGACCTTTAGTCCCGGCGACGGCTGCTGCCCCGCCAACGGGAATGAACGCACCGACTCCGATTGTTCTGCGACCTGTGGCAACGGAACAATCGAGCCGGGCGAGACCTGCGACGACGCGATCAAGCCGGGCGAGGTGGGGGCCTGCCCCACGGCCGCGGATTGCGTCGACAAAGAAGCCTGCACGATGGACATCCTCATCTCGGCGAACACCTGTTCGGCCCGCTGTGTCCACCGCCCGATCACGGCTCTCGTGCCCGGCGACGGCTGCTGCCCCGACGGCGCCACCCACAACAGCGACACCGATTGTCCTGTCGTGTGCGGCAACGCCCTGGTCGAAGTGGGCGAATCCTGCGACACGGGTCTGACCACGCCGCAGGCCGGCTCGTGCCCGACCATGTGCGCGGACGTGAATCCTTGCACGCACAACACCGTCGTGGGTTCGGGCTGCATGGCCATGTGCAAGCCCTCCGCCATCGAGCAGTTCATCAACGGTGACGGCTGCTGCCCGCGGGGTGGCAACCGCAACGTCGATTCGGATTGCGGCGCCGTCTGCGGCAACGCCGTGGTCGAGTTGGGGGAAACCTGTGACAAGGCCATCGCCCAGGGAATGCCCGGCGCGTGCCCGGCAGCATGCGCCCCCGATCCCTCGGGCTGTTTGCCCCGGCACATCGAAGGCGCAGCCGGCACATGTTCCGCCCGTTGCGTCGACACGCCCATCACCGCGTGCTCGCAACAGGCCAAGGACGGCTGCTGCCCCACGGGCTGCACGGCGAATGTCGACGCCGACTGCTCGGCAACCTGCGACAACGGCGTCGTCGAGCAGGGCGAGACCTGCGACACGCGCATCCCGGCGGGCAAGCCCGGGGCCTGTCCCGTCACTTGCGACGACGCAAACTTGTGCACGGCGGATTCCCTGATCTCGGGGGGAACCTGCAACGCCCGCTGCCGAAATCTGCCCATCACCACGTACACGGCCGGCGACAATTGCTGCCCGTCCGGTGGCAACCACAACGTCGATCCGGACTGCGCCGCCGCCTGCGGCAACGGAATCGTCGAAGGCCCGAAGGAAACCTGCGACAAGGGCATAAATGCCAATGCTGCGGGCAGTTGCCCGTCGACCTGCCCCGCCCCTGCAGCGTGCCTGCGCTACACCATTTCCGGCGACGCACAGTCGTGCACGTCGAAATGCACGGCTGAACCGATCAAGGTCTGCGCGGCGGGCGACGGCTGCTGCCCGGACGGGTGCAACCGCAACCTCGACGAGGACTGCGCGGCCGTTTGCGGCAACGGAATCTTGGAGGCGGGTGAGACCTGCGACCGGGGCATCACGGCCGGCAACAAGGGATCCTGCGTGGCTTCCTGCGACGACAACAACGCCTGCACCAGCGATTCGACGTCTGGCCGCGTGGATGACTGCACGCGAGCGTGCAGCTACAGCAAGGTTGCCGAATGCGCAGGCGGCGATCGCTGCTGCCCGGCGGGCTGCACCTCCAGAACGGACACGGACTGCGCCGCCGTCTGCGGCAACGGCGTCGTGGAGATGGGCGAGACCTGTGACCCGCCCAGCACCTGTCCAACGACCTGTCCCGACGACGGCGATCGCTGCACCGCTGACAAGTTGGCGGGTGATCCCAGCGCCTGCACCGCCACGTGCACCCACATCCCCAACACGACCTGCTCGGGCGCGAACGGTGACAAATGCTGCCCCACCGGCTGCACCATCAAGACCGACACGGATTGCGCGAACATCCTGCCCGGGCCCCTGCCCCTTAACTGAACCCGTGCCGGCGCCGGCGGCCGACGCCGGCGGGCCTTGACAGGCGCAAACAGCTGGCTGATGGTTCGGGCCCTGTCGTCCGGTGCAGGCGGGAATAAATCCCCCTCCCCGGCGGTTAGGCAGCTCCGAAACCCATGAGGCCGCAATGACAGATGTGATGATCCAGGTCGAAAACCTCACCAAGGACTACGGGCCCACCCGCGCGGTGGACAGCGTGACATTCAGTGTCCGCAAGGGAGAGGTCCTCGGCTTTCTTGGCCCCAACGGGGCGGGCAAGTCCACGACCATGAAGATGTTGACCTGTTTCCTTGCACCCACGGGCGGCCACGCCCGGGTCGCCGGGTTCGACGTCTTCGACGAATCGCTGGAGGTGCGAAAGCGCATCGGCTACTTGCCCGAAGACACACCCCTGTACCGCGACATGACGGTGTCCGAGTTCCTGACCTTCACGGCGGACGTTCGGGGCATGACTTCCGAGCGACGCGAGTCGCGCATCAAGGACATCGGGGCGCGCTGTGGCCTGGCGGATGTGGCAGGCAAGCTGGTGGGCGAGCTGTCCAAAGGCTTCCGGCAGCGCGTCGGCCTGGCGCAGGCCATGGTCCACGATCCCGACATCCTGATCCTCGACGAGCCGACCAGCGGCCTCGACCCCAATCAGATCGTCGAAATCCGGTCGCTGATCAAAGAGGTCGGCAAGGAAAAGACCGTCATCCTGTCGACTCACATTCTTCCCGAGGTCCAGGCGACCTGCAGCCGCATCCTCATCATCAGCGGTGGCAAGCTGGTCGCCGACGGCACGCCGGACGAGCTGCGTTCGCGCGAAAAAGGCAGCCGCTACCGCGTGGTCGTCGAGTCCAACGGCGTGGGCGGCGATGCCGTCAAAGCCAAGCTGGGAGGCATCGCGGGCGTCACCCGGTGCGAATCCGTCACAGGCGAGGAAGGCGCACATGCCTTCTCGATCGACGCACAGGTGTCGGACGACCTGCGCAAGATCCTGTTCCGCGCCGCGGTCGACAACCGATGGACCCTACTGGAACTGGTTCGCGAATCGGCGAACCTGGAAGACGTATTCCGCAACCTGACAACTGGCGAGGAGCCCCGATCATGAGCGCCACCTGGGCGATTTCGAAGCGCGAGATTCGCACGTATTTCAATTCACCCGTGGCGTACATCGTCGTCACGGTGTTCATGCTACTGGCGGGGTATTTGTTCTTCAACACCCTGTTCATCGAGAAGCAGGCCGAGATGCGTGGCTACTTCGGTCTGGCGCCGATGTTGTTCACGTTCATCATCCCGGCCATCACGATGCGCCTCATCGCCGAGGAAAAAGGCAGCGGTACACTTGAGCTGCTGATCACGATGCCGATCAAGGACTGGCAGGTCGTGGTCGGCAAGTTCATTGCCGCCCTCACCTTGGTCGCGGTCCTGCTGGGCCTCACGCTGTTCTACGCCTTCACGCTGAACAGCATCGGCGCCATCGACAAGGGCCCCACCTACGGCGGTTACCTGGGCTTGCTGCTGATGGCGGCGGCCTACGTCGCCATCGGCGTGATGGCGTCCGCCTTCACAAAGAACCAGATTGTCGCCTTCATCGTGGCCTTCGGGATTTCGTTCGCCCTGTATCTGTTCGGCCGCATCGCCCAGTTGGTTCCCGAATCGTTGCAACCGATCGTGACCTTCCTCAGCATCGACGGCCATTTCGAGGCCATCGGCCGGGGCGTCATCGATTCGCGCGACGTCATCTACTACCTGTCGATGGTCACGGTGGCCCTTGTGCTGGCAACACTGTCCCTGGCATCCCGGAAGTGGAAATAGCCCATGTCCAACGACAACCAGAAACGCACTTACGCCTCGAACGCCGTTCTGTACGCCGTGTTCGTCATCGGCGCGGTCGTCCTGCTGAACCTGATCGGAACGCGGGTTTTCGGCCGGGTCGATCTGACGGAAAACCGGATCTACACGCTGTCGCAGCCATCGAAGGATCTGGTCAAGAACCTGCCGGACTACCTGTCGGTCAAGGCTTTCATCTCGGCGGATCTACCGCCCGAGCTCAAGGCCGTCAGCCGCTACGTTCGGGATCTAATCGACGAATACAAGACCAGCTCGCGCGGCAAGTTCCGCTGGGAAGCCATCGATCCAGGCGGCGACAAGAAGCTTGAAGAAGAGGCGACCCGCTGCAAGGTGCAGAAGCTGCAAATCCAGGTGTTGCGCAGTCAGAAGTTCGAGCTCGGGTCGTATTACCTGGGCCTGTGTCTGGAGTACGGCGAAAAGGTTGAATCCATACCGCAGGTGGCGCGCCCCGAGGGCCTGGAATACCAGATCACGTCGCTCATCAAGCAGATGACGCAAAAGAAGCGGAAGGTCGCCTTCGCCACGGGGCACGGCGAGGCCGAGACCGCCCAGGGCTTCCAATCGCTGAAGGACGATCTCGGACACGAGTTCGAGATCACGACGGTCAACCCGTCCTCGGCCGAGATCGGCGCGGACGTCGACGCCCTGGTCATCGGCGGGCCCAAACAGGCCATCGACGAAAAGGGCCAGAAGGAAATCGACAAGTTCCTGATGCGCGGGGGCGGTGCCGTCATGTTGATTGACGGCATGGCCATGACATCGCCGGGCGGCGGGGGCGGCATGGAGCAGATGCAGATCAAGATGGGACAGGCCAACGAAACGGGCCTGGGCCCCCTACTGGCCGCCTACGGCTTCAAGGTCGGTCAGGATTTCGTGTTCGATGCGCAGGCGATGCCCGGCCCGGTCGACGTCGGCGGCCGCCGCATGCTGGCGAACGCCCCCATGTTCCTGGGCGCCGAAATGGACGAGCGCAAAGATCTTTCGATCGTCCAGGGCATCAAGGGCGCCGTTTTCCCCTACGCCAGCAGCGTCGAGCTGACCGGCCCCCTGCAAAGTGGCCGCCCGGAAAAGGGCAAGCTGTGGCGCCTGGCCGCGTCGTCCAAGGGCAGCTGGAAGCACACCGGCTTCTTCATCCTCAACCCGAAGATGGATTTCAGCGAGTCGCGCGACAAGGGAGCCAAGGGGCCCTTCGCCCTCGGGTACGCCTATGAGGGCCCACTGAAAAGCGCGTTCGCTCCAGCGGCCGCCGTGTCCAGCCCCGACGGCAGCCCCTCCGAATCGAAGAAGCCCGTTCGCCTGGTCGTGATCGGTGACTCGGACTTCGCCAACGACGAATACGTTCAGCTGGCGCGCTTCCTGCCGTTCTACCAGGCAGGCGCCCAGTTGTTGTTCAACGCCATCAGCTGGACCATCGAGGACGAGGCCCTAACCCCGCTGCGCGCGAAGACCCTGAGCCCGCGCCCAATCACCATCTCATCCGACACCAAAGCCATGGCGCTGCAGTGGGCAAATATTGTGGGCCTGCCGATGGCCTTCTGCCTGTTCGGCCTGGTCCGCTGGCGCATCCGGCGAACAAACCGCCTGGGCCAGAAACTCTAGAGAAGAAAACCAAAGGAAAGACAGCATGAACCGCAAGACACTGCTTGCAGGCGGGGTATTCGCCGCGCTGGTCCTGATCGCTTTCGCGGTCCTTCGCTCACCGGAAAAGGGCAACAGGACGGGCGACGCGCCCCGCCCCATTCCCAAGATCGCCGCCGGCGATTTCGACACGCTGGAAGTCACGAAGGGGGGCGCCACGACGATCGTCAAGAAGGACGGCGCCACCTACAAGATCACGGCGCCCGTTCAATATGCGGCCGAACAGGACAGCGCCAAACAGGCCTTCGAGGCGCTTGAAAAGCTGGACTTCGGGGGCATCACCAGCGACCAGAAGGCCAAGCACGACGAGTTCGAGGTGGGCGACAAGGGCGTCCGTATCGTGGCCAAGAAGGGCGACAAGGTCCTTGCCGATCTGCGCGTCGGAAAGGTCGCCAACGGCCTGACAATGCTGCGGGTCGAAGGCAAGGACGAGGTGTGGCAGGCCGTGGGCTCGCTGAAGTACCAGTTCGACAAGGACACCAGCGCCTGGCGCGACAAATCCATCACGACCTTCGACGAGGCGGACGCGCAGAAGCTGGAGATCGTCAGCAAGACCGGTGGTCGCATCGTGCTGTCAAAGCCGCCCCGCACGGACGGCGGCGCCGACGAGGGCTGGAAGGTGACCGAGTCCGCTGTGAAGGTGGATCCCCTCGACAAAACCGTTGCGTCCGGCATCGTCTCGGCCCTGTATTCGTGGAAGGCGAATGACTTTGCGGACGCCCCGAAGCCCGACGAGACGGGTCTGGCCGCGCCCGAGACCACCATCACGGTCACCTTGAAGGGCGACAAGAAGAAGGTTGTGCAGATCGGCAAGAAGAAGGGCGAAGAGGATTACTTCGTAAAGACCGGCGACGGCGCGCAGGTCTTCCTGGTCAAGAAGTACAACATCGAGCGAATCAACAAGCGCCCCATCGAGTTCCGCGACAAGACAGTGTGCAACCTGAACGAGGCCGAGATCACCGAGGTCGCCGTGACACGCGAAACGGAGCCCTTCACCCTGGTCAGGCCCCCCGGCAAGACGGGCAGCGACGGGTGGAAGCTGACCAGGCCCGCCGGCGCGACGCCCGACCCCGCCAAGGTCAGCACGCTTCTGGCGGCGTTCAAGGAATGGAAGGCGATCAGTTTTGCCGAGGACAATTCACCGAAAACCACGGGCATCGCCAAGCCGTCGGCGACAATCACCGCCAAGTCCAGCGTGAAGGGCAGCGGCTGCGTCCTGAAGGTCGGCTCGCCGACCAGCGACCAGCAGAACTTCTACGCCGAGAAGGTCGGCTCGCCCGACGTCGTCGTATTGCCCAAGTGGTCGCTGGATCGCGTGCTGATGAAGCTCGACGATCTGAAGAAGAAATAGGTCAGGCGCCGACAAGGCGCTGCAGGACCTTGTACATGGCCTGGGTACCCAGGGCGCCCTCGCCGTGCTGTTCATTGTCGGCGAAAAAACGCTGGGCCAGTGCGGTGCCGTCTAGCGGCAGACTCAGCGGTTCGGCCAGACCCCGAACGATGCGCAGATCCTTCTGGATAAGTTTGATCATGAACCCGGGCGCGAAATCGCCGTTGACGATGCGCGGCCCCAGGTTCGCCAGCGCCCACGAGCCCCCGGCACCGGCGCCCAGGGCCCCGAGCATCACCTTCTGATCGATCCCGCCGGCCTTCGCGAGGGAAAGGGCCTCGACAAGGCCGACCATGTTCAGGGCACACAAGATCTGATTGCAGGCCTTGGTCGTCTGACCTGCACCCGACGGGCCGCAATGGGTGATCGTCTTTCCCAGGACCGAAAACACCGAACGCGCGCGATCCAAATCGGCTGCGTCCCCGCCGACCAGAATCGACAACGTCCCATCGCGGGCGCCGATGTCGCCGCCCGTGACAGGGGCATCCAGAAAGGCGATCCCGCGCGCGCGCAGCGAGCCCGCGACGCGACGAGCGGCCTCGGGTGCGATGGTACTCATATCGATGAACAGGGCGCCGCTGCTGGCCCCGCTGGCTGCCCCGTCCGCACCCAACAGTACGGCCTCGACGTCGGGGGAATCGGTCACCATCGAGATGACAATCTCGCTGCCCACAGCGGCCGCCATCGGCGTCGCGGCGGCCTCGGCACCGGCGCTAACCAAGGGTCCGCAGCGATGGGCGGATCGATTGTAGACCTTGACCTTGTGGCCGGCTGCCAGCAGGCGCGCGGCCATCGGCGCACCCATCACCCCGAGGCCTATGAATCCAATTGCGACAGACACGCGCGCCAGATTGTCGCCGGTCACGGACGGCAGAGCAACGGCCCTGCGCAGGGGGAACAGGCGGCGCTGACGTCGATCTCGACGGATGAGGTCTGGATGCGGTCGCACCACGAGCCGAAGAACGTCAGCTTGACCTGGGAATCCTGATCGAAGGCCCACCCCTCGTGCCGCAGGGGATCGCGCGGTACCGCCTTACCGTCCATAAGGATGTTCACCTTGTCCACGCTGGGCGGGGCCGAACGCAAGGTGATCCGGCAGGCCTGGCCGGCCAGCCCCGAAACCAGATCCTGCAACTGCTGTTTGAGCTGCGGCTCGTCGTAGGCCGGGTAATAGTAGGGCGGCAGCAGCCGCGGGGCGTTTCCAGCCAGGGCCATCCGGTCAAGACAGGTCGTGGCCTTGACCGCGTCGGACAGGCCCACGATGAAGGTCTTGACGCCCAACCTTGCCAGCGTGGAGATCTCGGCCACCGCCCGATCACAGGCACTGGTGGTCGCCTTGTCGTTCAGGCAACCGGGGTCGGCATCGGTGACAAGAAGCACATAGCGGGACGGCGCCTCGCTGCGGTCCAGAAGATCATAAAACTCACGAATGCGCCTCAGGGCATCGAAGGTGGGCGATTCGTTGGGGGTATCGAAACAGCCGGCTTGCCCGAAATCGCAGCGCATCGCCCTGTCGATGGCCTGGGCGGCATTCGGCCCCGGAAAGACCTCCAGGCCGCCCGCACAGCACGAGGCGCTGCCACACTGGGTCCGGGTCCCGGGAAACTCCTCGTAGCCGAAGAAAACCGCCGGCTGGTAAGTCTTGACGACGGCACGCAGGGCCTGCTGCGCGACGAAAATTCGCGGGACGTCCCCCAGTTTTGTCATCATGGACTGCGACCGATCCAGGGAGATCACCAGGGGGC